>CALFSX010000300.1 GCA_937916515.1 uncultured Planctomycetaceae bacterium | reverse complement strand
CATCTCTCTGGAAATTCGTGGATACTGGTTGGTTCTTGTGCGTCACAGAAAGCAGCCGATAGATGGCTGGCACTTTGAATGACTGGAACATGCCCGATCCACAGTTGGTCTGCGGCGAATTTGTTATCAGACCAGATCCATTTTGAGCGTGTGCTGTGCACACAATTGCATGTGTTGCAAACTGGCAGCATCCGACGTTGTACGTTGGCAACGTATCAATAAGCTGCCGCATCGCGAGGCGTTCCGATTGTTCCCAAAATCGCAGTTTTTCCGACGGCCTTCCCAGGGTAACCAATGCTGGTTGTGCCGAAAGCACCGAATCCGGCGAGTGCGCAGGTCTGTGGCTTTAGGAATACATGGGGAAATAAACCACGCTTAGAGTCTGGTGGTGTAAGTTTCCAGTGTTGAAAAATGCGGGAATTCGTGCGCGCTTAGCAGAATAAGTGAGCCGTCTTCCTGAAATCGTTTGCGGCCCTGCGCCTGTTTTTCGGGCGGTGGTGGTCAAAATGACGTGGAAATTTACGAATGAGTTCACAATACAATAAGCTCATATGTCGTACTCGGCTGCTTCTTGATGAAGCCGTTCATACAGTGCGCACAGGCTTTCGCAATGATGTCGATGAGCTGCTGCGCCCTGCGGAATTGACTCAGCTGGAACAACGAATTCTGATGAGCGCCTCGCCCATGGCGGCTTTAGTAGTGGATGCGCCGGAAGCTGCTGCTGTGGACTCTGCTGGTGATACTGTCGCTTCCGAAGCGGGAGGCGTGCCGCAGGGCGAAGTCGCGAACAGCAGTCAGTCCCCATCTGCAGACGATGCTTCGTCTGACAACGCCTCAGTTCAGAGCACGGTCGAACTGGTCGTCATAGATCCGTCGGCCGAAAACTATCAACAGCTGGTTCAGGACCTTGAATCACAAACAGAAAGAATCTTCGAGATCCTGATCCTGACTCCACGCGAAGACGGCGTGGCTCAGATTACGGATGCGTTGGCCGGAATTCCGCGGGTAGCAGCGATTCATCTTGTGTCACACGGCGATGACGGCGAGATTCTGCTGGGGACCAGCGTTCTGAGCCAAAAGAACATCGGTCGGTATGCGGCTGAACTTGTCACATGGCAGAATCATCTAACGGCTGATGCAGACCTGCTGATCTATGGCTGCGATCTGGCCGCCAGTTCGGATGGTGTTGCTCTGACCGAATCGTTGAACATACTTCTGAGTGCAGACGTAGCGGCAAGCGACGATGCGACCGGTCAGGCAACGCGGGGCGGCGACTGGGATCTGGAACAACAGGTCGGACACATCGAAACAGCAGTTGCGTTTACCTCTGAAGCTCAAAGAAATTGGCAGGGGATCCTTTCGTTAACGGCTACCGGTGAATTGCCGGTCAGCACCACCGTAACGGACGTACAGGAAACCAGTGGTGAAAATCGAGGCAGTCAGCAGGCCGTTTCGATGGCAGCAGACGGTTCGTATGTCGTTGCCTGGACAAGTACAGGTCAGGACGGATCATCGACAGGGATCTATGCTCGACGTTTCGATTCAGCCGGAGTGGCGCTCACCGGTGAAATTCAAGTTGCGCAGACAACCGCAGACAATCAACAGTGGGGCAAAGTGGCTTCGGATGCTGCTGGAAATTTTGTCGTGACGTGGACCAGCTCCAATCAGGATGGAACGCTTCAAAGTGTTTACGCCAGGCTGTTTGATGCTTCCGGAAACGCTCTGGCCGACGAATTTCGGGTCAACACAACAGCAACGGGAACTCAGAAGGATTCCAGCATTGCCCGGAATGCTTCCGGCAACTTTATAATTACCTGGGAGGGAGCAGGACCGGGCGACACTGCCGGGATCTTCTATCGCCGATTCAATGCGGACGGAACAGCGATCGATGCCACAGATGTTATGGCAAACGCTACCGATCGTGGCGCGGAAGCAGATCCGGATGTGGCAATTAATGATTCAGGACAGTTCGCAATCGCGTGGTATCAGGGCAACGATCTATATCTCCGTCACTTTGCGGCAAATGGTGCGGCGGTGTCGGGGGACGTGACCGTCGACAACGGACTGGCGAATGCCCTGTCGCCTTCAGTTGGTATTGACGCGACAGGACGCACGGCGGTTGTGTATCGCACGGATGGGCTTATTGGTATTGGAAGGGGTGTCTGGGGGCGGACGTTTGAGGCGGATGGCAGTCAACGTCATACATGGTTCCAAATCGCTGATTCCAGCGCCACGTCTGCAACACTGGATATGGATGCAGCGGGAAACTTTGTTGTTGTGTGGGAAAATACGGGTGACGCGGACGGCAAGGGCGTGTATGGACGTCACTACGATGCCGACAGTGTAGCGCAGAGTGATGCATTTTTGGTGAACACCAGTAGCCAGACGGGCGACCAGCATCTCGCCTCCGTTGCGCTTCTTGATAAGAATAACTACGTGGTTGTCTGGTCCGGACAGGGCGCCGGAGATGCAGACGGCGTTTTTGCTCGACAGTTTCATGTGGCACCGCCGGTGTTGGATCTGGATGCGGATAACAGTTCCGGTGCCACTGGCCTAGATTTCAATGCCACATTCACATCCGGTGGAGGTGCAGTTGCTGTTGTTGATACCGATGCCACTTTAACAGACGCCAACGACACCAATCTGCAATCACTGAAGGTGAATATTACCAATCGTCAGGACGGCAGCAGCGAAGTTCTGGCCGCAAATACCAGCGGCACCAGTATTTCGGCCAGCTTTAGCGGCAGCACTTTGACTTTGTCTGGCGCCGATACTGTAGGCAACTATCAAAAAGTGCTGCGGACGGTGACGTACAACAACGGTCAGGATCCGGCGACCGGGACTTCACGCACCATTACGTTTATCGCCAGCGATGGTCTGGCCAGCAATGTTGTGGCCACGACTTTCTTATCCATTAATCAGGTCCCCACTGCTAACGCTGGCGGCCCATACACAATCACAGAAGGCAGTAACCTGACTCTGAATGCGTCGGCCTCCACTGATCCGAACGGCGACACGCTGACCTATTCGTGGGATCTTGACGGAGACGCGCAGTACGACGACGCCACCGGCGTGGCACCAACGGTATTGTGGGGCTCTTTGCCGACGTCCATTCGAGACAACGGGACGTATACGATCGGTGTGCAGGTGGACGATGGCAGAGGTGGCGTTCACACAGATACCGCCACCTTGACGGTCACCAATACTGTGCCAGCGCTGGCAATTACAGGAACGGGGTCAGTCGCCGCCGGTAGTGCGTATACGCTGAATCTGTCGGCGACAGATCCGGGCAACGACACGATCACCAGCTGGACGATCAACTGGGGCGACGGCACCATCGACACAATTGCCGGCAACCCCAGCACGGCAACTCACACCTACACCGCCAGCCAAGCGGGATTCACGTACAACATACTGGCGTCGGCCACCGATGAAGACGGTACCTATCTGCAAAACCAGTTAATTGTTGCCAGCAGTCAGAGAGATAGTCTGTTTCGTTATGGGGCAAACGGCGCCTTTATCGAGGAATTCGCCGTCGGCGACGGAACTGATTATCCCGTCGATGCTGTGATCGGCCCGGACGGAAACCTGTATGTCAGTGGATGGAACTCTGACAACGTGCTGCGTTACAACGTCACTACGGGAGCCTTCATTGACACCTTTGTCGCTGCGAACAGCGGCGGATTGAACAGTGCGGCGGGAATCGCGTTCGGTCCCGACGGCAACCTGTACGTTGCCAGTCGCCTGACTCGACAGGTGCTGCGATTCGATGCGTCAACGGGAGCCTTTATTGACGCTTTTGTGACAGCTTCCAGTGGTGGATTGAATCAAGCCGAAGGCCTGGTGTTTGGTCCGGACGGAAATCTGTATGTGTCAGATTACAGTTCCGGCGCGATCTATAAATACAACGGAACGACGGGGGCTTTCATCAGCCAGTTTGTCACCGCCGCCAGTGGCAAATTGAGTGCCCCTGAAGATATGGCATTTGGCCCGGATGGTAATCTGTACGTGGCCGACAACACGAGGGACAGCGTCGTTCGATTCAACGGAACGACGGGAGCGTATATCGATGACTTCGTTGCTTCCGGGTCCGGTGGATTGAGTTCTGCGGTTGGGCTGGCC
This sequence comes from uncultured Planctomycetaceae bacterium, assembly GCA_937916515.1. Classification (GTDB taxonomy): domain Bacteria; phylum Planctomycetota; class Planctomycetia; order Planctomycetales; family Planctomycetaceae; genus Fuerstiella. The sequence goes on along the minus strand of CALFSX010000300.1, from coordinate 39,132 downwards.
TTTGGTCCCGACGGCAATCTATATGTGTCAAGCTGGCAGACAAATCGAATATTGCGGTACGCTGGTTCGACCGGCGCATTTATTGATGTCTACACCACCGGCGGCAGCCTTTCGCAGCCCGACTACTTTAACTTTGTGCCCGGCCACCAGGTCACGGTTGGCAGTGCCGCCAACCTTGCTCCCGTCAACAGTGTGCCTGGTGCTCAAACAACACCGCAGGATTCATCAGTCGTCTTCAACTCAGGCAACGGTAATCTGATTTCCATCAGCGACGCCGATGCCGGCAGCAGTTCGTTGGAGGTCACACTGACCGCCAACAACGGCACGGTTTCTGTGGGATGGCCATCGTCAACGGCCACTGCGGTGGGCGGTGAAATTCTGGTTAATACCACGACTGCCAGTAAACAGGCCACTTTGGAAGTTAGCTTCTTTGGAGCTACAGCCGGCGACTTCGGTAGCCCTCGTTCGGTAGCGTCAGATCCTGCCGGTAACTTTGTGGTGACATGGTCCAGCAAAGATCAGGATGGCAACAACTGGGGCATTTACGCTCAACGATACAACGCCGCCGGAGTGGCTCAGGGAAGCGAATTTCTGGTCAACACGACCACCGCCAAAGAGCAGGTGCAGTCTTCAATTGCCATGGACGACGACGGCAACTTTGTGATTGCCTGGTCCAGCAAAGATCAGGATGGAGACGGCTGGGACGTATACGCTCAGCGGTTTAACGCGTCAGGAGCCCGTCAGGGTTCGGAATTCCGGATCAGCACCGAAACAAGCAAGGATCAACTGGGCCCAAGTGTGTCGATGGACGCCAGCGGCAATTTTGTCGTCACGTGGTCCAGCAACGAGCAGGATGGAAACAAATGGGGTGTCTACGGCCAGCGGTTTGATTCGACCGGCATAGCTTTGGACGGTGAATTTTCAGTGAACAATACGACAAACCATGAGCAAACCGCATCGTCGGTGGCTATGTCGGCGGACGGCAGTTTTGTTGTGACCTGGTCCAGCAAAGATCAGGACGGTGACAACTGGGGAGTTTACGGAAAACGATACGATTCGTCCGGAGTCGCTCAGGGCCGTGAGTTTCAGATCAATACCACAACCAGCGATGAACAGGCGTTTTCTTCCGTGGCCGTCGATGCCGATGGCAACTTCGTCGTGACGTGGTCCAGCAAGGATCAGGATGGAAACAACTGGGGCGTGTACGGAAAACGCTACAATGCCGCTGGAAATGCTCAGGGCGGTGAGTTTCTGGTGAATGTTGTGACGACCGATGTTCAGCAGTATTCATCGGTATCCATGGACAGTGATGGGGATTTTGTCATCACCTGGACCAGCAAGAATCAGGACGGAGACAAGCTGGGAATTTACGCTCGCCAGTACACAGCAGCAGGTGCTGCCAAAGGCGGCGAGGTTCTGGTGAATTCCACAACGACGGGTGATCAATCCTATTCGTCCGTGGCGATGGATGCGAAAGGCAGTTTTGTCGTTGTTTGGTCTGGCGCAGGCACCGGGGATACCGACGGTGTGTTTGCTCAACGAGTCGTCGTTCCAACGGACATCACGTTTACGACCGGTGATGGCACGCGTGACGCGACCATGACGTTTACGGGAACGATCGCAAACATCAATGCGGTACTGGACGGAACGAAGTTTGAGCCTGCAGCGGGCTATAACGGCCTGGCAACAATTACGCTTAATACCAACGATCTGGGGAACACCGGATTCGGTGGTGCTAAGATGGATTCCGATGTCATCAACATCAACGTTGGTTCCGGCAATATTGCGCCAACGTTAAGTCTGCCATCCAGTGCGGTCAGCTACACTGAAAACGGTACGGCGGTGCTGGTTGACCCGGCTGCCACGGTCAGCGATGCGGATTCAACGGATCTGAATGGCGGTCAATTTACGGTCTATGTGCATGCCAACGCACGAGTCACCGATCGGCTGGCGATCCGCGATCAGGGAACGTCGTCCGGACAGATTGGTCTTTCCGGCAGCAACGTGACCTACAACTTCGGTTCCGGTGCCGTCGTCATCGGTACGATCAGTGGCGGAACCGACGGGTTGACGTCGATTGTGGTCGACTTGAATGCAAACGCCACGGTGGCGGCTGTTCAGAAGTTGATGCGAAACATCACTTATGAAAACGTTTCGGACGATCCCCGATCGCTAAGTCGCACGGTGGCCTTCCGCCTGTCTGACGGCGACGGTGGCATCAGCGCAATTGTCCGGCAGACGGTCAACGTCACGGCAGTGAATGACGCTCCTGTTGTCGACGCGGCACAGACCTTTAGTGTTTCCGAAGCAGCAACGAACGGCACATCGCTGGGAATTGCCACAGCAACTGACGCGGAAGCCGGCACAACGTTCAGTAACTGGCAGATCACCGGCGGCAACACTGGCAGCGTGTTCGCCATCAACAGCACCACTGGTGAACTGACGGTTAACGACGCATCAAAGCTGAACTACGCCGTCACATCCAGCTATGCACTGACAGTCACTGTTTCCGACGGATCGCTGACATCGGCGATTCAGTCCATCGCAGTCAATGTGACGGAAGCTGTGGATATTTCGTCCAACCTGCTGTTGCACCTGGCCTTTGACGAAACGTCCGGCACAGTTGCGGCGGATAGTTCCGGCAACGGAAACAACGCAAATCTGAATGCAAGCGCTGAAAATGGATGGACGGGGGGAGTTGTCGGTAGCGGTGCCTTCTACCTCAATTCCACCAGTGGGGATGAAGACTTCTTTACGGTCCCGGACAGCCCGACGCTGCAGAACGTGCAGGAAGGCAGCCAGTACACATTGTCTGCGTGGTTCAATCCGGCTGACGTGCCCGGTGGAGCATCCGCAGCTGACAACAACTATGCTTATGGCATTCTTGTTAAAGAAGGTACGCACACTGGCTTGTGGTACGAATCAGACCAAAGGATAAACTTTGAAATCTGGACGGGCGGCACAAACTATGTCACGGTCGAAAGCCTGAACACTTACGCACCGGATCAGTTCTATCACGTCGTTGCAACTTATGACAATGCGTCGGGAATCGCCAGACTGTTCGTCAATGGAGCGTTGGAGAACTCAGCCACGTTTACGCCGGGAATCACGACTCCGGACTACGGCACGGAAACCTGGAAAGTCGGGACGGCTCGGGACGTTTTCGCAACCAATGATTCTGCCTACCCGGCATCCGGCGTGATTGATGATGTTCGTATCTATGGCCGAGCATTGGGCACGACGGACGTCGCTGCGTTGTACACACTGGGGACCACTGGAAATCGAAATCCCATCGCAAGTGCTGGCGGAACATACACAACGACTCCGGGTAATCCGGTTACGCTGAATGCGTCAGGCTCGACGGATCTTGACGGAGACACTTTGACGTACCGTTGGGATTTGGACAACGACGGCGATTTTCTGGAAGCTGGCGAGCCAACCGGGGCAAGTCCCACAGTTGCCTGGTCGACATTGCAGTCAAATGGGGTCAATACGCTGGGGAACCACACGATTGGAGTGCGTGTTGAAGACGGCAAAGGCGGCGTTGATATTGCCACCACAACACTGACAATCGTGGCGGGAACTCCCACGGCCAATGCGGGAACCGTTTACTCCATCGCCGAAGGTGGTTCGTTGACGCTGGACGCCAGCGGATCCTCGGATCCTGATTCTGACCCGCTGACTTACGAATGGGATTTGAATTACAACGGAACATTTGGTTCCGACATCACTGGCGTTAATCCTACCGTGAACTGGGCGGCACTGCAGGCAGCGGGCGTTAACGATAATGGCACTTACCAGGTGGCGTTACGAGTCCACGATGGCAGTAGCTATTCCACCGTCGTTCAACAAACACTGACTGTCACCAATGTTGCTCCAACATTGAACATCACGGGGGCGGCGACGGCAAACAGTGGTACCGCGTATACGCTGAATCTAAGCGTCACCGACCCGGGCAACGACACCATCAGCAACTGGGTGATTAACTGGGGCGACGGCAGCATTCAGACCGTCACGGGAAATCCAGGCAGTGTGACTCACGTTTACACGAACGATGGATTTACCAACGGCATTATCGTTTCCGCAACGGACGAAGACGGAACTTACACACCTTCCGACCTTTATGTTACCAGTTTTGCAACTAACCAGCTTTTCCGTTACGACGGCCAGACAGGCGTTCCGCTTTCCGCGTCGGCAGCAATTGCCAACCCTGTGGACGTACGAATTGGACCGGACGGTCTGTTGTATGTTACTGAGTTCGGTTCAAACGATATCGATCGCTTCGACCCAGCGACAGGGCTGTTTGTGGATACGTTTGTCTACGGACAAAGTGGCGGACTGCAGCAGCCGTCTCGAATGGCGTTTGGAGCTGATGGCAACCTGTACGTCAGTAGCCAGAACTCTGGAAATATTTTGAAATTCAGCGGAACCGACGGGCGATCGTTAGGTGTTTTTGTTCCATCAGGTGCAGGCGGATTGACAAGTCCGGACGGCCTGACATTCGGACCGGATGGTCATCTTTACGTCTCCAGTTTTGCCGACGGAGACATTCGCCGTTACGAAGGCAAGACGGGGGCTTTTCTGAACACATTTGCGTCGTTCGGAACTGCTACCCATATCGACATGCACTTTGGGCCGAACGGCAACTTGTTTGCTTCCGCGACAAATCTGAATGTGGTCCGGGAATTTGATGCCGGTACAGGGGCGGTCATCGGTGATGTCGTGTCGGCAGGTAGCGGTGGCATGACGGCTGCGGGCGGCTTTACGTGGGCTCCCGACGGCAGTCTGCTGGTGGCTGATTTTGGCGGCGATCGTATTTTGCATTTCACCAGTAGCGGTGCGTTCATTGGTGAATTTGCCGGAACATCAGCCGGCATGGATCAGCCGATTGATCTGACTTACACACCTTCGTTACAGGTCAACGTGAATTCTACGCCAATCGCCGTTGGTGACGCTTACACACTTGATGAGGGGGGCACCCTGAACGTTTCGGCCAGCACTGACTGGTTCAACCTGAATTGGAACAGCAGAACGCAAATTACGTTCAACAACGCTGCTCAGGCTGAAAACCTGACCAACGTGCCTGTGTTGGTCAAACTTCACGCCACAGCATCGGATGCGGTGAATGTTGACTACACAAGGACGCAGAATTTTGGCGAAGATCTGCGATTCGTGGACAGCAGCGGCAACGTGCTGGCCCATGAAATTGAAACCTGGAATGAAGCGGGCTATTCGTACGTCTGGGTGAACGTGCCGATGATTGCGGCAGGTTCCGCTACGGATTCCATCTGGCTGTATTACGAAAACCCTGATGCAGCTGATGGGGGAGCTCTTCATACTGTCTGGGACAGCAGCGACACCGTTGTTCTGCACATGAATGGCACAACCGTGGACTCTACGTCGTACGGTAATGATGGCGGTTTGACGGCAGTCACTGTCGCTCCCGGAGTTGTCGGAGATGCAGGTTCGTTTAACGGGACCAACAGCAGCGTGTCGCTGGGATCTGATGCAACTGTCGATGACATTTTTGCAGGTGGTGGCACCATCTCGACATGGATCAATCCGACAGGTTGGGGCGGCGGTGGGTATGGTCGCATTCTGGACAAGGCATCTACGACGTTCAGCGGTTCCGCTGGAAATGGATGGACGCTGCAGGTTCAGAATGATGGCAGCCTGCGATTTGAACATGGCTTCAGCATCGGTAAAGGCAGCTGGGTGACGAGCCCGGGAACAATCTCTTTGAACACATGGCAAAATGTCGTTGTCACGTACAACAACAGTAGTTCGAGCAATACGCCTCAGGTTTATATCAATGGCGTCCTGCAGACTCTGACGACGGCCAATGGGCCACTTGGGACCGCTACGTCCGACGCGGCTTTGAATCTGGTCGTTGGTAGTTATGGTGGCGGAACGACTCGCACGTTTCAGGGACAGATTGACGAAGTGCAGATATCCAATGCAGTAACATCTGCCAGCGAAATCGCAGCTCGTTTTGCATCAGTGAACGGCACCTTTCTGACGGCAGGTGCGGCAGTCTCCGGGCCGGGTGGGGTTTTGGATAACGACTCCGACGCTGATGGCGACAATGTGACGCTGACGCTGGTTTCCGGGCCGGCCCGTGCTGTCGCAGGTTCATTCGTACTGAATTCTGACGGATCATTCACCTATACACACGATGACAGCGAAACAACCACAGATTCCTTCACTTATACAATCAACGATGGATTGACAACATCAACGCCCGTCACCGTGTCGCTTAGCATTACCGCCATCAATGACAATGTTCCTGAAATCACGGCTGGGCAGTCCTTTGACATATCCGAAATTGCGACCGTGGGCACTGTCGTGGGCACTGTTGCAGCCACAGACGCCGATGCGGGTACAACGCTAAGCAACTGGACAATTGGCAGCGGCAATGACGACGGCATTTTTGGCATCAATAGTTCAACCGGCCAGATTACAGTGGTCGACAACACCAAACTGAATTTCTCTGCGACCAGTAGCTATTCGCTGGGACTGACGGTTTCCGACGGCACAAATACATCAGCCATTCGGGCGATCACAATTGCAATTGCGGATGCCAATAACAACGCGCCCGTTATAACACCGGGGCAGGTATTCACCGTTAGCGAAGCTTCGGCGAACGCGTATTCAATGGGTACGGTGTTGGCCACAGATACAGATTCGGGAACGACGTTAAGTGGCTGGACGATCACCGCCGGAAATGTGGATGGAGTGTTCGCTTTGAATTCCACGACGGGTGAGCTGACAGTTGTTGACGCTTCAAAGCTGAACTACGAATCCATTACCAATTATACACTTACGTTGACGGTATCCGACGGAACTCACACATCACTTTCGCAAGGCGTTGCCGTCAATGTGACGGATTTCGATGAATTCGATGTCGGTGCAATTACCGACACCAATGCAGCAATTGACGCTGTTAACGAGAACTCCGTCAACGGCACACTTGTCGGAATCACCGCCTCAGCGTCCGATGCCGACGGCAGCAACAACACAATCGTTTACACGCTGGACAACAGTGCCGGCGGTCGATTTGCGATTGATGGTTCCACAGGAGTCGTCAGCGTTGCCAACGGTAGTTTGCTGGATCGAGAAACGGCAGCCAGCCATACCATCGTCGTGAAGGCAACCAGCGCAGACGGATCATCGCAGACACAGACGTTCGATATCAGTATTGCCGACGTGAACGAATTCGGTATCACGGCAATTGCTGACACAAACACGGGGACGAACGTTGTTGACGAGAATTCGGCGATCGGCGCCACTGTCGGCATTACGGCCTTCGCCAGCGACGCAGACGGTGCTGACGAAATTTCATACAGCCTGAGCTTGAATCCGGGAAGTCAATTCGCAATCGACTCTGCAACCGGTGTGGTTACAACCAACGCCAGCCTTGATTCTGAGGCGGCAAGATCCATCGTGATATCCGTGTTGGCGACCAGTACAGATGGTTCAACATCGTCTCAAGACTTCAACGTCATTGTTCAGGATCTGAATGATAACGCTCCTAGGATCACTGTTGGTCAGTCATTCATTGTTTCGGAGTTCGCCAACGTAGGCGATACCGTTGGCGTGGTGACTGCGACGGACGCTGATGCAACTGCGTCAACAATCAGTTGGTCAATAGTGAGTGGAAACGGTGATGGGGTATTTGCGATCAACGGCGCAACGGGACAGATTACAATCGCAGACTCGACGAATCTGGACTTCGAACTCATGCCGAACTATAGCCTCGGCATCAGCGTCACTGATGGCGTCAATGCTGCCACGACGGCGTCCGTAGCTGTCGCAATCGGCAATGAAAACGATGCTCCAAGCATTGGGGCAATTGCGGACATCGTAACGAACGAAGATACAACGGTGGGGCCTATCGCCTTCACTGTCAGCGACGTCGATACCAGTGTTAATGCACTCACCGTAACCGCAACATCGAGCGATCAGAACCTTATCCGGGATGCCGACATCTTACTGGGGGGTTCGGGAGCGAACCGCACGATCAGTCTGTCACCCGTGGCGAATGCGAACGGCGGTCCAGTGACGATTACGGTTTCTGTTTCGGATGGGGCCAGTGTTACCACAGAAACGTTCGACGTGACGATTACTGCGGTCAACGATGTGCCGACAATTTCCACGATCGCAAACGTCAACCTGGAAGAAGACACACCGTCAGCTCCAATTCAGTTCTTAATCAATGACCTGGAATTGGACAGCGGTTCATTGGTTGTTACAGCGACATCCAGTGACCAGTCGCTTGTGGTGGATAGTGATATCGTTGTTTACGGCGATGGCCAGAACCGGCGTCTTGTCATCACTCCTCGCCCGAATCAGTTTGGCGGGCCAGTGACGTTCACGGTTACGGTGTCTGATGGCGAATTGTCCTCATCGACCACATTTACCGGTACGATTGCCGCTGTGAATGATTCTCCCGAAATGTCCTCAATCACAGACGTGACAATTCAGGAAGACTCAGCGGGCGGATCGGTGACGTTTCAGGTTTCTGACGTCGATAACTCCACGACATCACTAACTGTTTCGGCAACGTCAAGCAATCAAAGCCTGATAGCGGACGGAGCGATTGTTGTCAGTGGCACAGGAGTTTCTCGTACCGTTTCCTTTACATCCGCTTCCAACGTTTCGGGAACCGCCACGATTTCGATTGTCCTGTCCGACGGACTGAACTCGGTCACTCAGGAATTCGATGTGAACGTCACGCCCGTCAATGATGCTCCGACAATTGGAGCAATTTCCAACGTCACAATTAATGAAGATTCAGTTGCCGGGCCGATCGTGTTTGCGATTGCTGATGTGGACAATACGTTCAGCCAGCTTACGGTCACAGCGACATCCAGTAACAGCGATCTAATCAAAAGTTCGAACATCCGGCTGGGCGGCAGCGGCGGCAATCGAGTGATTCGCCTGAATCCGGTGGGCAATGCTTTTGGGACGTCAACAATTACGGTGACTGTTTCAGACGGACAAGCAACGACGTCCACAACGTTTCAGCTGGTTGTCTTGCCAGTCAACGACGCTCCGGTTTTGCGAAGATCGGTGTCTCATACGTACAACGTCGCAGACGGCGAAAATCTGACAGTTGTGTCGCCCGGTCTGTTGAATGGCTTCAGCGATGTTGAAGGCGATGCAATGTCAGTTGTCGTTGTAGTCGCGCCAAAGCATGGAACTGTGGTTGTGAACGCAGACGGATCTTTTACGTATGCTCCAACAGTTGGATATTCCGGCGACGATTCGTTTCAGTTTGAAGTAACTGATGGGCGGGCCAGCAGTTCAGATTCCACGGTTCGAATCTTTGTGCCGACCTCTGTGGCGGGCTTTAACACGGCATTAAATAGCAACTCCACAGACAGCACATCGGACTCAACGTCGGACAGGACAACCACGATAAGCACCGATGAGTCAATGTCGTCGCAAACGTCTGAAGGTGACATGAATGGCGGAGCTGATGTTTTGGCGGACGCTTCCGCCGGGCTTCCATCGGGCGTGGCACGAGGAAGCACGAACGATGACGATCGGTCTGTGTTTGTAATGCCTGAATCCGGGGACAACAGCGACGATGATGCTGCCATCGCATTTTTTGCGCCCAAAGTGGCGACGAATGACGACAGCGAAGGTGCCAGAACTCAGCTTCAAATCAGTCAGGCGGAAAGCGAGCGGGGTCTTTCGTCCGGCCTGAAGTCTGACGGACAGACAACCATCGATATCGGCGCTGTTTTGAATGCCGTGCCTGTCGGATCAGGCGTGAACATGAACGTTGGTATGCAATTCCGCTATGGCGACTACGCCGAATTGAAAGGCACGGTCGAACAACTGGGCAGCTTTGAAGAAAACATTCCAACGAGCTACGGCATTACAAACATGACTGCCACAACGGTGGCTGCGGCGGGTGCATCAGTTGTGTTCGGTTCAGTGGTGACCGCACATCGAACAGGGATGTTGGCATTAATTTTTCTTGGCCAGCTTCCGGTGTGGACGATTTTCGATCCACTGATGGTGATGGATGGCGTGAGCGGTCCTGATGACGGAGATTCGCTGCAGGACATTGTTGACGGGCAGACTCAGGATAATGTGCCAGACACACAGGATGCGGGCCACAAGCCCAAATAGTTTTACTAACAGGCTGGCCACACCTGATGGGGAAGTGCCAGATTCAGATAGACGTTAATCAAGTCGGATCGCAGCGAATCAGAAGCTTTCGACGGAAAATACCATGTTTAAAGTATCAGCAGCATCTAGAATTACAATCGGCCTTGTGTGCTCAATGTTGGGCATTCTTATGGCTGCAAGTTACTTCCAGCTTCTTCCCGATGAAGAAGGAGTTGCCACGTCCAATCGCAAGCAGTTTGTTGAATCGCTTGCGTTCACCACTGCGCCTATTGTCGAGGGCGGGGATCTGCAGAAACTGGGCGGCGTTTTTGACGCAATTGTGGATCGCTATTCCCAAACGCTGTCTGTGGCCATCAGAGCACCGGATGGAAAGATTCTTGTGCAGTCGGGGCCGCACGAATCACTTTGGCCCAGCGACATGGATGGAAAGTCGACTCAACAGTTTATGCAGGTAACGCTGTCTGCTCAGGATCTGGCCAATTGGGGCACGCTGGAGGTTTCTTTTACACCTTTGATCCCGCCGGGAATCTTTGGGTATTTCCAAACTCGCATGTCACAACTGCTGATCTTCTGTGCTCCCCTTGCGTTCTTTTCGTTTCGCTGGTTCTTGACGATGGTGTTGAAGAATCTGGACCCGTCACATGCTGTCCCTCGACGAGTTCGCGAAGCCCTGGACATCCTGTCGGAAGGTCTGATGATCGTTGGGCTGAACAATCGAGTGCTGTTGGCGAACCATGCCATGGAGGTGATGACAAACCTGGATTCGAAAAAGATTGCCGGGATAAAGGTACGGGACCTTGGATTTCAGTTCGTCGACACAGACGCTCCGGATCAGATGCCATGGGAAACGGCTTTGGCAGAAAGCCGGACGATTTCCAACGTCATGATGACTTTGCCAAATGGCACCGGGCAGAAGCGAATCTTTCGCATCAATTGTTCACCGCTGGCTGGCAGCGAAGGTAAGAATCGCGGAGCAATGGTGACATTTGATGACGTCACAATTCTGGAGAAAAACAAGATCGAATTGCAGTCTGCCAAGGATGAGGCGGAAGCCGCCAACAAAGCGAAAAGCGATTTTCTGGCAAATATGAGCCACGAAATTCGCAATCCCATGAACGCCATTGTGGGCTTCACTGACATTCTGCGTCGCGGCATGGAAGACAGTGCCACGATGAGAACTCAGTATCTCAACACGATCCATTCCAGTGGAACTCACCTGGTTGGTTTGATCAACGATATTCTGGATCTGTCAAAGATCGAATCCGGAAAGATGGAACTGGAAATCTGTGAAACCAACCCATTCCAATTGATGTCAGAAGTTGTCAGCGTGCTGCAAATGAAGGCACAGGAAAATGGGCTGATGCTGGAACAGCAAATTGATGGCGTGATACCATCCGTCATTCATAGCGACCCAACCCGACTACGTCAGATTCTGATGAACCTGGTGGGCAATGCCATTAAGTTTACAAGTTCCGGCAGCGTCAAGATTATCGCGAAGCACCTGAACGCGAACGGCAAGTCGCAAATGGAATTCAGTGTGACTGATACCGGTATTGGCATGACCGAAGAACAATGCGGAAAGATCTTTCAGGAATTCGTTCAGGCAGACAGTTCGGTCACTCGCCGATTTGGTGGTACTGGACTGGGGCTGGCGATCAGCAAGAAACTGACTGAAGCTTTAGGGGGCGAAGTTTCTGTTAAAAGCGTTCCCGGAGAAGGCAGCACGTTCTCATTCTCCGTGGACACGGGAGACGTATCCAACGCGCCGCTTGTTGACACTCAGCAGGCCTCACGAAATCTCGTTTCCGGTATGCAGCAGCAAAAGCACGTTGGACTTGCTTTTCGATTCAAGCCTGCGCGCGTGCTGGTCACAGACGACACAGCGGCGAACCGTCAATTGGTCAGCCTTGTGCTTCGTAAATCCGGCATCACTGTTGAAGAAGCAGAAAACGGTCTGCAGGCGCTCGAAAAGTCGCAGGGCGGAAGCTTCGATCTGTTGCTGATGGATATGCAGATGCCCGTGATGGACGGTTTCACGGCAACTCGAAAACTGCGTGAACAGGGAATTGAGATTCCGATTATCGCCCTGACGGCCAACGTTATGCAATCGGATAAAGACCGCTGTACAGAAGCGGGTTGCAGTGGATTCCTGCCAAAACCGATCGACATCGACAAGTTGCTGGAAATGCTGAGCGGACTGCTGGAAGTGGACGATTCTTTTGTTGAGCCGGAACAAACAGACGCTGTCACAGGGAATAGTCCCAGCAACCGTGATGAACAGAAGCAAGTTGTGCCACATATCGACGATGTTATGAAAATGGTGGAAAGAGCTTTGTCTACGACAACTGGCAGCAGGAAACAGTCGTTGCTGCAACCGTTGTACTCGACTTTGCCGATGGAGATTCCTGAGTTCAGAGAAATCGTCACGGAGTTTGTGCATGGCCTGCCGGAAGCCATGCGTTGTATACGCGAGGCGTGGGAAGCTCGCGAGTTTCGAACACTAAAAGAACTTGCTCACAAACTGAAGGGCACGGGGGGAACCGTTGGCTTCGCTCAATTCACAAACCCAGCCATGATGCTGCAACAGAACGCCGAAAGACGTGAAGAGGACGGGACAGAAGAATTTATTCTGGAGCTTGAAGACATTGCGGCCTGGGTCACCGTGGCAGAACAGCCAGCGGAAACGGCCACAATCCAATAGCTGATTCAGATTTTATAGCTTTCAAAAGATTTCAAACAGCGGTTTCAAGCTTAAACGCCCCCGGGCTACAGGGATTCCCACATGTGCAGTCATGACGGAATGGCGGGTTATAGCTGTTTGTTCACCATGGCGATCATCGAGTGATCAAGAGTTCATGTTTTAGAACGTTGCGTTTCTGCAACCTGACAATTTAGAGCTAAGTTTAGTTGGGGCTTTGTTGCCACGATTAAAGGAAAGTTTATCGGAATGTCCGACACACCAGATTCACCAGAACGATCAGTCCTTGACGAAATTCGTTCTACGATTGCGTCCCTTGATGCACTCCGCGGCCGTAAGCCTGCCAGTTCGTCCTCAGTTTTCGCCAAAGATGCACCGTCTGCAGGCATCTCGTCGTCGGCGAACAACTTAGCGTCATTGGCGCTTGAGGCTATCCCGGATACGAACGAAATTACCCACATCAAGGTGCCCATTGCCCCAACGGCAGCCGGCAGCTCTGCGGATTCGCTATCAGCCGAACAGCGAGCCGAACAGCGAAAAGCTTCCAGTGCCAAAGCTGCAGGAAAAGACAGCCGGGCGACCGCGGCCCCAGACGATGCAGATCCTTTGATTGAAACAGAATCAGAACGACGCATGACTGAAAGCGTCCTCATTCGCAAAACGAATACCGATGCGAAGATCATGATCACCGATGCGAAGATCATGATCGTTGACGATGAGCGTCTGAACATCATGACGTTTCGCCAACACCTGAAAGGCGAAGGCTATAAGAACTTCGTAACCACTGAACGTTCTTCTGAAGCATTGATGCTGGTACGCACAGAACAGCCAGACATTCTGTTGTTGGATATTCACATGCCGGAAATCTCCGGCCTGGATATCCTGCGAGTCATGGGGCTGGATCCCGTGCTGCAGTATATTCCTGTGCTGATTCTTACTGCAGCCACAGATCCCAAGGTTCGGAAGAAAGCACTCGACCTGGGTGCGAGCGACTTTCTGGCCAAGCCGATTGATCCCAGCGAATTGATTCCACGAGTTCGTAACGCCATCCTGTTGAAGAAGCACTTCGACATGGTCGCCAACGATGCTGCTCGACTGGAACAGCAGGTTGAACACCGCACACGCCAACTGGAAGCGACTCGACAACAGCTGATTCTTAGCCTTGCCCGAGCTGCTGAGCACCGCGACAACGACACCGGAAATCACGTTATTCGCGTTGGCCGGTATGCCGCCATTATCGCATCCGCCATGGGATATCCCCGGAATAAGTTGCAAATGCTGGAACAGGCAGCTCAGCTTCACGACGTGGGCAAGATTGGAATTCCAGACTCCATCCTGTTTAAGCCCGGCAAGCTTGAACCAGATCAGTACGACATGATGAAGCGACACTGCTGCATCGGAAAACAAATCATTGAACCGATCTCAGAAAAAGACTGGCAGGTTCTGAAGACGCACACACGTAAAGGCGAAAATCTTCTGCATATGCGATCTTCTCCGTTGCTGATGCTGGCCGCCCGAATCGCTCAAACACATCACGAAAAATGGGACGGCTCCGGATACCCGCTTGGACTATCCGGTGAAGACATTCCTTTGGAAGGCCGCATGGTTGCGGTGGCCGACGTGTTTGACGCTCTTTCCAGCGAACGACCTTACAAGAAGGCCTTCCCACGCGAAAAGTGTTTCGAAATTCTGGAAGAAGGTCGAGGCAAACACTTCGACCCACAGGTTCTGGATGCGTTCTTCTCCAAGTCGCAGGACATCATCGAAACGCAACTGCTGCTGATGGACGACCTGAATAACTCACTACACGACCTCGACCGCTGGGCAAACGAAGTCCCACAGGACGACGGCGAATTATTAGAAGAAGACGAGTAAGCGGCAGGGGAACGGCCTGACTGACTCAGGCCTGTTCCGGCTGTTCACAACGTCGACCTGCAGTTAGCATTCCAATCGGAATGCCTGCAGTTCGTTCAGGCGACGGTTACTAACGCTTCGTCCGCGGGGCGTTCTTTGTGGCCTGTCCGTATGGCGAGAATAATTGCTGGCGTTTTCAGCTAAGTGGTCACAACGACCAAACGTGCAGAATTCCGCTTTTGTCGTGCCATAACGGGAGACCGACGCCGATGCCGTCGTCAGATCAGATCAATCAAGTTGATACCTGGTGGTACGCAGACGCTGGCGATAGCGAACAGGCATCCCAACGGCAGATCCGCGACAATGTCGTCCGCCTGATCTGTGTTCTGGAACAGATCGACCAGCGTCTGCAAAACTGCGATGTCGAAGACCAAGGCCGCTGGCGCACTCGCCGCAATTCCGCCATCTTTCTGTTAAACCGAGCGTGGCTGACAGCTTCGGAAAAGAAGCTGGAAATCCGGGTAGAACACCTTCCGCCCGCCGAACGTAAGTCTTTGGCCATGGGGCACTCTTTGCTGGAACCGCTGCATCAGGCGATTCAAACCACGTCTCGCGAACTGTCTGCAGAACTTGGCGATGACATTCAGCAAATTGTCAAACGGCTGTACAAGCCGCACGCCGACAGATAGTCCGCAGAAAAAGTGTCTCAGCCAAAACTCGCTGCGGCCGCAATTCCTGCGTGAAATCGGTGACAATTCGTTCCGTCTGGTGGAGAATCGTTGCCATCCTGCGGAAACCCGCTTCAAAGCGGTGACGATGGCGTGCCAGAGCGGTACCATTCGCACGGAAATTCGTCTGATTTGCAGCGCGAATCCCCCATTTTGTCCGGAACGCAAATCCCCGAGCGGTGTCGAGGTGCTGTGTCCGTCGTTCAGATCTTAAAATCCGGAGCAGGTAAATCGTGGCAGAATCTGTTGTTCTCGCATATAGCGGTGGGTTGGATACATCCGTTCTTGTTGGTTGGCTGCAGGACAAAGGCTACGACGTGCATTGTCTGTACGTTGAACTGGGACAGCCCTGCGAAGATCGCGAAGCCATCCTGAAGAAGGCATTGGACATCGGAGCCAAGTCTTCCGTTCTGGTGGACGCTCGCGAAGAAATGTGCCGAGACATCGCCTTCCCGACTCTGCAGTGGCAGGCCAAATACGAAAACATCTATCTGCTGGGAACTTCAATTGCCCGCCCGCTGATTTCCAAGGTTTGCTTGCAGAGAGCTCGCGAAGTGGGCGCTGTGGCCTTCGTTCACGGAGCCACCGGTAAAGGCAACGATCAATGCCGTTTCCAGCTGGCGGCTGAAGCTTTGGATCCAACCGTCAAGATTATCGCTCCATGGCGAATTCAGGAATTTCGCGACCTGTTTCCTGGCCGCACAGAAATGCTGGCATATTGCGAATCCAAAAATATTCCCGTTAAAGCGACGGCTCGCAAGCCATATTCCAGCGACGAAAACTGCCTGCACATCAGCTACGAAGCGGGCGACCTGGAAGACCCAACTGTTGACGGCATGAGCGTGATTGACTTCGGTATGACCGTGTCTCCACAGGAAGCTCCCGACAAAGAAGAGTTCGTTAAAATCGGATTCGAATCCGGCGTGCCTGTCAGCGTAAACGGCGAAGCACTTTCAGCCGCCAAGCTGGTGGAAGCATTGAACACCATCGGTGGCCGAAATGGCGTAGGTCGCATTGACATCATTGAAAACCGCTTTGTCGGTATGAAAAGCCGAGGCGTGTATGAAGCCCCCGGCATGACTCTGCTGTACGCTGCTCATCAGGCCATGGAACAAATGACGCTGGACCGCGACCTGACTCACCTGCGAGATCAAATCAGCCCGGTCGTCGCTGAAATGGTTTACTACGGCCATTGGTACTGCGCCAAAATGGACGCCTTGCTGGCATTCATCAAGGAAGCTCAAAAGCCTGTCACAGGAGAAATTACCATCTCCATGTACAAAGGCAACCTACGCATTTGCAGCCGAACTTCGCCAACCAGCCTGTACGATCCGGAAATCGCCAGCATGGAAAAAGGTGGCGACTACAACCAAACAGACGCCGAAGGCTTCCTGCGAATTATGGGACTTCCCGGTCGAGTTCAGGGTTCCGTCCGACCTCGTTCCTACTAACAAGGGCTTCGCCCTTGACCTGATGGCGTGGCGGGCGGCAAGACGCGGGACGTTTGAACCGCCGAGCCGCTCCGTTGTCGCTCCAAGGGCTTCGCCCTTGACCCGATGGCGTGGTGGGCGGCAAGGCGTGGGACGTTTGAACCGCCGAGCCGCTACGAAGTCAGGTAGGGCCGGTTCCTACCGGCCGCATGTTCTTCTTGGCGAGTGAGGACCAGCCCCACATATTCAAGCCCGGTTTTCTTGCGGAAACCGGGCTTCTTTTTTCCTGCGGCGTAAGTTTTCAGGCACTTCAAACGACAGCATTGTTCTTCACTGCGGAAACACGACAAGTCAGAGATTAGAGTGAGCACTCGCCTTCAGGAATCCAGCCCAGTTCGCAGCATCGCCGCTGATCGCCGCGAACGGATTCTGAAAGGTAATCTGCGTCAACAGGTCATTCTGCTGGCCATGCCCACTTTGCTGCAGCAGTTTCTGACCTTCTGTGTGGGCATGTTCGACACGTGGCTAAGCGGTCGCATTGACACCGCCGCAACAACATCCATCGGTGTTAGTGCCTATGTCGGCTGGCTGGCGGGGCTTCTGGTCAGCACCGTCAGCATTGGCACCACTGCCATGGTGTCTCGCCATTGCGGTGCGGGCGAACCGATTCAGGCCAACAAGGTCATGAACGTTTCGCTGCTGGTGGCTCAGTTGTTCGGTTTTTTGATGTCGTCTTCGCTGTATTTGCTGGCTCCATTCTTTGTGTGGAGCTTCCGTTTACAGGGGCACACGGCTGAGGTGGCGTTAAACTATCTGCGATTGGATGCGATTGGCCACCTGCTGACGGGAGTCACACTTGTAGGAGCCGCCGCGCTACGCGGTTCTGGGGACATGAAACGTCCGATGGCCGTTTTAGGGGCCATCAGCATTTTGAACATGCTGCTGTCTGTGAGTTTCGTTTATGGAGTCGGTCCGGGTTTGGGAATTGGTGTACCAGTGCCCATCGTTCCGGCCATGGGCGTGTACGGCATCGCAGCCGGAACCGTGTCTGCTCGTCTGATCGGCGGCATTCTGATGCTGTCCGTGCTGTGCGTCGGTAGCGATCCACTGAAGCTGTGTCTGCATCTGCTGAAGCCAGACTTCCAGATCATTCGAAGACTGGCAAGTCTTGGCAGCTATGCTGGACTGGACAGCCTGATTCACTGGTGCGGCCAATTCATGTTCTTGATGATCATCAAGCGAGTTGTCGTTCCGGGAGTTGACGACGACGCACTGTTTGCGGCTCACATCGTCGGAATTCAGGTCGAAGCCATCACCTTCCTGCCAGCGATGGCGTGGGGGCAGGCTGCCGCAACTTTGATTGGCCAATCGCTGGGTGCGAAGAAACTGAAACGAGCTTACAAAGCTGGCCTGGAAGCCACCATGCAGTGCTGCATTCCGGCCATCGTGATGACAGTTGTTTTCTTCTTCGGTGCCGACGTGATTTATCGCATCATGCATACCGATGCCCAGGTGATTCAGGTGGGAGTGCCCGCGTTCCGAGCTATGGCGTGGTTTCAGGTGCCACTGGTCACGTTTCTGGTGTTGCGATCCGGACTTCAGGGAGCCGGAGACACTCGCTTTCCAATGATTACGACCATTTTCGGCAACTTCATGCTAAGGCTTCCTGGAGCATGGTTTTTTGGTATCTACCTGAACCTCGGCCTGATGGGCGCGTGGTGCGGCATGTTTATGGATATCGTCTTTCGAGCGTGCATGATGTCGTGGAGATATCTCAGCAGAACATGGCTGCGAATCAAGGTTTAGACTTCTTACAGCAGCGAACTTGTTGATGTTGAGTCAAGTTTTCTGAGCGACGTAGTCGCGTTTCTGAGCGGTAGCTCAAATGGTCTGAGGCACTGCCTCGTGAGAGTCTTACTCAAAATGATGCGGGCATGGTGCGGGCATGTTGTTCGTAGCGACAACGGAGCGGCTCGGCGATTCCAGCGTTCCATGTCTTCCAGCTAACCACGCCACTGGGTCAAGGGCGAAGCCCTTGTTAGGTGTTGGCGACCTTTTCGCATTCAGAAGGCCGTTTTCAGAGCCGCACAGCTGACGGTACGTCAAAACAGCTTGAAACCTTCAGCAAAATCGCTCAATTGCTTCCTTCCAGTAAGAACGCTGTTTTATCGCCTTGAAAACTGCCACCCACATTGCGGACTTTATTTTCTGACAGTCCATCAAACGCTATGATCTCGGACATGATAACCATCCTGCTTAACGGTGAAGATCGAACGATTGCCCCGCAGTGGACAATTGCCGACCTTTTGACAGACCTGAAAATCAACAATCGCTACTGTGCTGTGGAACGTAATCAACAGCTGGTACCGCGAGAACAACATGCTGCGTGTCAGCTGCAGTCGGGCGACCGAATTGAAGTCGTCACACTTGTTGGCGGCGGATAGACGACAGATATGTCGCCCCGGAATAGCTCGTTCAACCGCAAAATCCATCAGCAAACGCCCTGCACTTTTGTCTTGTACTACCTTGCCGGCGCCGCTTCGAATTCAGAATTTTTCGCATGAATACAGAATCAATGAATCAATCTTCAGACACCAACGTCGTCATTGGTACTCACACGCTCAACTCACGGTTGATCGTTGGAACTGGCAAGTATTCCACGTTTGAGCAAATGCAGGAATGTCTCGTCGCCAGCGGAGCCGACGTGATAACGGTTGCCGTTCGCCGAGAACGTCTTGTCGATGCCGATGGACGCAATATTCTGGATTTCATCGATCTGGACAAGTATACCATTCTACCCAACACGGCTGGCTGCTTTACGGCGGAAGACGCCATCCGAGTTTCTCGACTTGGCCGGGAGATTCTGCGAGGCCTTGAAAACCCGGGTGCGGATTGGGTGAAGCTGGAAGTTCTGGGTGACACCAAAACGCTGCTGCCGGATCCCGTCGCTACTATCGAAGCCTGCAAGCAACTGGTTGACGACGGCTTTCAGGTGCTGTGCTATACGTCAGACGACCCAATCACGGCTCGCCGGTTAAAGGAAGCTGGTGCCACCTCAGTAATGCCTGCCGGCAGTCCAATCGGCAGCGGACAGGGGGTTCTGAATCCCAACAACATTCGCATCTGTATGGAATACCTCAAAGATGGCGACCCCGACTATCCGGTCATCATTGATGCCGGTGTTGGCACTGCCAGCGATGTCGCCTTTGCTATGGAACTTGGCTGCGACGGTGTCCTGCTGAACACCGCCATCGCCAGCGCCAGCGATCCATTGCTGATGGCCGGCGCCATGCGACAGGCCTGCATTGCCGGGCGGCAGGCTTATCGAGCTGGCCGAATTCCTCGAAAACTTTACGCCACCGCCAGCAGTCCTATGGATGGCACCATCATCTAACCGATACGCTGCTGAATTCAATATCGCATCAGAATCAGAAATTTGCGCCGACGACATTAAGCTAACCTCGTTCAGGTAGATTCAGTTCATGGCCATTAAGACGTGTCTGTTTGACATGGGAAACGTACTTGTTCATTTTTCGCACAGCAAAATGTGCCGGAATATCGCCGCTGTTTGCGACTCGCCTGAAGCTGATGTGAAAACGCTGTTAATCGATTCGGGACTGCAATGGCAGATCGAACGCGGTCAGATTACCGAACAGCAGTTTCACGCAGCCTTTGAACAGCATCTGGGAAAGTCAGTGGATTTCGCCGGGTTGAAGCATGCCGCCGCCGATATCTTCTGGCTGAACGAATCCATTGTTCCGCTGCTGCAGGAACTGAAGGCTTTGAAATTGCGTCTGGTGTTGCTGTCCAACACAAGCATCACCCATCTAAATTTCATCCAGGACAATTTTCAGGTGCTTGGTTTTTTCGATGACTTCACAACATCCTTCGAAGCGGGAGCACTGAAGCCCGACGCAAAAATCTACGAAAATGCGTTAGCCAGAGCAAATTGTGAACCTCAGGAATGCTTCTATACCGACGATATTGAAGAATACGTTCTGAAAGCTGCCAGTTTTGGCATCAATGCCGAAGTTTATACTCAAACAGATAAAACGCGTCAGGCACTGCAATCACTTGGAGTTGCGGTTGCCGACAATTAGACTATAGAACGCGCCGCGATTTAGTTATTTGGTGTGTCCCACAATCTGCTGCCGTTTCTTCCTTCCTCAATCCCGCCTAACGTGAGGCTCAACATGAACCGCTTCACATCTTTCGCCTGTTTGTTTGCAGCGTTGCTGACTTGCAGCGCCGCTGTGTCTCAGCCGTCTGGCAAGCCGCCCAATGCCGTGATTCCTCCGAATCCGTTTCCGGAAGCGGTTTCCGTTCCGCCGGGAATTTTTGAAGGCGGAACAGAATGGCTGAACACGTCCGGCCCGATCGACATCAAAGACCTGCGAGGCAAAGTGGTCCTGCTGGATTTTTGGACCTACTGTTGCATCAATTGTATTCACGTCATTCCGGATTTGAAATATCTGGAAGAGAAGTACAAAAACGAACTGGTGGTCATCGGTGTGCATTCCGCTAAATTCGACAACGAAAAGCTGTCGGCGAATATCCGCGACGCCATCCTTCGTTACGAGATCAAGCACCCTGTTGTTAACGACAGCGAAATGGTGATCTGGCGAAAGTTTGGAACGCGTTCCTGGCCCACTTTGGCGCTGATTGATCCGGAAGGAAAGTTCGCGGGTTCTCAGGGAGGCGAAGGCAACCGAGAATTGTTTGACGTTGTGATTTCACGCTTGATTGAACATCACAGAGCTAAAGGTACTCTGAACGAAACGCCCATTGAGTTTGAACTGGAAGAAGGCAAGGCCGAACCGACGCCATTGCGTTACCCCGGCAAGCTGCTGGCAGATGCCGCTTCCAACCGCCTGTTTATTTCCGACAGCAACCACAACCGCATCGTTATTACGGACCTGAACGGTTTACTGCTGGATGTTGTTGGTACTGGACTTATTGGCAAAAGTGACGGCGATTATTCCACCGCTACGTTCGATCATCCACAGGGGATGGCACTTGTTGACGAAACACTTTATGTTGCAGACACAGAAAACCACCTGATTCGAGCCGTCAGTCTTTCTACAAAACTTGTGTCAACATTGGCTGGCACCGGTCGACAGGGACGCCCCGGCGATGTCGACGGGGATATCAGCAAAACAAACCTCAACAGCCCGTGGGACCTGTGTCACGCCAACGGCACGTTATTTATTGCGATGGCAGGACCACATCAGATTTGGTCGCACAAGATCGGATCCAGTAATATCACAATCCACGCTGGCAATGCCCGCGAAGATGTTATTAACGGTCGTCTGGACTTATCAGCGTTTGCTCAGCCTTCCGGACTGTCGCTGGATGGAACTGGCCAAACCTTTTACGTCGCCGATAGTGAAGGGTCAGCGATTCGGCAGGTGTCCGTAGGTTCGCCAGGCAAAGTGGCAACCATTGCTGGTACCTCGGAATTGCCTCGTGGTCAGTCGTTGTTTGCCTTTGGAGACGTCGATGGTGTGGGAGCTGACGCCAGATTTCAGCATCCTTTGGGCGTAGCGTGGCACGATGGATTTGTGTACGTCGCTGATACCTACAATCACAAGATCAAAAAAGTGGAAGTCGCCACCGGAGCCACGCAAACCTGGCTCGGCACTGGAAAAGCTGGCAAGTCAGACACTGAACTGAACGAACCCAGTGGTCTAAGCATTGCCGAAGGAAAGTTGTATATCGCCGACACAAACAATCACCGAATTCTTGTAGCCGACCTGCAAACATCACAGACCAGTGAAATTCAACTGTCCGGCGTTACTCCGCCATCACCTCCGAAAACAACGCGAATTCTGCCCAACATGGCCAACGCAACGGATGTGTCTGAACAAAAAGTTGCCTTGAACGATTCCGTCACAGTCACAGTTGATCTGGCAATTCCGGCGGATCATAAGTTGAACACGTTGGCTCCGGTTTCCTGTCGAGTCTTCCTGATTGAAGGTGATCAGATTCTGGCGGACGCGGCCACGGCCGAGGGCGTGGAAGTCACCACCAACAAGACAGACGGTACGTTTTCACTGCCACTGGCAAAGATCAGTGGAACCGCGACCGTGGCAATCGAAATGAGCTACGGGTACTGCGGCATTGCCGACAGCGACGTCTGCAAACTGGCCAATGCATTGTGGAAATTTTCAATAGTTGTCAGCGAAGACGCCACTGCTTCAGAAATCAAATTGGCGTTTCCACAAACTGATGCAGCCGATGCAGGCAACTAATTCATGATGGACGAACCAGCTCAGCCCAAAGATCCCGCCGAAGCAGAGGTGCCTCGGCGCGGGCGCTTGTTGGGAATTGATTACGGCACCAAGCGAGTCGGCGTTGCTGTTTGCGATGCGTATCAGGAATATTCCAGCCCGCTTCATAACTATCAGCGAAGTGGCCGTGAAGCTGACGAACGATTCTATTGCAACGTCGCCGCCGAATACGACATAGCGGGGTTGGTTGTCGGGCTGCCGGTCCACATGAGCGGTGATGAAAGTCAGAAATCGCGAGAAGCCCGCAACTATGGAGCCTGGTTGTCTCGACTGCTGAAAGTTCCGGTTGCTTTTCAGGACGAACGTTACAGCAGCGTCACCGCCGATGCGATGATGATGCAGGCGTCGCTCACTCGCAAACAACGCAGCGCCCGCATTGATAAACTGGCGGCTCATATTCTGCTGCAACAATTTATCGACAAGCGTTCGTCGCCCACCGAACCCACTGCTTAGCGACGACACCCAGCAAGATCAACTACTGACCGCGGCGGGCTTGATTCAGCTGACAAAGTTCCTGGGTCCGCCTAAGTGTAACGGATGGCCCGGTGTTCTTTTTCGAAGTATTCAGGCAATAGGCTGTCAACCTGCAGCAGGCCTTTGCGTGTCAGCACAATCTGGTCGCCTTCCACTGTCATGTAGCCAGCTTTCTGCTGGTTACTGAAGGCTTCCGAAAACTGCTCCAGAATATTCACTCCGAATTTCTGACGGAAGGCGGCAGCATTGATGCGGCCTTCTTTCAGTTGTAACACAACTTCTCGAATCAGAATCTGATGAGCAGTTGGCTGCAATGCTCTGTTGATGGGAAGTTCGCCTTTGTTGACGGTTTCCATGTAGTCTTCAATGCGGTCCAGGTTCTGATAGTGAACTCCCTGAAAATGGCCGAACGATGACACGCCCGTCGCCAGCAAGTCGCTGCCCCGGAAAAGATTGTCGCGATAGATGAAGTGATCGGTTTCGGGGTTCTTGATCATTTCGTTACCGCTGGAAGCGTGATAGCCAGCTTCTGCAAGACGGTCCATGGCCTCACTGACCCAGCGTCGTTTTGTTGGCCAGTCCGCCACAGGTGATGCGTTTCCGGATTCCTTCATTTCTTTGGAATACACCGTGTTGAATGGCAGTTCCATTTGATACATGGTGATATTGTCCGGCTGCATGGCGATCGCTTTTTCCACGCAGTCATGCCAGTTTTCGTCGGTTTCGCCAACCATGCCGGCAATCAGGTCGATGTTAACCTGCGGGAATCCCACATCCTGAATCCAGTCGTAGGCTTTCATCACTTCCGGCGACAGGTGTGCTCGCCCGTTTTCTTCAAGAATCTTATCGTTAAAGTTTTCGACTCCCAAAGAAACTCGAGTGATCCCGATGTCTTTAAGCGTCTGCACTTTTTCCAGATTCAGTGTGCCCGGTTCGCATTCAAACGTGACCTCTTTGGCCTTGTCCCACGTCACGTATTCGCTCATACGTTCACGCAGCGACCGGAGCTGCTTCGAACTAAGATAAGATGGTGTTCCTCCGCCAAAATAGACGAACTCCAGCTCTCGGCCATGTACGCCGGGCTTCTGGCTGATGAGTTCAATTTCTTTAATCAAAGACTGTACGTAGTCTTCAATCGCCTTGGCATTCTGATTGGTGTACACGCGGAAGTAGCAGAATTTGCAACGCTTGCGGCAAAACGGGATATGAATGTACAGCCCCAGAGGCGTCTTTTCGGTATCCGCTTTTGCTTTGTCGAAAGCCTCGTACACTTGAGGTACGTTGTCGCCTGTCCACAACGAGAACGGCGGATAGTTGGAAATAAAGTAGCTGCCAACTTCGGTTGTGGTGGATACGTCGAGTGTTGTCATAGCGATCTTATCTGTGATTGTAGTTGTCTGATATTCGAGGGGCACAGCTGCAGCGGTTCAGCCGCAACTGCTGTTTGAGGCACTGCCTCGTCAATGTATTGAAGTCTTACTCAAATTGATGTGTACACGATCCTCTTAGCGATAGCGGAGCAGCTCGGCGATTGAAACTTTCCACGTTCTGTCGCAGGCCACGCCACTGGGGCAAGGGCGAAGCCCTTGTCAGGCGAAACATCGAAGTCGTCCGTTGCTGGAATCTTCACCCACAACCAGGCAGCCTTCGCCGATTGCCACGCCTGCGTTCACCGGTTTACCGGCATTGTATTTCCACACTTCGGTGCCGTCTTCGACCGACAACCCGTAGACATTTCCGTCGCCCGAACCAAAGAACAGCCGATTATCAACGACAGCCGCAGAACATTCAATACGTGCCTTGGTGGCAAACAACCAGCGTCGTTCACCTGTTGTTCGATCTATGGCGTGCATGTGTTTGTCGTGTCCGCCAACCAGGACAAGATCGTCTGTTACGGCGGCAGAAGCATGAAACGGAAGCTCACGTGTGGCTTTATATCGCCACTTGATGTCGCCGGTTTTCCAGTTAACGCCCGCCACGTCGCCTGCGTGAGATCCTACATACAGCATTTCATCGACGACGGCCGGCGAAGCGATCATGTACGATCCCATGGGTACGTCGCGAACTTCGCTGCCATTCGTCAGGTCAATCACTCGCAGATGCTCGTCGCAGCCGCTCACGAAACTGAAGGTTTCCACAACCGCCGGCGAACAGTTGATGCGATCATTTGTCTGGAACTTCCACTGTTCTTCGCCAGCTTTGTTCAGGCAGTACAGAAAGGCATCGTGAGAAGCCAGCAGGATGTTGTCGTTATAAACCGCGACTCCACCTGCGATTTCCGCATCGGTGGAATACTTCCACAATAACTTACCCGTGGATCGATCGATGGCGTGCAGCACGCCGTCTTCGTCGCCAACATAGACTGCAGTTGCTGACACTAGAGGCGCCGCTTTGAAGCCGGGGGCGAATTTCTTTTCGTCCGGGTTGTCGATGGAACGATATTTCCAAAGTTCCGCCCCGGTTTCTTTGTCGAAGCAATGCAGGTACCCGAAAAGAGCAGGAGCATAAACGTGATTGCCGACGATCGCACAGGTCGCAATCCAGCCATCGCGAGAAGCAACTTCCCACTTCAGCTGAGGGTCCTTGCTAAGCGCGGATTTCGCGATGCCTCGTTGAGCCGCACCGTTTCGGAAAGAGGCCCAGCTGGTGTCAGTTGGAGGCGTTACTGGCGTCGCTGCGGCTTTGGATATTGCAGGTGTGGTCGCTGATGTGACTTCATCATTCGCGATCGCAAACTTAGACAGCCCCAACGCCGCAAGACTTCCCGCAGCGGCAGCAATTGAATTTCGTCTGGTGATTCGATTCGACATGGCGGTCATTCAATTTTTTCTGGTGAACATGGAACACTGGAGCATCCAGAATACCGGTGAACCAGGACACCGAATGATGTTCAGTCAGAATAATGTACTGTCGCGTATTGTGAATTCACAAAAGCAATGTGCCGAGTGACCAGCGTCACCCGAAGGCTACAAGGCATTCCTGTAAACCTGTTGAAACGCCTCAGCATCCATTGTTCGTGGATTGAAGGTCGCCGTCCACTGCTGAGTGGCTTCGTTTGCCAGAGTCTGCAGCATTCCATCGTTTATGCCACCTGCAACGGCAGTGGACAAATTTGTTGGCATGCCGGCAAGTTTCAAGAACCCCGTAAATCCTTCCGCAAGAGCTTCTGCTGCCTGCTCCGGGCTGTCAGAACGTTCAGCCCATCCGGCGTCCATTGCCAGTTGTCGGTAGAGTCTTCCCACTTCAGAAGCATTCCAACGCACGATATGCGGCAACATCACTCCCACTGCGATGCCATGCACGGTGTGGAAATGAGCTGAAAGTGGATTAGCGGTGGCATGAGCCGATCCCAGCATGCTGTTTTCGATGGCGGCTCCTGCCAGGTGAGCCCCCAGTAACATCTCGCCGCGAGCCTCAACGTTTTCGGGCTGGTCCATAATGATCGGAAACGACTTGGCAAGAAGTTGCCACGCCTGAGAAGCGAACATTTGTGAAACGGGATTACGCTTCCTGGTAACGAAGCTTTCGATAGCGTGAGTCATCGCGTCGATACCGGTTGCCGCAGCCACCGATCGCGGCATGGTGATGGTGAGTTCCGGATCAAGAATCGCGACCTTGCAGGCGGCTTTGGGGTCTCCGCAAGGCATTTTCATGTGAGTTTCCGCATCGGCGATGACGGCGAAACTTTGAGCTTCGCTGCCGGTTCCTGATGTGGTGGGAACCGCGATCATCGGCAGCATCTCGCGAGTCGCCTTGCCGACGCCTCGATAATCGTGCATGCGGCCGCCGTTTGTCAGCAGAAAGTTGGCACCTTTGGCGCAGTCCATGCTGCTGCCGCCGCCCAGTCCGATAATCAGTTCGCTCTGGTGCTCTTTGGCAAAGGCAACGCAGCGGTCAACATCGTCTGTGGTCGGATTTGCGGCAACATCATCAAACACCGCCACGTTCAACCCGGCATCGCCAAGCAACGATTTGGCTCGATCGCTGTGCCCCGCTTTTTTTAGCCCAGGATCGGTCACCAGCAGAACTTTTTGCTTCCCAAATTCTTTGGCCACCTGCCCCAGCGTCGAAAAACTGCCCGCACCAAAAACGACTCGTGTTCGCGGCTGGTAATCAAACATCGAAACGCCTGATGTCTGAGCGTGGTTAGTGGAAAATAAAGAAGCGGCAGATGTCATGGATGGCGGGATTCACTCACCCAGCCGGTGGGCTGGTGGGGGAACAGAAGGGAATCAGATAGCTCGCAGGATTTCATCATACCCGGTTCCTGAAGTCTCAACAACGTTCCGACAAACTTAACCGGAATGAACGTTTTAGACTGCGACAGGCAGAAGCCGCCAGATTTCACCACTTTCCAGAAACGCCTGGATGCCTGCTGAACCCGAACGCGTGTCAAAAGTTTCGCGGAATCTGAACGTCAAGCCTGGAAAACCGATCCGCGATTGATCGTTTGCATCCTCCGAAAAGGGGGCATTCAAAAGCGATGAGCCTCTTGGGAATTGTACCGAAATAGTTGCGATACAGAGATCCGGAAGTTAATTCGGGACTGTTCTTACCAAGGACTTCGCGTTTGCCCCATAGGCGTGGCACGCAGAACAAAGTTGGAACGCTTGAATCGCCGAGTCGCTCCGTTGTTGCTACGACCAACATTCGCGCACCGTGCGCGAGACATTTTAAGTAAGACTTTAACGAGGCGGTGCCTCAGACCATTCGAGCTGACGCTCAGAAACGCTGCGTTGTCGCTCTGAAAACTTGACTCAACGTGAACAAGTTTGCTGCTTTAAGAAATCTCCCCTGTTAAACTTCGAAGCTTTCGCCGTACTGAGGAATGATTGGTGGCACGTCGCAGCAGTCGTTAATGAGTTCTGCCAATGCGGTGGCTCCTGAATTTTCACCGTGCACGATGAAGGCCTGGCCGCAGCCACCCTTTTTCTGCAGTTCGTCAAACCACCATTTCAGATCTTCCGCGTCTGCGTGAGCCGACAGGCCATTAATTGTTTCCACTGTGGCATTTAACGGTATCCGGCGTCCGTGAATGTAGACATGTTCGCGACGTTCGACCAGTTGCCGTCCGAGCGTTCCAGCGGCTTGAAATCCGATGATCAGAATTGTGCTGTTGGGGTCAGAAACCGTGTGTTTCAAGTGATGGACAACTCGACCGTTTTCGCACATGCCACTGGCTGAGATCACGACAAACGGGCCGGGTCGCTTGTTTAGAGCGATGCTTTCGTCGTGCGACTGAATATAGGTGAGCCCATCGAATTCAAAAATGTCGTCGTCGTATTTCAGCGTTTCTTTGACGTCTTCATCCATGTCTTCCTGATGATCGCGATAGACGTCGGTCAGCCGCGTTGCCAGTGGACTGTCGATGTAAACCGGCACGCGACACAAGGCATCTTCGTTGCGAAGTTCGTTTAACAGGTACACGATCATCTGAGTTCGCCCGAGGCTGAACGCGGGAATGATCACTTTTCCTCGCTTGGTAGACGCCGCACAGATGATGCGTTGCAGTTCAGATTTGACGTCGGCGGAATTCGGATGAACTCGATTGCCGTACGTGGATTCTGTAATCACCACGTCAGCTCGTTCAACGGTGGCGGGATCGTGCAGCAGCGGCTGATCGCGTCTGCCCAGATCGCCGGTGAAGACCAGTCGCTTCCATTCGCCTTCGTCCAGAAGTTCCAGTTCCGTGATGGCAGCTCCCAAAATATGACCGGCATGATGGAATCTCAAGCGAACGTCGTCTCCCAGAGTTTCCCATGCGCCGACTCGAACGTATTCAAACAGCTTGGCAACTTCTCTGGCGTGTTCTTCTGTGTACAAAGCTTCAAAAACGGGTTCGCCGGGAGCCGCCTTTTTAGCGTGATATTTGGCGTCTTCTTTTTGGATCTTTGCACTGTCTCGCAGCATCATTGAGGCGATATCTGCGGTGGCTCGAGTGCAGAAAATGGGTCCTTCAAACCCCGCCTTGACCAGACCGGGCAGATTCCCTGAATGGTCGATGTGGGCGTGAGACAGAATGACGGCGTCCAGTTTTCGCGGCACGCAGTGGAACTTTTCGTTTTTTGGCCGTGTTTCCTCCGACCTTCCCTGAAACAGCCCGCAATCAAGCAGAATGCGTCGCGAATCGGTTTCGATAAGATGCTGGCTGCCAGTAACTTCGCCAGCGGCTCCCAGAAAAGTAATCTTCATTCGTTTTTCGCCTGATTGATTTTATGAGGCCGTGCCTCGGACGGTTTTTAGCTGTCGCGTCGAATGTTTTCTGAAACGGCGTTTAAGGCGATTTCGAAACATTTCATCAAAGTGAACGAGTTCACGGTTTTGTTGCGTTCTGTATTCAAAGTGCGAGTCTGCGGCCGGTTCCGGACACGAAAAACGGGCAGTTTTATGGGGTTGTTTACGTGATGCAACCTATGGGAACTACGCCGAATGACCCCTGTTTTCAGCGATTTTCTGGCAATTGGCTCGTTATCTGGCAAAATACGGCGAACACAAACGGCAAGTCATGTTGTACCTTTCAGGGTGCCGTTTCAGCAAAACCAAAGGTTAGTGGAGTCTGCCGAGATTCGCGAGCGTGGCTGTATAGGTCATAAGCCGCGTCGAAGATTTGCCGGAATTTGGTTAAGATTGGTAAATTGCTTCTGTTTTTAGCAGAATAAAGCGTGCTGGCCGCGCGTTGAAATGGTGAGCTGTTTTTAAGTCGCAGGAGAATCAAAATGAACTTTGTTCCACGATGGACGATGCGGAAGCTGAACACGTCAGCCATTTGCCTGACCGCCATGTTTACCTTGGCTGGTGCTGGCCAATTGTCTGCCGACGAAGCAGCTGCCGTCTCGGACTCAACCGCTTTGTCAACAGTTGAATTCATCAACCAGAAGATTGAGCAGGGATATAAGGACAACGAGATTTCACCTTCTGAAGTCGCCAGCGACGAAGAATGGGTTCGTCGAGTTCACCTGGACATTGTTGGACGTATTCCTTCTCTGGAAGAAGTGAACGCTTTTATTGAAGATGAAAGCCCTCGCAAAAAATCAGTGCTGATTGACCAGCTTGTCGACAGCCAGGACTATATTCGCAACTTCACTACCATCTGGACGAATAATTGCATTGGTCGAGGAACTCCGCGACGAGTCAGCCGCAATGGAATGGAAAAATTCTTCCGCGAAGCTTTTGCGAAAAATCGGCCATGGGATGATATCGTTGTCGATCTGGTCACGGGCGAAGGCCACTTCGAAGAAAACGGAGCCGTCAATTACATTCTGGCTCAAATGCAGCTGAACGACGAAGCCGTACAGTTGACGGCCAAAACCACTAAGCTGTTTCTGGGCATGCAGGTGCAGTGTACTCAATGTCACAACCACCCGTTCAACAACTGGCAGCAGGCACAGTTCTGGGAATTTAACAGCTTCTTTCGGCAGGTACGCAAGGTTGATCATCGTAAGACGGATCCAAATACGGGCCGCCAGGTGGATGACTACTCAGAAGTTGTGACACGCGATTTCAACGGTCCAGTCTACTTCGAAAAACGCAGCGGCCTGATGCAGGTGGCGTTTCCGATTTATGAAGGCAAAGCGATTGAACCAGACGCTTTTGATCGTCGTAAAGAATTCGGCAAGCTGCTGGTTTCAACAGACAACGGTGAAACACCGATCATTGCCAAAGCATTCGTCAATCGCATGTGGGCACACTTCTTTGGCTACGGTTTCACTCGGCCCGTTGACGACATGGGGCCACACAATGCTCCTTCACATCCGGAAGTTCTTGACCGTCTTTCGGCGGAATTTGTCAGCACTGGCTACGATGTCAAAAAGCTGATCAAGACCATCGCCAACACGGCAGCGTATTCGCTGACCAGCAAGTTCGGCGAAGACAACATGGTCGACAATCCGGCTGCCGGTGAAGTGCCGCTGTTCAGTCACATGTACGTAAAGTCGATGCAGGCAGAACAGTTGTACGATTCTCTGATTGTTGCGTCAAACGCTCACAAATCAGGCAAAGGCGGCTGGGATGAGCAGGAAAAACAGCGAAATCGCTGGATGCAGCAGTTTGTCGTGGCCTTTGACAACGACGAAAACGACGAAGCGACAACATTTAACGGAACGATTCCTCAAGCTTTGATGATGATGAACAGCGAGCTGATCGAAAAGGCTGTCAGCATCGATCGTGGCAGCTTTCTGTTTGAAACCTTCAGCAGTCCGGGCGTCGAAAGCCAGAAAATGCAGGATCTGTACGTCGCCGCACTTAGTCGCCGGCCGACTCGCAGTGAGATGTCCAAGGCACAACAAATGGTGAAAGCGTACCCTGCAAATATGCGAGCCAATGCTTATCAGGACCTGTTTTGGGCCTTGCTGAATTCCAACGAATTCATCTTTATTCACTAATTTGTCAGTCAGAAAACCGACCTGCCGAACGTAGTTGTTCGGCTGGTCAAAAATAACGCCGTGTCATTTGCGGCTTCAAATCGAAACAGAGCTGTCAGACGCCGTTTGGCTTTGGCAAGACCTGAATACACCAACCTTTTCCTGGAGAATTGAAATGCCAATTTGGAATAACTACGGCATGGGACGTCGTCACTTTATGCAGCACATGGCGACAGCCGCTGCGACGATTCCTGCCATGAACTTCCTGTCACACGTTCAGGCCAACTCATCAACCGTGAAGGCCAATAACAAGGCCTGCATCCTGATGTGGATGAGCGGTGGGCCACCAACAATCGACATTTGGGACCTGAAACCTGGTTCTAAAAACGGTGGTGAATTCAAGCCAATCGATACGGCTGCTCCTGGAGTTCAAATCAGCGAACACATGCCGGAAACAGCTAAGGTTTTCGATAACCTGAACGTTGTTCGTTCGATGAGCACTCGTGAAGCTGACCATGGTCGTGGTCGTTACTACATGCACACCGGCTATGTGCCTAACCCAACGGTCACTCACCCAACGTTTGGTTCTGTGGTCAGCTATGAAATTGGCCGACACCGCAAGGCGTTGGAAATTCCATCGTTCGTTTCTATCGGTGGTGGTTCAGGCCAGGCTGGTTTTCTTGGAATGGCTCACGCTCCGTTTGTTGTGGGCAGCGATGGGCAAATTCGAAATGCTCCTTCACAAGAAGCCAAAGATCGTCTGCCAAACCGTTTGGATATGCTGGCTGCAGTTGAGTCGAACTTCATCAAGTCGCAACGGGGCGAGCTTCCACAGGCTCACAAAGATGTTTATGCCAACGCTGTTAATTTGATGACTTCTCGTCAAATGGCTGCGTTTAACGTCAATAAGGCGGATGCTGCGTTGGGTCTTGAGGCCGAATCAGACGCCACCAAGGCCATGTACAACATGCCAGCCGGTGGCGGTGGTATGGGCATGGGCGGCGGGAACGGCTTTGGCCAGAGTCTGCTGTTGGCTCGACGACTGGTTCAGGTTGGCGTGCCGTTTGTTGAAGTCGATCTGGGGGGCTGGGACCTTCATAACGACGTGTTCAACACGTTGAAGAACCAGCGACTGCCAGTACTGGACCGAGGTATCTCGGCATTGGTCACCGACCTGAAACAACGCAATATGCTGGACGATGTGACCATCGTTTGGATGGGCGAATTCGGTCGAACTCCGCGCATTAACCAGAACACTGGTCGTGACCACTGGGCAGCCAGCTGGTCAACAATGATTGGTGGAGGCGGTTTGAAGAACGGTCAGGCCATCGGTGCCACTGATGCCGACGGTACTCGAGTTGCCGACAACAGCAAGGCATATCTGCCAGGCGACATCTGGGCCACTGTGGCTCATGCCATGGGAATCCCGCTGGAAACGGTTCACACGTCCAAGCGTGGCCGTCCAATGAAACTGGCCAACGGTGGTTCGCCAATTCAGGAATTGATCGGCTAGGTTTGCCATATAATAACTGACGCACACGCAGCTGACAGGAAATGCCTGCAGCTGCCGTGCGACGGTTGATATAAGCATTAAGGGTGGTGACACCTCGATGAATTTTGAGCAGGCCCTGATCGTCACGGATCGGGGCTTGTTTCTTGTGCAGATGTCGATTCTTCGGCGGTTGAAACTTCATGGCGGAACACAACAACAAGTCGAACACAGCGACTCCGCAGGCGGAAGGCCAATCGGTCGAAGTTAACGCCGGAGACACTGTTGTTCTGTCGCCATTGGTGAAGCCGTCGGATGAATTCATTCGTTCATTCACTCAATCGCAGAGATCGTTGTTCTTGTTCATCCTGCCATTGGTTGGCAATCCGGCTGATGCAGATGAAGTTCTTCAGGAAACGAATCTGGTCATCTGGTCGAAGTGGAACCAGTTCGAAGAAGGCACGAACTTTCTGGCGTGGGGACGAGCGATCGCACGATTGGAAGTGTTCCGTTTTCGACGAACAAAAGGCGGTCGGCTGACGTTTCTGGAAGACGATATTCTGGAGATTGTCGCCGTAAAGACAGAAGCAATCAGTGATGATGTGGCGTTGCGGCAGGAAGCACTATCCACCTGCATCACCCTGCTCCGCCCGAAGGATCGGGAGCTGATTCAGATGCGGTATGCACCGGGAGTTAATGGCGATCAGGTTGCCGATATGCTGGGACGCCCCGCAAATTCTGTGTACCAGTCGTTAGGTAGAATTCGCCGTACGCTGATGGAGTGCGTTAAGCACCGGTTAGCGGAAGAAGGCACCACGTTATGAATATCAAAATCAGCAACTTAGAAGAGCTTTTTCCGCTGCTTCACGAATTGGTGGAAGGCCAACTGACTGACCAGGGCCAAACCCGGCTAAACGACTTATTGCGCGCTGACAAAGCGTTGATCGATGTTTATGCAGAATACATGTTCATTCATGGCCTGCTTCATCACGACGCAGGGCACATCACCGAAAGTGCATTGCAGCAGCAAACTGAATTGGCAGCACCAGTCGCCTCAGTCAACGCTGTGTCCGGGCGACGAGTGAATCGTCGGATTGTTGCCGTAGCGGCTTCGTTGCTGGCAATGCTGGGACTGTGGTTTGTTTCTTCCGCTGGCAGCAATGATCAACAGAATCTCGCTGAAGCCCCGGTAAATGAAGCAGCCTCGGATGACAATTCAGCAACTGTTGTAGCCGCACAAGGCACGGACGGCAGTTCTGCCGTTGTGAAAAATGATTCAACTGCAGTCACCGGTGAATTTGACAGCCTGAAGCCGTTGAAATTGAATCACGTTGCAGCTAACAATGAATCAAAGTCGAACGCTGGCAACCATGAATCACTAAGCGTTGAAAGCAGCGACACCAATCGTTTGCCTCGTCCGGAACTGCTGGCAGCCACATTTTTGGATGCTGATGTTTCCGCCAAAATCGACTCTCTGTTAGCTGCCGGTTGGGCTGAACAGGGCGTTTCGCCGTCACCGCTTGCCACCGATCTGGAATGGGTGCGACGAGTGTATCTGACATTTGCTGGTCGCATTCCGACGCTGCAGGAAAGCAATGCGTTTCTGGCTCAAACGGGAGCACGCAAGTACTCTGCATTGATCGACCAGATTAGCGATAGTTCAGAGCGAGCCTCGAATTTGGCGGTTGTGTGGTCGAATCTGTTGATTGGCAGAACTGCCAAGCGAGGCGTTAATCGTGAAAAACTGCAGGAATTTCTGGTGCAGTCGTTTCGTACCAATCAACCGTGGATTGACGTGGTTGGTGAACTTGTCACCGCCAAAGGCCGCAACGACCAGAACGGCGCGACTAACTTTCTGCTGGCTCATTTGAATAACCAGGCGACTCCTGCCACTGCGGTAACGGCTCGATTATTTCTGGGTGAGCAGATCAGCTGTGTTCAATGCCACGATCATCCGTTCGACAAGGGGTTGCGTCAGCAGGACTATTGGGCTTTGAACGCATTTTTCAAAGACACAGATCGAGTATCCGTGGCTCTGGCAATGACCGATTCGCCGGATGGTAAACCCGTTCAGGACATCGCGTGGAAGCTGGTTGATCGGCCTCGCCCGGATCGAATGACGTACTACGAAACTCGCGCAGGACAGGAAAAAGCTGTGCTGCCCCGGTACGACGATCAGACATTGCCGGAATCCAGCGACGCCAATCGACGACAGGAACTTGCTCGGCTGATGGCCAACGATTCGTCGCACAAAGTTGCGAAGGCGATGGTTAATCGCATGTGGTCGCACTTCTATGGATTTGGCTTCACGGCGGAGATCGACGACATGGGGGCTCATGCCGCAATCAGCCATCCGGAACTGCTGGACCTGCTGACGGAAGCCTTCATCAAGTCTGACTATGACATGAAACGCTTAATGAAGTGGATTGGTCAATCAAACAGCTGGCGGCTTAGCAGCGAAGTTGTTGACGCCAATCTGGTAGACGCTCCAGCAAGTGGAGAAGTGCCGCTGTTTAGTCGCGTCTACGTGCGTCGCATGACGCCGGAACAGGTTTACGAAAGCATTCGAGTGGCGATTCGGTCGGCGTCCGGTCAAACGGTTTCGCATTCGCAAGCGGATGAAAAACATCGCCGCGACTGGGTGGCTCAGTTTGCTCAGTCTTACGGAACGGACGAAAACGATGAATCCATGGACTTCGACGGCACGATTGCTCAGGCCATGGTGATGATGAACGGCATTGACGTTGACGACGCTATTCGCCAGGCAACTCAAGCCATGGTTGGCAATGTGGCAGCTCGCAAGGCTTCTAATCTGGAAACGTTGGATCGCGTGGCTCTGGCAATGTTGACTCGCAAACCGACGGCTGGCGAGAAAAAAGTGTTTGCCAACCACCATCGCCAATTGGCCACACAATCTGCAGCCACCGCTTTGCCAACCGCGGTGGAAGACATGATGTGGGCGTATTTAAACAGCAGCGAGTTTGTGTTGGTTCACTAACTGTTCAGCGCCAGGTTCAATGAGCCGCAGGGCGTTAGCCCTGGTTATTGCGGATCACGGAAAAAAACGGGGCTAACGCCCTGCGGCTCATTGAGACATGGCGCTGTACAGCTAATTAAACAGGTGTAACCGCGACCGAGATGGCTGCCTGAGGCGACTTTTGCTGACCTGAGGCGTCCATTCTTAAGATTTTGCCTTCCAGGCACGAGTCGTCCCATGACGCAGACCGGTTGCTGCTTTATCCTCCCGTGCCTTCAAGCTACGTCTTTCAGTCTGTTACAGCGAATTTCGCTGACTTGTGGCGGCGGAGAACGCGAAATAAACCACGCGTCCCGTTTCCCCAGAGCCAAAACAGTCCACAAAAAAATAGTCAACTGCTCTAGATCACGGGTGAACTGTGTCAATTGTTGTCCAAAAATTCGGTGGAACCAGCGTCGCCGACGCAGAGCGAATTCGACGAGCCGCTATGCGAGCGATCGCTGCCAAAAAAGCGGGCCATCAGGTCGTGATGGTGGTGAGCGCTCGTGGCAAGAAAACGGACGAACTGATCACTCTGGCCCGCGAAATTACCGGCAAGCCGCGTCCTCGCGAAATGGACATGCTGCTGTCAACCGGCGAACAGGAATCCTGCGCGCTGATGGCCATGGCGATCCACGAACTTGGCGAAGACGCGATCAGCCTGACCGGGGCTCAGATTGGCGTGCGCACAGACGGCAGCCACACCAAAGCTCGCATCATCAGCATTTCAACTCAGCGAATGAAGGAAGCGTTGAACGCCGGACAAATTGTGATCGCTGCCGGTTTTCAGGGCGTCGACGAAGCCTTTAACATCACAACGCTGGGGCGAGGCGGCAGCGATACAACCGCAGCCGCATTGGCCGCCGTGCTGGAAGCCGATTTTTGCGACATCTACACAGACGTAGAAGGCGTGTTTACGTCTGATCCAAGAGTCGTCAAAGATGCGACCAAGGTTGAACAGGTTTCGTACGACGAAATGCTGGAACTGGCCAGTCTGGGAGCGGGCGTTATGCATTCTCGTTCTATCGAGTTCGCTAAAAAGTACCGCGTCAATCTGCGAGTCAAGCCGTCGTACGCCGATGGGCCGGGCACACTGATCGCTCCAGAACCCGCCAATCCGGCTCCCGTTGTAACGGGTGTGGCTTTTGTGCGAAACGAATCTCGCGTCAGCCTGATTGGGGTTCCCGATCAGCCGGGAGTAATGAGCCGCATCTTCTCTCTGCTGTCGGAAAACAAAATTCCCGTCGACATGGTGGTGCAGAATGTCGGAGTTGCCGGCACCGCCAACATCTCGTTTACTGTCAGCGAAGACGATTTGACGAAAGCTCTGACTGTTGCCACAACCGCCAGCGAGACACTGGGTGGCACTGTTCAGCATGATGATGAACTGTCGAAGGTGTCTGTCGTTGGGCACGGGATGCAAACGCACACAGGCGTCGCAGCTCAGATGTTTCGCGTTTTGGCCAACGAAGGAACCAACATAAAAATTGTGACGACCAGCGAAATTAAGATTTCCGTACTGATTGATCGAGCGGACTGTGACAAAGTCGCGAACGCCGTCCACACAGGATTTCGGCTGAACGAATCTGTCGCGACAACTCCCCGAATCGGTGTCGCGTCCACAAATTCTTCGGGCGTGCGGAAGGTCGAGGACGCTGAAAAGCTGGAAGAAGACATTGTTTCGCAGCTAACCGGCATGGAAGACATCGTCGTCAGCGATGTTTACTGCGACACAGATCAGGCTCGAGTCACGATTAAGAAGCTGGTCGATCGCCCCGGTGTCGCAGCAGATGTCTTCACCGCCGTTGCCGACGGCGGCGTGTTGGTGGACATGATCATTCAGAACGCTGCTCAGGATGGTTTCGCCAACATTTCGTTCACGGTGCCTGTTTATGATGTGGATAAGACGGTTGCCTTGCTTGCAGAACCATTGAAGGATCATCCGGAAGCGAATGTTTCGTGTGATCCCAGTATTGGCAAGCTATCCGTTGTCGGCATCGGTCTTCGCAGCCACACCGAAGTGGGTGCTCGCATGTTCAGAGCTCTGGCGGATGCACAAATCAACGTGCAAATGGTGAACACCAGCGAGATCAAAGTCAGCGTTGTCGTGGCAGGATCAGATGCTCAACGAGCACTGGATGCATTGCAAAAAGCATTTTCGGTGACTTAGAGCAGTTTACAGAAAGTCGTAGACGTTTTGTGAGCGAGCTCCATTCTTGCCTTCCATCAAGGAGGTGCTTTATGGCTGCAAGCTTGTCGATGGATCTGCGTCAACGGATTGTGGACGCTTACGAGTGCGGAAAGGTTTCGTGTCGTGCTGTTGCCGCAAGGTTTGGTGTGGCTGCAAGCACTATGGGAAAGCTCGTCCAGCAGGCTAAAACGGAAAACTCCCTCAGGCCACGTTACGCTCGCTGTGATCGCAAGCGTTCAATGTCCGAAGAAGCCTCACCACACACGACATCCGGGCCTGCTGCGAACACTGTGGATCTCAGTCCGCATAAAAACGTAAGCTGCTCTATGGAGCAGTCGCGAAATAAGATCCCGATTTGTGAGTACTGATATTCGCCGGAATTGGAACTGCCGTTGGTGCTCAAAACACTTTTTGATTTTCCAGCACGTTGCACGTTGCACGTTGCACGTTGCACGTTGC
>CALFSX010000299.1 GCA_937916515.1 uncultured Planctomycetaceae bacterium | reverse complement strand
TTCTCTGAACACAACATTTGACAGTAACTCCGTGCATGTTGGTCGTAGCGACAATGGAGCGGCTCGGCGATTCGAGCGTTCCACGTTTTTCTGCGTCATACGCGACTGGGTCAAGGGCGAAACCCTTGTTTGTGTGTTGTGCAGTATAGATGAACTAAGGTGGACAGCTATGGTCAGATGTACAATTCGGTATCGATTTATGTTCTCTGCCAAATCCTACTGTGTCGGCGTGGTGCGTAATTGCAGGCCCTGCTACGTTCGCGCGAAATCCGGTCATGGTTTGCGACACGGCGTTGCTGAACATTGACACCGCTGCCCGGTCCGGCATTCAGTTCTTGCGGGCGAATTCTACGAAAATAATTCGTGGACAATCCGACCGCCGACGTCGGTCAGTGTTTCTTCACGCCCCTGATGAAACCACGACAACGTCTCGTGGTCCTGCCCCATGGCATGAAGAATGGTGGCGTGCAGATCGTGCAGATGAACTTTGTTTGTGACTGCTTCAAATCCGAATTCATCCGTTTCGCCGTAATTCTGTCCGCCCTTGATTCCTCCACCAGCCATCCACATGCTGAATCCATACGGATTGTGGTTTCGACCGGGAGCTCCCTGGCCTTCGCTGAACGGCATGCGTCCGAATTCTCCGCCCCAGACAACCAGCGTGTCTTCCAAAAGGCCACGTTGTTCCAGATCGGCCAGCAAAGCGGCGATCGGCTGATCAACTTCGGCGGCATGCCGACCATGATTCTTTTCGACGCTTTCATGGGCATCCCACGTTTCTTCCAGATGGCCGCCACCGGAATACAACTGAATAAACCGCACGCCGCGTTCAACCAGGCGGCGAGCAATTAAACAGTTGCGGCCGTATTCGTCAGTCGGCTGATTGCCAACGCCGTAAGAATCCAGCGTCTGCTGACTTTCCTGCGACAGGTCAACGGCTTCCGGCGTGGCCGACTGCATTCGGTAGGCGAGTTCGTAGCTGCGAATGCGATCTGCGAGTTCCTGACTGTCAGGCCGAACATCAAGGTGCTGTTGATTAAGCTTAGCCAGCAAGTCAAGTTGTTCTCGCTGCACGGCCTGAGTCACATGATCCGGCCCTTTCAGATCAAGAATCGGATCGCCGGTTGGCCGAAACAGTGTGCCCGCATACGTGGCCGGCATAAAGCCGCTGGACCAGTTTGGTTGACCGCTGATTGGGCCGCCACGTTTGTCCAGCATCACGACATAGCCGGGCAGATTTTCGTTTTCTGAGCCCATTCCGTACACGCACCAGCTTCCGAGCGACGGTCGACCGATCAGCGTCTTGCCGGTATTCATGGCAACCAATGCCGAACCATGAGCGTGGCTGTCGGTGTGGCATGAATTGATCACGCACAGCTTGTCGGCGTGTTTTCGAACGTTCGGAAAGTAGTCCGAGACCAGCAGGCCGGATTCTCCACCAGGTCGGAAAGGCCGCCAGGCGGGAGTCAGGTAGCCCATTTTTCGCCCG
Organism: uncultured Planctomycetaceae bacterium; assembly: GCA_937916515.1. Lineage (GTDB taxonomy): Bacteria > Planctomycetota > Planctomycetia > Planctomycetales > Planctomycetaceae > Fuerstiella. The sequence goes on along the minus strand of CALFSX010000299.1, from coordinate 6,077 downwards.
CCGGAATTGATGAACTTCTTGTCTGCCGGAAGTTGTTTGCCGCTGTACTTTTCCAGTTCCGGCTTGAAGTCGAAGGTGTCGACCTGCGACGGAGCACCATTCATCATAAGAAAGATGCACGCCTTCGCACGCGGTCTGGTGGGTTGTGGAGTTTCTTCAGCCGCCGCCGTTCCCACAGAAACGCCGTCGCGACCAAGCAGACTGGCCAGTGCCACGCCCGCGAAACCAGCACCCATGTCCCAGACGAACTCACGACGCGATTTGCCGCAGGGGAATGGCGATCGTTGTAACATAATGAGATCTCAATCTACGTAAATGAACTCGTTGGAATTCAGCAGCACGTGAGCCAGCGATGCCAGTGCCAAAGCTTCGTCCGACGTTGAAGGCGATTCCTGCGCAGACGTCGCGGGCAGTTGTTGGAAACGTTCTAATTGCGTTTCGAGATGTTGCTGTGCAAGAACAGATTCTGCAGCGGTTGGCTTCCTTCCGTAGACCGCCGACCACAACTGCGTCACGCGAAGCTGCGTCTGATCGGTGTTGGCAATAATCGATGCCGCCAGCTTGCTGCTGCGACCGTGCACAAACGGATTGTTCATCAGGACCAATGCTTGAGTTGGAACGGTCGTGACGTCTCGCTTTCCGCACGACTGAGTCGCATCAGAGAAATTGAACGCGGTCATCATTGGCGGCAGCAATCCGCGTTTCGAAAACATGTAGACGCTGCGGCGAAGCTGCTGTTCAGCAGGCGACGGATTCCACGCGGCCGACTTTTGAGACAGACCTTCCAGTGCCGCGGCGTCAATTGTTGGGCGGAAGCCAGGCCCGCCGACTTGCAGATCCAGTTCCCCCGTAACCGCCAGCATTGTGTCTCGCAACGCTTCAGCATCCAGGCGGCGGCGTTCGCTCTTCCACCACAACCGGTTGGTGGAATCTTTCTGATTGTAGTCAGAAAATTCCGCATGCGTTGATGATTGTTGCCAGGTCATCGATGTCAAAATCAACTTGTGCATGCGTTTGATCTTCCAGCCGCCCTTCACAAATTCATCCGCCAGCCAATCCAGCAGTTCCGGATGCGTAGGCGGGTCGGCCAGAAAGCCAAAGTTGTTGGGAGACCGAACGATGGCTTTCCCGAAGTGGTGCTGCCACAGACGGTTCACGAAGACTCGAGCTGTCAGTGGATTGTCGGGTGAGGCGATCCATTCGGCCATTTGAAGTCGACGGTGCGAAGTCTTTGAACCGTCGGGCGGAGGATCGAACGTTCTTTCCAGTGCGGGAATCATCGACAGCGAGGCGGGAACGACTTCGTCCAGCGGAACTTCTCGTTCGCCATTCTTCAGCACATGCAGAGGCGGTGGATTTGGTCCGAGATCCGTCCAGCCGAGTATTTCCGTCCCGCCAAGTTCGTCAGCATTAGGGCCACCCAGCAGCTCGCGTTCGCGCGCCGCAATTGGACCAGCCCAAAACGCAGACGCCATGCGATAGTAGTCTTCGTGCTTGATCGCATCGAACTTGTGATCATGGCACCGAGCACACTTGACGGTCATCGCCAGAAACGAAGACGACGTGGTATGAACCAGATCTTCCAGACGATCGTATTGATAATCCAGCGGATCGTTGGGTTCATCGTTCCACGTTCCCAGTCGCAGAAATCCCGTGGCGACAACGGACGCTTCGGTGCGGTTAGGCAGTTCGTCGCCTGCCAGTTGTTGGACTACAAAGCGATCATACGGCATGTCAGAATTCAAAGCAGCAACGACCCAGTCGCGGTATTTCCAGGCGAACGGTTTTTCCTGATCGCGTTCGTAGCCGCTGGTGTCGGCATATCGAACCAGATCCAGCCAGTATCGGCCCCAGCGTTCGCCATACTGAGGCGAATTCAGCAGTTGATCAATGATGTCGTCCCATGCCTGCGGTGACTCGTCTCGTTCAAACGTTTCAACCTGAGCTTGCGTGGGCGGCAATCCGATCAAATCGAAGTACAGTCGACGCAACAGGACTCGCTTGTCCGCAGCAGCAGCCGGTTTCATTTGCTGCTGTTCAAGGCGAGTCCCCACAAAGGCATCGATGGGGTTCGCGGGCTGTGGCGTCGAATCCAGCTGCGGAACGTCAGGACGTTTGACTGGTTGCAATGACCAGAGATCACGTCCTCCACGGACATCGCTGGTTCGCTCAAATAGATCGAGCACTCGTCCTTCCGGCCATTTGGCTCCATCGGCAATCCAGCGTCGAAGCACGGCGACTTCGTTGTCGGCCAACTTCTGCGACAGCCCTTTCTTTTCGGGAGGCATCTGGCCATCGTGAATGCGTTGCAGCAGATAACTGTCGTCTGGATTTTCGCGATCGATGATCGGACCGGAATCGCCGCCCTTGCGGAATCCTTCGGCTGTCGTCAGCAGCAGATTTCCAGACGGATGCCGCCCCAGATGACATTCAACACACCGCTTGATCAGTAACGGCGCAACTTCCGTTTCGAACGTCGCGTCCACGTTGGCTTCATTCGCATTGGCCGCACGGAAGACGGACCCAACAGTCGCCATGATCGCAATCAACAGCAGTTCTCGATATCTCACTGGGGCCACCCTTGCAAAGATCAGTGTGTGCTCATGTACTGAACACCTGAAGTTCAAAGGCTATCTCGCTTGGACCATTAAGACAACGCTGCTGACGAAATGACGCGTTTGGGATAACCTGAACGGGCCGCACAGGATAAAGCGTTTTGCTTCCCGTCGCGTTGATTCCGCCAACTCAGAGTTCGGCCGGGAGAAACACCGTTTGCTGCGAATGGCGAGTTCCTGTTCCACGGACGCTCGTCTGGTCAGCCCGTTGATCGTAACAACGCCTTCCGCGGGACAGGCGACTCCTGCGATGACGTTAAGCAAAGTCGTTTTGCCCATGCCGTTGGGGCCGATAATGGACAGAGTCTGCCCGGCGTTCAGCCTAAACGAAATATCTCGCGGAATCGGCTGCAGACCATAGTGGCGATAAACACCGGAAACCTGAATCAGGTCGTCTCCTTCGTTGTGTGTTCCTACCACAACGAACCGCACACGATTCGGATCAAGCAATTTCGATTGAATTATTCGGGTTACATACCTGTGATGGGGACGTGTCTTCCATTATGGATTGGGGCAACATCTAAAGTTTAGTCAGCCACGGTTGACAGATAGCTTACGGGTATTAGGATCCGGCATGTACATTAATCCACTCTGGATGGACTTACATAGAGGGAAGACCGCATGATATTCAACGCCGATACTTTGGTTGCATGTGAACAGACGGCGATGGCCCAAGTTAACTTGGGCGGGGGGGGGCGATTTAGCTAATCGGCTGCGTCGACTTTTCAAGCCCGGCGGATCGCGTCGACGATTGCGTCAGAACTTTCACGCGGCAGCGCAGGTGTTGGAATCTCGGCAGATGCTGACGTTGACCACGCCGCAAATCGTTTCCCCAACAGCCGGATCGGCAACATTTGACACAACTCCTCAGATTGGATGGACGAGCGATGCGGCAGCCGCTTCGCATGAAATCTGGGTATCAGAAATTGGGGCCACCACGCAGACCGTATTTCGTCAGACGGGAATCGGTACATCCACATTTAGTGTGCCATCTACGCTGAACATAGCTGGTCATCGAGTCTGGGTGCGTAGTTTCGATGCTGCCGGGCAAGCCAGCGCCTGGAGCTCTTCGCGAGACTTTCTCATCAACTCCGCGGTACCTACAGGCTTGGGAACGTCCGCTGGGCAGACTGTAGGAAGTGTCTCCATGTCCTGGGCGGCATTGCCCGGCGCTCAGTCATACACGGTTTGGGTCAGTAACAGTGTTCAGCAGATTCAGCTTGCTCAAAATGTGACCGGCACATCGTATTCGATGGCCGGTTTGAACGTTGGCGAAAATCATCGTTTCTGGGTTCAGGGGAAAAGTGCTGACGGCACACTGTCTGGCTGGAGTACCGGGTTTACGTTTACGCCGGCGTCCGCCATTTCGCAGCAGACACCACAGTTGGGTGGGCCTGATTCCACCGTGAACACGGCGTCAGTTAAGCTTGCATGGTCGTCGGTGCCACAAGCTGCTGGCTACACGGTGTGGGTTTCCGAAATCGGCGCTGGACAGGTGATGCTGGAAACTGGCCTTAAAGACACATCATTCCGTGCCACTGAACTTCCGCGAGGCAAGTCGTACCGTTATTGGGTACAGGCGGTTGATGAGAACGGGACTTTATCCAAGTGGAGTGCGGCCAGAGATTTCTATCTGCCAGTACTTGCGCCAACAAGTACTCTGAATCTTACCACAGATCAGACGATTTACCTCGCACCATACCACGTTCAGGGAACTCGGGTGATTCAAGTGGCCGCTGGAAAGAATGTGACAATTCATCTGGATGGGCAGCAGTTGCCAGCCAATACTTCAAAGTTGATCATTGGCGAAGGTGCCTCTGTCACAATTCAGGGATTTGCGGGATCCTATCAGCCGTTTCCAATTGGTGAAGTTCTGTTGAAGGATGGAGCCAGCCTGAATGTTCAGGACGCCATACTTTCGGCGGGAATCCTGGATTTCGGTGCCCAGGCCCGGATTCGATCGCAAATCCCGGGGCTGGTTTCCAATACGTCAGTCGTGGCTCATCGCAACAAAGCTGACAGTGATTACGACGACCTGCCTGACGTCAATGAAGTGCTGGCAGGTGGCAGCGGAACACTCAGCTACAAGGCGGACTCCGACAACGATCTGTTGACCGACGGCTTTGAAGTCAAGTACGGCTTAGATCCCTGGTCGCCAGATGACATCACGTCAGACGCTGACAACGATGGCCTGAACCTGCTGGACGAACAGATCTTCGGCACAGACCCGTTCTCTGCCGACACGGATGGCGACGGCACGTCCGATGCAGCCGAAGCCAACGCGGGCGGTAATCCAAATGATCCGTCGGATGGAGGAATTCTGCCAGCCGCCAGTGAGGTTGTTGCGGTGACACTCACTGTTGGAGACAATTCGGGCAGCCACAACGAAAGATGGGTGCTGCAGGTGGGCGGCATTCGGCATCAATCACCAGACTTCGGCATTGTCGATACGGCGACGTACAAGTTCAAACGCGGTGAAGAGTACGACGTCCGCCTGGTCCATATGGGCAGCCAGGCAGCACAACCCGACTACGATTATCAAGCCCAGATTTCCACGGCTGGAAACAGCTATGTCATTGACCCGGACCTTCTGCTCGGCGTTTTTCTGGGCCGCGGAATCAACCGAACACTGGGCCTAACCGCGACCTTGGTGGTGCCTGCAGCGAATACACCGGAGATTGAGGTGTCAGGCAACGGCCACGTGGTTCGGGACGGCGATGGCATTCCGTCAGACACCTCCAATGGAAATGGCACAGATTTTGGAGTTTTCGTCAAAGGATATGAAGCGATCACTCGAACGTTTTACGTCAATAATGTGGGCACAGCTCCACTAACAATTGGTGAGGTAACGCTGCCGCCGGGGTTTTCGTTTGGCAACAACACGTTGCCTGCAACCATAGCGGCTGGCGGTTCCGCCTCGTTTGATGTCATAATGGAGTCGGAACAGGACACGGGCGTCAAGACAGGTGAAATTCGGATTGCGAACAACGACGCGGATGAGAATCCTTTTAATTTCGCAATCAAAGGCGTGGTCGAGGATCCGATTGCGGAATGTGCCTGCCACAATCGCCGAATTGTCGACCGCCTTGCGGGCCGCGACGTGAAGCCAACTCCATTTGACGAATTGTCAGACATTCTGAAGGAAGCAGTAGACAGGTCTCTCCCTGTAGAAAGTTACTACAACGGCAAATACCGTGTTCGAAAAGACGGACAATGGATCGCGGATGATGACGGCCCGGAGTGATACTATACCTCTCTGGGCGGTACGGAGATTCGGCCGACTGTTTTCAGCGATCTGTCGATCGAATTGAAGACCGCGATTAACCAGTTCTACCCCATTCACGCGACAAATCTCAGCGGACGCTACGTCATACTCCCCGGGGATGGTTCCGCGCCAGAGGTACCTGGGCCCGAGTTTTTGGCGCATTATCTCGCAAATCCTGCTGTTCAGTGGGAATTGCG
>CALFSX010000298.1 GCA_937916515.1 uncultured Planctomycetaceae bacterium | reverse complement strand
CAGCCAACTTCGACAGATCACGCTCACATTTCGACAAGCATCCAGTTAGCGTCTTATTCAAGATGACGCCGCGCAAAATGCCCGCATAAACTGCGCGGTGCCACTTGTGATAGGGCCGGTTCCTACCGGCCGATGACGTTTAATTCGGCCGGTGGGAACCGGCCCTACATGAACAATGGGTGACGACAACGGAGCGTCTCGGCGATTCAAACGTCCTACCCGCTTCACCTTCCTAAGCCACCGGGTCAAGGGCGAAGCCCAACGCCGTGAAGGATTTTTGAGCTAAAAACCAATGAGTGAAAGCGAGACATCGCAGTCTGGAGTTTGGGTGCGTTCAAGTCACGAATTGACGCCAGGTGATAGCCACGGGCGAGCCCCTGGAACGGCATTAGACCGTCGTTTTCAGTCCTGAAGGGACGACAGGCAGCAACGCGAAATGATACGCCTACCGTCCCTTCGGGACTTTCCGTCTGACTTTTTGCAAACCACGGGCTCGCGCCCGTGGCTACTACCTACCGTCTCTTCGTAACTGAAACGCATTCAGCATTAAAGCCTCTTCTCCATGTCAATCAGTGTTTTTGCTTTTGAAAATCCCTACACCGCGTTGGGCGAAGCCCTTGTGGCGGATAATCGGAATCGCCGTTGCGAATGGTTGAATCAGACGTTTGTGGCGGCGTGATTACCGGTACGAATTGCATACGTGACAAACGTGAATCACGGCGAACAGGATTCGTGCGGAGTTCGCACACATTTCGCGCAAGATTCCGTTTGTGAGGTAAAGTTGCCAACTGGCATCATTCAGCCCCTGGCTGAAACAATCATAAGCTTTTCACCGTTAAACGTGAGCTGCGATTTTGTAGTCAGGCGTCGTACGTTGCCCATTAGAAGCGGAAGCAGTGTTGTGAAAAATCTGCTGCGAAAACTTTGGAATGATCAAGCGGGCATGATTGTCTCGTCGGAGATCATTCTGGTGGGAACAATTTTGGTGCTCGGTTCAATCGCCGGCTTAACCAGCCTGCACTACGCATTGAACGCAGAACTGAATGACGCCGCAAATGCCGTCGAATCAATGGGTGGGGGTCGGGGTGACACTTATTCTTTGTCTGACAGCGAAGGAGTTCCGGAAGTTTCAGGAGACGGAACCTTTTGATATTTCCGCGTTGGCTGTCAGATGATCCCTTAAACGCTGCTGAGCTTGAGCTGAAGCACAATAGCGTTGACCCACAAGGCTCCGAGTGCGTTACTTCGCACTCGGAGCTTTTTTTGTTTGCTGTCGCCATCACACTTTCGCTAAGGAATCGCGATTTGCATGTGAAGCTTTTTCGCCGTGCAATCGGGTTAGACTTAGCTTCCCAACAAGGGCTTCGCCATTGACCCGGTGGCGTGGTTGGCTGGAAGACATGGAACGTTCTAATCGCCGAGCCGCTCCGTTGTCGCTACGGCCAACAGGCGCGCACTGTACGCCCATCATTTTGAGTAAGACTTCAAGCCCCGCCGGGGGGCGCGTACGTCGATCCAAATTCGGCCACGCATCACGCGGCATTTTGACGAGCATCTATTATTAGTTGCCGAAGCCCATGACGCCCAGCCAGCGGCGACCTTTGGATCCGGTTTGCTTCTCTGCGTCGGCCCGACCTTCAATCTGGCCGTCGGCATTTAACGTAAGCCCCATAACGCGAGCATTCAATTCCAGCTTGCGCCGCGTTTCTTCAAGATGCGACAGTTGCCGTGAAACGCGGGCTCTCTCCAAAGACAGTTCCAGTTCGCCCAGTCGCACCTGCTGGTCCAATGCTTGCAGGCTCAGGTCAACTCTGGCGGCAGTTTCTTCCGGAAGACTGTCCTTCAGTTCGCGAAGCTGAGTTGCGTTAAGTGTTTGCCGCGAACGAAATTTTCTTTGCAGCTGGCCAACCATTGTGGCAATCACGCGTTCCTGATCCAGAAACGCAGAACGCAGTTGTTCTTCGTTTAGCTGCGTCGTGTCCGGTGGAGTGTAGTCGTCATAGATAGCGAAATCTTCATCCAGTTCGGCTGCCTTCGCCTGAAGAATTTCTGCTGGAAGATCAGAATTGGATGCTGATTTTCCGTTGTCGGAACCCGAATTGTCGCCGGTGTCTTTGATGTATGCGCTACGGATCTGTTCCCAGGTAGAAGGTGTTGCCGGGGCATTGTCTTCAGCAGCAGGCGGACGACCAGGGTTATCCAGTCGTTCGGCAATCAGGTCTCGGGCGGATGCCGCTTTGGTTTCGGGCGTCTGCTGAAGTTGATTCGAAAGCGATTTCTGCAGTTCCTGAATTGATGAAGCCATGGTCGTCATCGCTTCGTTTTGCCGTTTCAGTGCCTCGTGCACGGTCGACATCAGAGACTCGTTCTTTTCTGCAATCTCGTTGCGGTTTGCGGCAAGGTGTCTGGCCAGCAGTTCGGCCAGTTCACTGCTCGACGTGCTTTGCGATTCCACTGGTTGTTCGCTGGTCAATGCGGCAAACTTTGCATCCAGTTCGTCGATGCGGCTTAGAATCCGGCTGGCCACCGTTTGACTGGGTTTGGCGTCGGCGTTTGTCGAACGTGCTTTTAGTTCATCGCTGCCGGCTTCCGGCAGATTGTTTGCAAGGTTCCTGGCAACTCGCTTAGCTGCGGTTTCTTGTTTGGGAGCTGAATTTGGCATGGTACGGAATTCTATCGTGGATCGATCCAACGTTTCGGCCAGCGAACTGTCGAAAATCTAACTATGATGTGGTGAAAACGTAGGTCACCAATTGACGCAAAAAAGAGTCACCTGAAGCCAGCTGTTAACATTCGCGAATAACCTTATTCCAGTTGTGCCGGATGTGACGAATAGCGCAAAATGTCGGCACGGAGGTGGTTTTCGTCGCACTTCAGGCACCTGAGTATTGGGTCCGAACGCAAGCGGGCGGCCTTGTTTAGCGTCCGGAAATATCGGGATGCCAGGCGAGCGATTGCCCGCTGCTTGTACATGTACGGTTGCGATGTGTTCACTAGTCAGTCAACGCTGGTGGCCTTACGCGTTGACTGCATTTGAAATCTGTTTTTGATTTTGTTCAAAAGCTTCAATCCGGCGAAATGTAACGTTTGTTGGTCACCATGTATTGAAGCTCGAAAATTTCAGGAAAGTACGCTCGTGCGAAAGTTGATTCTGACGTCCTATGCGTTGAAAAATGGTCGCTGCGAACTTGCTGCCGAAGATCTTCCCGTTGTGTTGGGTAGAAGTCGGCACGCGGATATTTCTATCGACGACGAATTGCTAAGCCGCAAACACTGTGAGATTGTGATTAACGATCTGGATCAGTTTGAGGTTCGTGACCTTGAATCAACCAACCTGACAATCGTGAACGAACGCGATACGGAATCTCACGTGCTTCGAACGGGCGATCGCATTTTGATTGGCGACACAGAGATTGAAGTGGAAGTCGTTCTGGCAGAGCGGGAAATCAGCGAGCAAACCACGCGAGATCTTACCGTCCTGCCACGAAACATCGATGAAACTCTTGGCGGAAAATAGCCAGATGCGGCCCGTTCGCTGATCGTGCCGCAGTCGGTGTGTTGCCCAAAGGGAAAACCCGCTACACTTCCTGCTCGAGAACTGGATGACAGGGATCGCGTTATTTTGGGCTACTATAACTGCGAAACGAGACGGAGTTCTGGAGATGACGTTTACCAAACGTTTGAAGACGCACGCATATCCAATCAGCAAAAACTCACCATCAGCAGCCAACCGGCAGCACTGTCCGGAAATCACACAACCAGATTTTTATTCTGCCACACATCCGCCTAACAGGCGAGACAGTTGTAGCAATCGTGTTTTTTCAGTGTTGCTGGGAATTATCTGCGTTGCCCTTGGCACTGCTTCTGCCAATGCTCAAAAACCTGGCATTCTGGTGCCCGCTGGTTTTCGAGTTGATCATTATGCCGATGACGATTTGGCTCACGATATTTGCTCTTTAACAATCGACAGCAAGGGGCGAGTTGTTGTTTCCGGACCAGGCTACGTGCGGATTCTGATCGATTCCGACAACGACGGCAAAGCGGACACGTTTACTCAATTCGCGGATGGCCCCGTTGCGGGAGCTCAGGGCATGCACTTCATGGGGCCACACCTGATTTGCACCGGCGACGAAGGTCTGGTGATCTACTACGACAACGATGCAGACGACAAAGCCGACGGGCCACCCACGACAATTCTTAAGATCAAGTCGGGTAACGAACACGACGTGCATTCCATTCAACGCGGCCCGGATGGCTGGTGGTACATCATCGCTGGCAACATGGCAGATGTTGACGCCAGCTATGCAAAGTTGGCAACGTCGCCCATTAAGAATCCGACAGCAGGAGTGTTGATGAGGCTGAGGCCCGATTTCTTTGAGGGCGAGATTGTGGCCGATGGCTTACGCAACGCCTACGATTTTGCGTTCAACCCGGCCGGCGATCTGTTCACCTTCGACAGCGACGGCGAACGAGATGTGTCGTTGCCTTGGTATCAGCCTTGCCGAGTTATTCAACTGACACCTCGGTCTAATGCCGGTTGGGTGTCGCGAAGCTGGAAGCGTCCGGGCTATTTTCCCGATATGCCACCGGTCATCGCCGACTTCGGTCGCGGTTCTCCAACGGGTGTCGCCTGTTATCGTCATGTGCAGTTTCCCAGCCGTTATGATGGAGCATTGTTTGTGCTGGACTGGACGTTTGGTCGAGTGCTCGCAATTTCCATGACGGAAGAAGACGGACTTTGGAAAAGCACTCCAGCGGTCTTTGCCAAAGGCACCGGCAATTTCGGATTCGCTCCCACAGACGCCGAAGTTGCGGCGGATGGAAGCTTATTTGTGAGCGTTGGAGGCCGAGGCTCACGTGGCAGCGTGTTTCGATTTGTGTACGCGGAAAACGAACAGCGGCTGGCCCCGCAGTTGGCGGACGGTGCGACTGCTGTCGAATCGCTGAATTTTGTGCTTGGCATGCCGCAGCCTCAAAGCAGCTGGTCGCTGGCAAGATGGCAGCCGGTGGCCATTCAACTGGGAGAAGCGGCGTTTGTTGCAGCGGCATTGGATGAAGGTCGCCGCCCGATTCAGCGCGTGCGAGCGATTGAGATTCTGACGTCGCTGTTTAATGGACCTGATCCTGCCACTGCACAACGCCTGACGAATGCTCGGTCTGTGCCTGTTCGAGCTCGCACGGCCTGGTCCGTTAGTCGCAGCAACCCAACGTCTCCTAATGCTGACGTGTTGTTTGAATTGTTGGACGACGAAGACCCATTGGTGATTCGTTCTGCATTGGAAGCACTGACGACTGTGCAGGATGAACTGATACTTAACAAATGCCTGCCCAGAATTGCCGTTGCGCTGGGATCTGAAAGTGTTTCTGTTCGGAAGTCTGCCGCAAACGTGATTGCCAATCTGAATCAAACGCAGCGTGACCAGGTCGCTCAGCTAACAGAAGTCAGCCTGCAGGCAGCGGTGTGGCTGGCAATAGGGGCCACGCAGCGATCAGAAGACGCGGACCCGGCCAGTCTGGCTGTCGGTATCGCAGCACTGCAGCAAACAGACGCAACAACAGAACAAAGGCTGGAGGCCGTAAGGCTGATTCAGCTGTCGCTTGGCGATGTCGGTCCTGCGGCAGGCGTCGTTGCGGCTTTTGAAAGTTATACGGCGAAAGCAGACTTAAATTCCGGCGGGCTGCCGCTGGCCGAATTGCGGGTGATGCTGGCCAGTTCGCTGCCTTCCGGCGACGTAAATCTGGACAGTGAATTGATTCGGACAATCGCGATGCTGGGTTCCACCGATCGACCGTTGATTGGCAAGTTGCTGGCCACCATCACGCCACCTGCCAGCGCCGCACCTGCCAGCGCCGCACCGTCCAGTCCCACGGCAGACATCCATCGAATGGCAGCCATCAGTCGTATTCAGGCGGCTCGCACAGCGGAAGAATCATCAGCGACTGCCGCTGCATTGGTGAACCTGGAAATCAAGATTCATCAGCAAAACCTTAAACAGGATTCCAACTGGGAAGACCGCGTTAATGAGATCTTCGACGCTTTGTCCGTCGCTGATCCGATGATGCCCAGTAAGCTTCCCGATCAGCGTGGATTCGGACTTCCGGGACACGTGATGTTTTTAAGGAAGATTGCTCCCGATAAAACTCAGCAGGCCATTGACAACTTTGCCGCTAGAATTCAGGCAGACCCGGACTATGAATGGTCGCGAGACGTGGCGTTTGTATTGGCACGCAGCAGCAAAGCCGAACACCTGGAATTGGTTCGCGGCCAACTTCAGAATCCGGCAATTGTGGACGCTGTTTTGCTGGTCATGTCCAGAGATCCGCTGCCGGCAGATCGCGGCATCTATTTGCAGTACCTGGATTCCGTTCAGCTAAACGCCGTGGAAGCCAGCTTAACGGCATTGCTGAAGCTACCTCGCACCAGCGACGCGGCAGAACAATTTACCTTGCTGAATGCGGCTCGCAGATTGAATCACGACAAGCGGGAGTTCGGTTTGCGAGAAAACGCGATTCGCCTGCTGCAGAACAATCTGGGGCAGAGTTTTGCGTTTACGTTTGGCGAAGAGGGACACAATCAGCAACTGGAAGCCATTGGTCGATGGGCCGATTTTCTGAAGTCACGTTATCCGGACTTCACGCCCACGCTGGCGGCTGGTCAGGATGCTGCGGCTGTGCTGGCGATGCTGCCGGATGTTGAGTGGGATGCAGGCGACGCGTCGGCTGGCAAACAATTGTTTACAAAGCTGACGTGTGCCAAGTGCCATTCCGGTCGAAAAGCTTTGGGCCCCGATCTGCAGGGTGTCGCCAAGCGGTTTGCTCGCCCCGATCTGTTTGTGGCAGTGGTTGACCCCAACCGTGACGTTTCGTCTCAATTTCAAATGACAACAATTGCCACCACGTCGGGCAAAACGTATTCTGGAATGGTTGTTTATGAATCTGTGGATGGCCTGATTCTGCGAGACGCGGATCAGAATAGCTATCGAATCGAAGCCGAAGATATAGAATCAAAGGTCAAGGTTCGAGCATCGTTAATGCCTGCCGGACTACTGAAGAACGTGTCAGCTAAAGATCTGGCCGACCTGGACGCTTACATGCGAGACCTTTAAGCTTGTGCCAGCCAATGTGTTTAATCTGAATGACATGCCGGTGATGTGTGTTTTTTGCTTGAAGGGTCAGTCGGGAAATAAGATCCCGACTTGTCAGACATGAGATTCGCCCGGATTGGTCATGCTGTAGACGCCGGAAACTCTGTTCAATTTTCGGCGTCGTTGCACGTTGCGTTGATTGAGTCACGGAACGAAGACATGTGATAGCCTCGGGTTTCAACCCAAGGTTGGCTGCCGTTGGACGAAAGTAAGCGGCAGAGCGGCGACTGTACCTGACACAACAGCTGGACACCGCCAGTTGTCTATCAGCCGCACGGCGTTAGCCGCGGTTCTTTTGTGATTGGACAAACCGGGGCGAACGCCCGACGGCTGATGTGGCTGACACAACAGCCGGACACCGCCTGTTCTCTATCAGCCGCACGGCGTTAGCCGCGGTTCTTTTGTGATTGGACAAACCGGGGC
>CALFSX010000297.1 GCA_937916515.1 uncultured Planctomycetaceae bacterium | reverse complement strand
CTCACCGCCATTCCAACCCCGCCAAGCGCCACACTTTTCCGCCGCCGTTTACAGCTTCGGCTTTTCGTCGGATGTTGGTCTTAAGAGACCTCTTGAAACGGTGGTCCCTGAAGCGAAAGCAGACATGAAAATTGCCGCTCGGATCCTGTTGAATTGATGCCATGATTGAGTCTCCTTGTCTGTTGAAAACAATAGGAATGACTCAACAAGTCGACTAGCCATGGATATCCAACGAACCTGCAACGCGAAACGCTCGAAACCAATGCAGCGACACTGCGAACCCAATCTGGATTCAACAGATGTCACTGATTTGTCACTGATCCAGTTTTCCACAAAAAAAGACCTGAAGCAGTGATTGCTCCAAGTCTTTGTGGTTGTTTGGTTTACGTTCGAGATATTTCGCTCGAAAAAAGTAACCCGACCAGGACTTGAACCTGGAATAACAGAATCAAAATCTGTTGTGTTACCTATTACACTATCGGGTTACAAACTTGTGCGGGAGTTTAGAAAACCAATCGGTTGCAGGCAAGCTGTGATTGGTGTCAAAACTGAATCTGCTGCCTGAAGTTTTGGAATTTCCTGACTGTGACTCCATCACCATGCAGTGTTGCCGATCAATCGTTGCGAAGCTTTAGTCCGGCTTCTGTCAGTTTCAAGCGAATTTCGTTCAACGATGTCACGCCGAAGTTGCGGCTGGCCAGAAGTTCGTCCGGTGTTCTTGCCAGCAGTTGCCCGATGGTTTGAATCTGCAGACGATTCATACACTTGCGAGACCGCACGGAAAGAGCCAGATCGCCGATTGGGCGGTTCATTGTTGCCTGCTCTTCAGGCGACAAACTTTGATCAACAAAGTTGTCTCGAGAATGAACCTTGTGAAGGTGCAGACCAATGCGAAGTCCGTGAGCTGCCAGCAGTTCTCGAATTTCCAGCAGGCTGGTTTCTCCAAAATTCTTTCCGGCCAACAATTCCTGTTCGCTGATTTCCGTCAGGTCGCCCAGAGTGTTGATGTCCATTGCTGTCAGGCAGTTTCGACTTCGAACCGACAATTCGAAATCTGTGACCGGACGTCCCAACAACTGACTCATTCTCGCTTCCTGGCGAGCCTGGTCTTCGTCGTAGTACATGTCCTGAGTGGCTTCGATGTCCTTCAGGTACAAAATCGCCTGCTCGTGAGTCGGGTCGAATTCTACAATTCGTCGGAAGCAGAAGGCCGCCGACTGGTAGCTTTCGCGATCTTCGTACAACAGGCCAAGATTCAGCAACGCACCGACAAAGTACGGAGGTCGCGAAAGGCTGCGTTCGTAGTAGCGAATCGCCTCTTCGTCGTTACCACGCAGTGAATTTTCAGCGGCCAGCCAAAACAAAGCTCGGCTATGATGAGCGTCCATATCGACGGCTCGCTCAAAGTACTCAACGGCAGTCAGCGCGTCGCCGCGATCTGCCCAGATGCATCCCATTTGGAATGAATATTCAGCTCGACTTGCCGCAGACGCCGCAACGCTGCGAAGCATTTGTTCAGCCGCATCCACGTTTCCGCCTGCTCGAATAGCGCCAGCCTGTCTTAGAGTGGCATCAATTCTGTCGTAGCCGTTTTTGCCAGCAGCTTCAAACCGAAGAGCGGCTTCGGCGTGTCGACCAAGCGAAATCAAAGATTGAGCGTGGTAATAAAGAGCGACGCCGTCAGTTTCTACTTTCGACAGCAGTTCGTCGGCCGCCTTGTGGCGAGCCAGTAGGTAATTGGCAACGCCCGCACGAGCAAACATTGCCTGCGATGCTTCACTGGATTCAAGTTTGGGAGCAAGTTCTGTCAGTGCCTGACGAACTTCACCTGCCTGCTGCCCCATTAAAGCATTTCGCAGAGCTTCAACCTGATCGACAGTGACTGGGCTATTAAGGTTAAGGATTTCTGAAACGTTCACAAGATTTGCAACTGACACAGAGTCTGTTCCTTCCGGGAAACGACACTATTTAATACGGAACACGTTTGAGAGCAGACACAATCAAACGCCGACGCGAGGGCGCAATCGCGCGTCCGCTGGAATTTCTGAAACCCAACAGTTTATCGCATACAAACGGTTGACACAAACGTTAGTGGCTTATTCCCGCAAAATGAAACACAGCCAAAAACGCTGGAATTCCTCGATTTTTCGACGGATTCGATCAATAACCGCAGAGAATTTCCAGATTCCCGCACATTTTGCTGACTCATCGGCAACGAAGTCCGTGCATCAGGCCAAATTTAGACGGAAAATCCAGACAGCAATAAGATGTCGGAATTGTGCGGATTACGGCAAAAGATCGCTCCATCGGACACTGCTGCACGATCGCACGTCGCGTCATCGTTAACCCGTGTTCGCAGTCCGTGCCGCGAACATCAGGTCTCGAACGCCAAGTCTGCGACTACGCACTAAACAGCAACCTTATGGCCCAACAGTTCCACGTGAACCACAACCGTGGGTAATCGGTAAACGGCCCTGAACGGAAAACGATCTTCAATCTGCCGTTCATGGCAGAAATTGAACGGCACAAAAAAAGAAGCGTCGCGCAACTGGAAGGGAAACAGTCGCTCGACGCTTCTATCCGGAAGACGAACGAATTCATCTTCGCACGCTGTCTTCAAATGGGCGGGCCCATTGTGATAAATACCAGGAAGGTGAACGACATTACGTCTACCTCAACGGTATTCAATGCGAGCCTCAGGTAGCTCGAAGTTGGCAGGCCACGGATTTATCCCTCAAGCGAATCGCCATTGGATTCAGACCGAATGATTCAGGCAGTCGCAGGTTTACAGCAGGGAACCGCTTCCGGACAATTCCGAACAATGTTCGCTGAAACCAATAACACGCCGCTATCGATCATTCGTCCGTTATCAATGTGGCAGCAACTTCAATCAGTTGCTGCTCGGTTGGCCCGTGTTGAAATTCTAAATCAGAGCACAAAAATCTGACGCTCTGCTTTGTGAATCAACGCAACAACAAACGTAGTTGCACCAGTTCTTAGTGATACGTTGGAATTGCCTGGAAGGCCGTCTGAGGAGCGAAGCCAGCATTGTACGCTGTTGTTGGAGCGAAGCCTGGAGCCATTGCAGATGGGTATCCGCCAGGAGCCATGCCAACTCCACAACCAGTGTTGCAACTGCCGCAGCCACCGCCGCCGCCGAAGCTTCCAGGATAGCCGCCACCATAGCCGCCACCGTATCCATGCATCAGGCAGCAGCCGGACATCGAACACATCAACAGCAAGCCGCCAAAGAACATAACTAAACGATTCATCTGAGTGCCTCCAAGGGGCTGCCTGGGTTGGTATCCAAAGGATATTGGCAGTGGGGGGAGAGAGAAGAGAGTTTGCTGAAACGCTGCTGTTGAACCTGGCTTTGCCTTGAGGGACAAAGTGGCAGGCACTGAAAAAACAACACCGCTCGCGGGGAGATAACAGAAAGGGATCGCTGATTAGCCAGCGACTGGAGGGAAAGTACGAGAACCGGCGAAATGGGTCAATACGAATCCGGATGCATGCAAAACTGCCTGTCGCCCGATAAAACGCTATAGTTCTTCGTCAAAATTGGTTCTGGCAGAAATTTCGGGCTAAAGTATTTTTCAAAGTTTTCCGGGAGCCCCCGTAACCAGAATCGAGGCAGCGACTTTCGAATCGCGATTGTTTGATTCGCAAAACCTGTAACTCACTGAATGCCCCACACATCGTTCAAGCTCCGCGATCAATGCTGTGCACTGACGATTCCCCATACACGGCGACTTTTCAGAAAGGAATAGGCGACTTTGTGATCTCAATAGTGGACTGTATGCAACGCAGCTATCATTAAGGCGGCAATTGGAGGCATCGCCAATCGCCGCGAGTTCGAACTTCTTAACGCAATTTGTTGCAAGACTCATGTATCGCTTCCTTCTGATTTCACACCTGCTTGTGTTCGCATTTTTGTCGAACCACGCACAAGCGGATAACGTTGTTACTGCAGAACAATTAAGTTCTGCAAAATCGTTGCTGAACAACTACTGCGTCGGTTGCCACAACACGGCTGACGATACGGCGAATCTGAATTTGGAAGACTTCGATTTTGCGGCGGCCTCAAAAAACGATAAGTGGAACACCAGCGCCTGGGAAAAAATCGTCAAACGTCTGCGAGCTGGCCAGATGCCTCCCGCTGATGCACAGCAGCCACCTGAAGACTTACACAGCGCCGCGTTGCAGCAACTGGAAAACGCTCTGAATATCGCCGGTCAGCAGCATCCCATGCCAGGGCGTACAGAATCGATTCGCCGCTTAAACCGAACAGAATACAGAAATGTTATTCGTGATCTGCTGGCAGTTGATGTCGATGTAAACAGCTTGCTGCCCGCTGACCAGTCCGGCCACGGCTTCGACAACGTGACGGTGGGAGAACTGCCGCCCGTGCTGCTGAATCGCTACATCACCGCTGCTGAACGCATTGCAGGACTTGCCGTGGGTGGCCCCATGCGCGGCCCCGCCGGCAGAATTGTGCGACTGCCAGCCGACATGACTCAGGAACAACACGTCGCAGGCCTTCCGCTGGGTACTCGAGGTGGCACGGTGTTTCAGCATCAATTTCCAGCCAGCGGCGAATATGAAATTCAGCTGCGACTGATGCGAGATCGTGACGAAAAAATTGAAGGCCTGAATGCCGAATACAAAATCGATGTCCTGCTGGATCGCAACCTTGCACACCAGTTCACCGTATTTCCGCCGAAGAAGGGGACTGAATGGGCGAACGACTTCACTCATCTGGATTCGCACCTGAAGAAGCGATTCAATGTAAACGCGGGACCGCATCAGGTGGGTGTCACCTTCCCTCAAACATCAGCTTCACTCTCCGCGAACGCTCGCCAGCCGTTTGAAGTCAGCTTCAATCGACATCGACACCCCAGGTCGGCGCCCGCGTTGTATGAAGTTTCTATTGTGGGACCATTCAACGTGCCAGCCGCTGAAGCTGCTGACAACGCAACTTCAGACAACGTGGCGACCGCTGCCAGCCCAAACACGGAACGATTTGCAAACGTCACGCCGTCTCGCCGACTGCTGTTTACGTGCTATCCTCAAAGCGATGCCGAGGCCGAAGCATGTGCCACGAAAATTCTGCAGCGTTTGCTTCGGCTGGCGTATCGGCGTCCTGTAACTGCGGCTGATCTGACGGTGCCGTTGAATTTTTTTAAAGCTCGCCTTGTCGCCGAAGAGTCTGCTGACGGGCGATTCGAAGCCGCCATTGAATCGGCATTGGCGGCGGTTCTGGTGAATCCGCATTTTCTGTTCAAGGCCGAAGCGGATCCGCCAGCTGCCGCTTCAGGCACCGTATACCAGATTTCCGATCTGGAGCTTGCTTCACGCCTGTCGTTCTTTCTGTGGAGCAGCATGCCGGACGACGAGCTGTTGACTCTGGCAGAAACCGACCAATTGCACGAACACGCCGTGTTGAATGCTCAGGTTCAGCGAATGTTGAAGGACGATCGATCGCAGTCGTTGGTCACCAACTTTGCGGCTCAATGGTTGTATCTTCGGAACCTTGATTCGTTTCGGCCTGACATGCGACTGTATCCGAATTTCGACGACAACCTGCGGCAGGCTCTTCGTACAGAAACCGAAATGCTGTTCGAATATGTGATGAAAGAAGATCGCAGCATACTGGAACTCATCAACAGCGACACCACTTTTCTTAACGAACGCCTGGCAAAGCACTACGGCATTGCTCACGTGTTCGGCAGTCACTTTCGCCCCGTCAACGTGGCGGAAGCGGGCGTGCTGCGAGGCGGATTGTTGCGTCACGGAAGCATTCTTACCGTCACTTCTTATGCCAACAGAACGTCGCCCACAATTCGAGGAAACTGGATTCTGGAAAACATTCTGGGCACGCCTCCGCCGCCTCCACCAGCCAACGTTCCCAGCCTGAAGGATAAGTCAGAACAAGCCAACCTGACCGTGCGAGAACGTCTGGCAGAACATCGAGCCAACCCGGCTTGTGCCAGTTGCCACAACCTGATGGACCCCATCGGGTTCGCATTGGAACACTTTGACGCAGTGGGCCAATATCGACAGTTCGAAGACGAACAACCAATCGATTCATCCGGCAGCTTTCCGGACGGCAGCCAAATCAGCAGCGTTCAGCAGCTGGAACAGAGTATCATGCAGAGGCCCGAAATGTTTGTCGGCACTGTCGCAGAAAAGATGCTGACGTTTGCATTGGGCCGAGGTATCGAAACCTGGGACGGACCGGCAATTCGAAAGATCGTTCACGATACGGGTGAAAACGGATATCGTTTTTCGTCGCTTATCATAGGTATTGTGCAAAGCACACCATTTCAAAAAAGAGTGGTCGAATGATTAACACAAAGAAATCGATCTCACGCAGAACTTTATTGCGTGGCACCGGTGCCGCATTGGCGCTGCCTTTGCTGGATGCCATGATTCCCGCCAGCACTGCGTTGTCGGCCACCGTTGCCGCACCTCAACAATTGCGACGGCTTGGTTATGTCTACATGCCGATGGGCTTCAACCCGAAAGAATGGACGCCCAAAGACGACAATCTGAACGAACTACCGTTTTCGCTGCAACCTTTGGAAAAGGTGAAACAGCATGTCGCCGTTGTGAGTGGCATGGAGCTGAAGAACGCCTATCCGGGTTCTCACGCTACGTCGAACTCCGCGTTCTTAAGTGCCGCAACCGCCAAACGCACGGAAAGTTCCGACTATTATCTGGGCACAACCGTCGACCAGATTGCGGCTAACAGAATTGGTCAGCAAACTCAGCTTCCATCGCTGGAACTGGCGATGGACCTGCTGGAAAACGTGGGCCAATGCGACAACGGCTATGCGTGCGTTTACCAAAACAATCTGTCCTGGTCGTCTCCCACCACGCCTCTTCCCGCAGAAGCTCATCCACGTATTGTGTTTGAAAGCCTGTTTGGCGAAGGCGGTTCAACGGCAGATCGGCGAGCTGCGTTGCAGCGTCGAGCCAGCCTGCTGGATTCAGTCACCGCAGAAATGAAACGCTTCAAGCTGCAACTTGGTGCTGACGACCGCAACAAGGTGGATGAATACTTCGACAGCATTCGCGAAGTTGAACGACGCATTCAAAAAGCGGAAGCCAACGTCGAAGAAAATCCGTTGCCGGATCTGGACCGTCCGGTCGGAGTGCCCGCTTCA
This sequence comes from uncultured Planctomycetaceae bacterium, assembly GCA_937916515.1. GTDB lineage: Bacteria > Planctomycetota > Planctomycetia > Planctomycetales > Planctomycetaceae > Fuerstiella. The sequence continues at coordinate 66,524 of CALFSX010000297.1, read as the reverse complement.
TACGCCGACCACGCACGCTTAATGTTCGACCTGCAGCTGCTGGCGTTTCAAGGTGATATTACGCGAGTCATCTCATTCCAGCTGGCGCGAGAAGCCAGTACTCGCACGTATCCGGAAATCGGCGTTTCAGATCCTCATCATCCGATTACGCATCACGGCAACAACCCGGACAAGCTGCAGAAGATCGCCAAAATCAACCAGTTCCATGTTTCGTTGTTCGCGGAATTTCTTGAAAAGATGGCGGCTACTCCGGAAGGCAATGGTTCGCTGCTGGACCATTCGCTGTACATGTATGGCAGCGGTATGGGCGATTCTGACGCTCACGATCACACCGACCTGCCAATTATTGTGGCGGGCGGAGCTGCCGGAAACATGTCCGGTGGCAGACACATCAAATACGAAAAAGAAACGCCTCTGGCAAACCTGCATCTGACATTGCTGAACAAAGTCGGCATCGAAATGGATTCGTTCGCCGACAGTCAGCGACCGGCTGATGAGCTGTTTGCACCAATTACGCTGTAGTCAGTAACTCCCAATATGGTGCCACCCCAGTTAATATAACCCGACGTCCCAAACCAGGCGATCAGTTTCCCCAGATGCAACAGGTTCAGGAAATGAAACAGTGTTTAGCCACGTTGCTGGCTGCAATCAGTCTTTTTACTGTCATCGCTGATCCCGTTCGGGCTGATTGTGATCAACTGCACTTCGCTGACCTGGCCGAACAAAAACAGTGGCAGCAGCTGGCCAGCCAGCTGCAAGCTATCACTAAAGACGACGCCGCAGTCAACGCTGTTCAACCGGACGGCATGACGGCTTTGCACTGGGCCGTGCTTCATGGTGAAGCTGAAATTGTCGACAGACTGATCGCCGCCGGTGCCAACACCAACGCAGAAACTCGTTACAAAATCACGCCGCTGTACATCGCCTGCACGTTAAATAACTCCGAAATTGTCGAAAAACTGCTGAAGCACAAAGCAGATCCGAATACTGTTTACCCGGGAGGCGTGACTGCTTTAATGCTGGCCGCCCGAACGGGAAACGCGGCTTCAATCAAGCATTTGATTCAACACGACGCAGAAGCAGATGCAACCGAACGGCAGGGACAAACCGCCATGATGTGGGCGACCGCAGAAGGCAACGCCGCAGCCGTGCATGCGTTGATTTCCGCCGGCGCAGACCCCAATCGCGAAGACAAAGCGGGCTTCACCGCCATGCTGTTCGCCGCCAGACACGGTCGTACAGAAGTGGCCGACACGCTGCTGAAAGCAGGCGTTGACGTTAACTTTGCGATGGAATCCAAACGCGGGGGCAATCGAGCACCATCAACCGGAACTTCAGCCATGCTGATGGCGGTGGAAAGCGGCCACTTTGAACTGGCCATGTTTCTGGTTAATCATGGAGCTGACCCGAACGACCAACGCAGCGGCTTCACTGCTCTTCACGTGTTGACCTGGGTTCGCAAACCCAAAGTTGGCGAAGATCCCGATGGAGACCCGCCGCCACAGGGTTCGGGCAGCCTGACTTCTCTGGAATTTGCCAAACTGATTGCGGCGGCAGGTGCCGACGTGAATACTCAACTTGTGGCCGGCAAAGGTGGCAAGGCCTTCCTGAACATGAAAGGGGCCACCCCATTTTTGTTGGCGAGCCGAACAGCCGATCTTCCCTATATGAAGCTGCTGATAGAACTGGGAGCCGACCCGACAATCACCAACGTTGACGGCTGCCATGCCTTGATGGCGGCGGCTGGAGTGGGCGTGCGAGCGGTCGGCGAAGAACCTGGTTCAGAAACGGAAGTGATTGAAGCGATCGAATTTCTTATCGGCCACGGCCTGGACGTGAACACCGTTGATCGAAACAAAGAAACGGCCATGCATGGAGCCGCTTATCGCAACTTTCCGCTGGTGGTGAATTACCTTGCGGCTCACGGATCTGATTCCGCGTTGTGGAACCACAAAAACGCTTCCGGCTGGACTCCTGTGATGATTGCAGAAGGCCATCGCCCGGGAAGCTTTAAACCGTCACCGGAAACCGTCAAGGCGTTGGAAGCGGCAATGAACCTTGCGATTAAAGAACCGTCCCAAAATTAGTTCTCCAGTTGTCAGCCCTGAATTTCGCGTGGATTGGTCATGTGCTGGTTGCCGGAAACGTTTTCGATGTTTCGGCGTTGTTGCACGTTGCGGGCCACTCCCCGGAGTTTCCTTCACAAGCTTAGTCCCACCCCTGAAACCTGAAACCTGAAACCTGAATTTCCCCAAACTTCAAATTCGTTGGAACCAATTCGCGTTGATGATCGCTCTAACGTTGCAAGCAACCACTGTTCGTGATGTCGTTGAGGGAGATTCAAATCGTGAAACCAACGTATTTTGGCCTGTTTTTGGCCCTGACCATCGTTTCTGCCGCCGACGTTCATGGGCAAATTGCCATCATTCGCAACCCTGCGGGGCCGCGTGCGGCAGAATTTCGCATCACCAATGTTGATGTGCGAGCTGGAATTCAGGAACAGGTTGCGACTGTGCAGATTGCTCAGACGTTCCAGAATACCAGCCAGAGAACTCTGGAAACCACGTTTCTGTTCCCCATGCCGGACGGTGCCGCGATAAACGGGCTGACGCTGATTGTTGACGGCAAAGAACTGATCGGCGAACTGAAGCCGAAAGACGAAGCTCGCAGCGAATACGAAGCAATCGTCCGTCAGCAGAAAGATCCGGCCCTGTTGGAATACATGGGAAGAGGACTGTTTAAGACCAGCGTGTTTCCGATTCCGGCCGGTGAAAGTCGTCGAGTTGAAATTCGTTATACGCAGTTGCTGACCAGCGATTCGGGGCTGGTGGATTTCACGCTGCCGCTGGGGCAGACCAAACATTCGTCTCAGGTGATTGAAGAAATGAACGTCACCATCAAACTGCGGTCAGAACAGGAACTGAAAAATATCTACAGCCCCACTCACAATTTCGACATCGACCGCGACGGTGAAAAGCGGGCTTCGTGCAAACTGACGCTGAAAAACGTCAGCAAGTCAGACGACGTCCGACTGCTTTACGGCACCAAAGGCAGCGACATCGGCATGAACCTGATCAGCTATCAACCCGACGGTGACGAACAAGGTTATTTTCTGCTGCTGGCGACTCCTCGAGTGAAAGCGAAAAACGACGTCGCCTTTCCCAAGACAGTGCTGTTTGTGGTTGATAAATCGGGCAGCATGTCGGGCGAAAAAATCGAACAGGCCAAAGCTTCGCTGAAGTACATGCTGAACTCGCTAAACAAAGATGACACCTTCAACATCATTTCGTATTCATCAGAAGTGGAACTGTTTCGCCCGGAACTGGAACTGGTCACCAGCGAAACTCGTAAAGCCGCGCTTAGCTATGTGGATGATATTTACTCCGGTGGTGGCACCAACATTAACGAAGCACTGACCACGGCATTGAACCAATTAAAAGATAAGCAGCGTCCGTCGTACGTCATGTTCTTTACTGATGGACTGCCCACCGTGGGGGAAACAAAAGAAGCCGCGATTACAGCCAACGCGACAACGGCGAATTCAGTGAACGCCAGAGTCTTCAGTTTTGGAGTCGGCTATGATGTGAACAGCCGACTGCTGGATCGTCTGTCGCGAGATCAACGTGGCACATCCGTCTATGTGAAGCCTGACGAAGACATTGAAGTGGCGGCTTCAAACCTGTTCAGGAAAGTCAGCTTTCCGGCGATGACCGACCTGAAGATTGCCTTCAACAGCGAATCCGGATCGGACAACGTCAAGCTCGTCAACCGCCTGTATCCGACTCAACTGCCAGACCTGTTTCGAGGCCAGCAGTTAACCATGGTCGGACGCTATAAAAAAGCAGCCCCGGTCACCGTGTCGCTTAGCGGAACGGTTGCGGACAAGCATCGTTCCCTGACGCTGGAAACCGAGTTCGGCGACGAAAAAGCTACTCGCCGCAACAGCTTTGTGGAAACATTGTGGGCTACCCGCCGCATCGGAGAAATCATTGATCAACTCGACCTGAACGGCCAGAACAAAGAACTGGTTGACGAACTAGTGGCACTGTCTTTGAAGCACGGCATCATGACTCCGTACACGTCGTTTCTGGCGGACGAAAACGTTTCATTCGAAGACCGACGACGCCTGCTGACCGAAGCCGAATCGTTGTCCAGTTTCGGGCTCTCCATCGCTTCCGGTCGAGGCGGATTTGAACAGCGAGACTTCAAGAAATCGTTACAGGAAGCTCAGCGAGCTGGCTCCATTGCCGCCCCAGCTGGAAACTCTTCGGCCGATTCACTGGGAAGAATGCCGGCAGCCAAGGGAGGACGCGGAGCAAACGTGCCAAAAGCCAGATTCAGCGGCGGCCTGGGCGGTGGTTTTGGCGCTGGCGGATTTGGCTCAGCCTCGCCCGCATCAGCCACGCCGGCTCCAGCGGACGAATCCGGTTTCGCATCAGGCGATACCGTTGTTCACGAACAGATCAAACGGATCGGCTCCAAAACGTTTTACTGGAAAGAAAACGAGTGGCAGGATTCTGATCTGACAAAACTGAAGTCTGCTCCAGAAGACAAAGACATCATCAAGGTCGAACAGTTTTCACAAGCCTACTTCGACCTGACCAAAATCGACAACGGTCGCTGGACGATCTATCTATCATTGGACGAACCCGTGCTTGTTCAAATTGGCACAAGGGTCTACCGCATATCGCCACCAGCGAAATCCTAACAAGGGCTTCGCCCAACGCCGTGAAGGGTTTTCAGAGCGGTTGCCATGAACGCTGCCCATCCACCCGCATTAACAATCACGTCATTCCCGCGCAGGGGGGGAACCCAGCCGCCAAAATGCCTGTGGATTCCCGCCTGCGCGGGAATGACGGTTAGGCGCGATGCAAGTGGCAGAAGGCTGGCACTACGCCGTGAGGCTCAAAACACTTTTCGATTTTTCAGCGTCGTTGCACGTTGCGACAGGTGAGTCGCGGAGCGACGACAGGTGATAGCCTCGGGTTTTAACCCGAGGTTGGCTGAAGTCCTAGGCGATCGTCTGTCGTCGCTCCGCGACTGTAATAACCGTACGTCGCAAATCGCGATGCCTTGCAACAGCCTTCGTAAAGTCGCGACTGACTGTCAATCAAGGATTTTAATTCGGGACAATTCCTTAGCTGACAATTTCTGTTCCGACGCCCGTGTCGGAATAGATTTCCAGCAGCACAGAATGAGGCATCGCGGCGTCTACGATATGAACCTTACGAACCCCGGCGTCCAGCGCGTCCAGAGCCGCTTCTACCTTGGGTACCATGCCGCCAGCGATGGTGCCGTCTTTGATCAGTTCTCGAACTCGAGCCGCAGTTACGTGCGACAGGCGAGAACCCGGGTCAGCAACGTCCGTCAAAATTCCGGGAATGTCGCTTAGGAAAACCAGCTTTTCAACGTTCAGATCGCGAGCCACCGCAGCGGCCGCGGTGTCTGCATTCACGTTGAAACGATGCCCGTTGCAATCCAGAGCAATGCATGGAATTACGGGAATTGTGCCTGTGGAACAAATCCGAGTAATCAGCTCGCGATCTACCTTCGTCACGTGGCCGACGTGCCCCAGATCGACTGCGGCGCCCGCAGCGTCTTTCAGTTCCAGCTTTTCAGCAACCAGAGCATTTTCGGACAGGAAGTGCAATCCCGTGGCTGTGGCTCCCTTGGCTCGCAAAGCGTCGACGATGCCGGCAGAAATCGTCTGTACCAGAACTTCAGAAGCGATCTTCAGCGTATCAGCATCGGTGTAGCGACGGCCTTCGACAAAGCGAGGCACAATGCCAGCTCCCGCCATGGCCGCGCTAATGGCCTTGCCACCGCCGTGCACAATTACCGGTCGCATACCCACAGAAGCCATAAAAACCACGTCTGTCAGCAGGCTGTCCACCGCTTCCGGCTGATCCAACGTGCTGCCGCCAATTTTCACGACAACGTACTTATTCCGAAAGCGCTGAATCCAACCGAGCGCTTCAATTAACACGGTGGCCTTGCGAATAGCTTCCTGCATCAAACTTGATCAATCAAAAAAGTGGGGATGAATGAATACCTGCCAGTTGATGATTCTACGGTGCAGAAATCACGAATCAATCGGAAGTGGAGCTTGTATTCAAAGCGACGCCTGATAGCCTGCGTCTGCTTAATAGAAATGCTGCAGTTCGCACATTTCTGTTAAGAAACGATTCAGGTGTTTGCTACGCGGCAGAAAGTTGACGCGTTGGAGCAAATGAAAAGGGAAGACGGTGAGAGCGACGCCAAACGGCCATGCTCAATTCCGTCGCGGTCCCGCCGCTGTAACCGGGGACAGATTTCTTATTCAGTCCACTGCTGTCATTAGCCAGACCAAAATCTGGTGTCGATGGTGGGAAGGAAAGAAATTCTGGACGATCCGGAAGCCAGAAGACCTGCCTGAAACGTTGTTGATATCACCTTCGCGGAAAGGCGATGTCGGCCGAAACAATTCAGCCTCCATTGTTTTGAATTTCAAACGTCGTTCACGTTTTCCAGCTCTTCGCGCCCTGATTCCCGCCCGGTTTGTGGCTGGAACCGCGGAAGGTTTGCGAAGCCGCACGTGCACTGAAATTCAAACCGCTTAAAACTGGAGCCGCTTCGTTGTTGCGTCCGATGCTCGTTGATCTGCTCAATACTGATGAATTCAGAAAGAGCAATCTTGTGGCACACAAATACTCCAGCCGCTGCGGCTTTAACAACAGCCAGCAACATTCGTATCGCCCTCGGCAGCGTGGCTTTACACTGATTGAACTGCTGGTGGTGATTGCGATCATCGCCATCCTGATTGCACTGCTGTTGCCTGCCGTTCAACAGGCGCGAGAAGCGGCTCGGCGAACTCAGTGTAAGAATCGCCTTAAGCAGCTGACTCTGGCCCTGCACAACTATGCCGACGTGTATTCAGAAGCCATCATTCCCTACGTGATAGAAGACACTGCTCAGCTTAGCTTTTTACAGACCTATGCGTTGCCGCAAGGGAAGTCTCAGTTCTGGTTTGGTGTTGTCAATTACGACGAACCAGACACAACCAAACAGCTGAACTTTGCCGCCGGACCGTTGGCTCCGTTTATGGAAACAAACTACAGCGCGTTCCAGTGTCCGAATTTTGGAGAAGGGCAAATGGATGCCGTACGCTTTGGACGCCCGGCGTCGGGCTTTGGTTTCAACGGACACTACCTGTCGCGAGAATCCGGCATTGAATGGCCACCGCCAACTTACGCGGCAACCCCAAGTCGCAAACCTGCCACTCGAAAGTTCCGAGACATCATGCAGATGACGCAAACTGTGGTTTTTGCCGATGCGGCTCAGGTGAAGACCATCAGTTTTTCACCGCCCACATACAGCTTTGAAGAAACGTGGCTGCTGGAACCACCCAGCAACAACTTTCCGAACGTTCATTTCAGGCACACAGATTCTGCCAACGTCGCATTCATGGACGGCAGCGTCAGAAGCTATTCTCACGCCAATCATGTCGAAGTCCCCGGCAACAACTTTCTGTCGCAGCAACAGGTTGACCTGATGGACAAACATCGCCTTGGTTTCGTCAGCGACGGCAACCTGCATGATCCACTAAAACGCGACGAGCTGTACGATCTGCAATAGGATTTCTGTTGAGCCGTTCCACAGGCATTGACACCTTCGTCATTCCCGCGCAGGCGGGAATCCACAGGCATTGTGGTGGCTGGGTTCCCGCCTGCGCGGGAATGACGGTTAGAAGCCGGGTGACGTGGCTGGGCCCACCGGCAAAGTCCCGTTACTAACCTCCGCAGATATCGCTCACCTTTAAAGTGCCATCCGCTACGCGAGCTGTGAATTCTGCTTCGTCCAGGGCGTGTAGAGGGCTGATTTCCAGATCCACGTTATCCGCCACCTGCAGTCCCGCCGCTAATGCCCATTCGCGGAAGATTCGGTTCATCGCCGCTTTTGACGTGGCGGGCGAGTCGCTGCCTTCCGCATTCTTCACGGGATTGAATTCCCGATCGCGATTGCCTTCCACAATTAAAGCGTTCTTCGCCAGTGGCAAAGCATCAAAGATAAAGCGTTCGAACTTATTAGCGTTCGGTTCCGTTGGTTCCAGCAGAGTTCCGTCGTCCTGCAGGCACGCGACTTTCTTGCTGGCCAGGTGAAGTTCCAACTGGCAACCGTCGTTGGTGAGTTCTTCAAAGAAGGTCCGCGTAAACACGTGAATCGCCGTGTTGCCCGCCCAGAAAATCCACTGGCCGGATGCGTCTTCTCGCGATGCCTGTTCTTCGTTCAGTTCGCTGTATTCGATAATTTCCAAGTGGCCGTTCATGTCCACCAGCACGCCCATGCGTTCCATGGGGCTGACCTTTTTTACCACGTTCGTTGTCAGTTGAGAATCATGCTGGTGATGAAGTCCCAGTAACGCCGGGTCGCACATAATCACAGTGGGATTGTCGACCTGATGATAGAAAAAGTGTTCCACATTCATCGACGCCATTTTGTCCAGCAGCCCCGATGTTTTTAGCGCGGTCACCAATCCTCCATGACCATCGGGCGACAAACACAACGTGCCTTTGTCGCTCATCAAAACCTTGCCCGTTGCCGCGTCTACGGCTGGCATACTTCCCTGCTGAAACAGAAACACGCTGGCGGGATCAAGTCCGAAAAAACTGTTGGCTTGCAGAAACTGTTCGGTTTCGTCGTGTGTGGCTGAACTCGTCATAATCAGCCATGGAATCTCACCCCCATGACGCAGTTTGCGAGCCTGAATTTGTTCCGCAAAAATCTGAAACAACGTTCTGTCGGTCGCCGGACCGATCTGATACATCCCCTTGGGATGCTCAAAGCCAAGCCGACTTCCCTGACCGCCGGCGACGGTAATCACAGCAACTTTGCCGTCACTTAACAGCTGATTTCCAACAACCGTTGCCGCTTCCCACAGTTCATGATCTTCTGCAGAAACCGGCTGCCGCACAACAGTTTGTGGAGCCGCCGCGATATCAGCTCTCGCAACGCCGTCATCTGCAGCCGCAGCATCAGTGGGCGATGCGGCAACCTGCGACTTCGACCACACGCTTTGCACAGTCGAAAAATCAACCGCCTGAATCTGTTGCAGCAGAGACTGTTGTTCAGCTTCTGAAAGTTCCGGCCACCACGCCAGCAAATGATCCTGGCCGAGTGATTTTAGTGTTTCGGAAACTTCGCTCAGTGGTGATGTCATAATAATACGGTCCAATACAGAATTCAGTGCGTGCAGATCAACGATCTTCATAAAGGCTGCATCCGGACAGCCTCTTATGGACAAGTCCCGAAATACGCCCTTGAATTGTTAATAGTGAAAGTCGACCAGGCTGGTCATTTCAAACACGCCGAAGAGTTTCGATTGAGGTGCATCACAAGCTGAAAGCTTATGCTATTTATCTGGAGTCAATTCCCAAGTCGCAGAACGCTGGCATGTGAAGGCCGTGGGTTTAACGCAGGATTAGCAACTATCCCGCAGTCGCCCCGCCACGAATCGCCTTCCATCTTAGCCAGTGATCAGCCAGCACCAAAGCCACCATGGCTTCACCCATCGGCACAAAGCGAGGCAGCAGGCATGGGTCGTGACGACCTTTTGTGGTGATGGTTGTTGGGGTTCCGTCGCGAGAAACCGTGTCCTGTTCTTTCGCCAGACTGCTGGTTGGTTTAATCGCAGCTCGCAGCACAATTGGCAGTCCGGAACTGATACCGCCCAGCATTCCGCCATGACGATTGGATTCCGTGGTGATGGTTCCGTTTTCGCTGGTGAAGATATCGTTATTTTCACTGCCGCGCAGTTCTGCACAGCCAAAGCCAATGCCGTATTCAACTCCCAGAACGGCCGGCAAACTAAACAGCGCTTTCGCCAGATCGGCCTTCAGTTTGTCGAATACAGGTTCACCCAGTCCGGCTGGAACTCCGCTGGCAACAATTTCGGAAACTCCTCCAATCGAATCCGTGTCTTTGCGAACAACGTCAATCAGTTCGATCATCTTTTTCCCGGCTTCGTAGTCCGGACATCGCACGATATTGGGTGACCCGTCCGGCAGAGATTCCACCTGTTCCAGAGTCACATTTTCCGGCGACGGAATACTGGCTTTGATGTTTCCCACTTGAGAAACATAGCCGACAACTTTGCCGCCAAATTCCTGAGCAATCAGTTTCTTCGCCAGAACTCCGGCAGCCACGCGAGCCGTCGTTTCGCGAGCACTGCTGCGGCCGCCACCTCGATAGTCGCGAAAGCCGAACCGAGCATCGTACGTATAGTCTGCATGCCCGGGGCGGTACTTGTCTTTGATATCCGAATAATCTTTGCTGCGTTGATCTGTGTTGCGAATCAAAATGGCGACGCTGGTTCCGGTGGTGCGTCCTTCAAAAACGCCCGCCAGAATTTCGGCTTCGTCCGCTTCTTTGCGTTGAGTCGTCAGTTTACTTTGGCCCGGCCGTCGGCGATCCATATCCACCATCAGGTCGTCGACGCTGATCGGAATTCCTGAAGGCACACCATCAATGATGACAACATTTCCCGGACCATGACTTTCGCCAGCGGTGGTGATGCGAAAAAACTGTCCAAAGGAATTTCCGGGCATTTGATATCCGTGACCGATTTACTTGTGTGCGACTAATATCAGGCGCTGCAGCGCTTCATTTTTAGCCAAATTGTAGCCGAATTGTGAGGTCGAACGGGCATTATACAAGTTTCACCACATTTTTCTTAGCTCAAACACGCACCAGCCGATACCTTCGGACCGAACGGAAGCACTTCGCCGACTGACAGCCAATTTGCCACAGATTCCGCCGCGTTCACCACTGGCTTCCGAACAAAAGCCCGAACATTTCACATGCTCTCAGCCAATGCCGCCACATCATCGAAGCAGCAAGAATGTCTCCACCAGCGTCAAAAAACACCAACACACAAGGGCTTTACCCTTCACCCGGTGGCGTGGCACGTGAACAGGACGTGGAACGTTCAAACCGCCGAGCCGCTGCGCTGTCGCTGCGATGCATGCCAGCGTCCTTACGAGTAAGACTATCGCTCCACTGGAATTTCACGCCAAAGCCACTAATCTCACAACATCAAGTCGCCCGAACCCGTTTCTGCGACACCTTGTCAGAGAATCACGATGTTGTGCGGCTACAAGAATGTGGCGTGACCTTATTCAATCTGCATCGACCTCCAGCGACGCTGAACCTGAGTTCGCTGCTCCAGCATCCGAGGCCGATATTGCGGCTGTCGAATCCGAATTCCAGATCAAATTCCCCGACGCTCTGCGGCAACTGCTCGCTGAATCCAACGGAGTAGAGTCGTTCTTTGGCTCTCTTTGCTGGTCAACCGATGAAATTACATCGCAAAACCGTGAGTTCAGGACGGCATCCGACTATCCTGAACTTTACATGCCATTCGATCATTTGTTCTTTTTTGCGTCGGATTCTGGCGGTGACTGCTTCGCGTTTCGCATCCTCTCGACTGGTGTTGATCCCCACAATGTGTACCGGTGGGACCACGAGACGGACGCCCGTTCGTGGGCTGCATCGAGTTTTCGGCGATTCGTTGACCAGTGGTGCGCAGGCTCCATGCCCGAGTAGCCGCACAACATGGTTTTCGTATTAGGCTTAGATCGTCAAGCTTGAGTATGTGTTTTTTGTTGAGATACTTCTCACATGAGTCGGCCAAGTGGTCATGCAGACTGGCGATGTTCGTAGGTCCGGCTCTTGCTTGAGGCAGAGCGAGCAGACTTCCCGGCCATGTGCGGATGACTAAAGAACGAACGGCTTTGTGTGGATGGCCCGGCGGCCAGCCCATATCAAATCCGACATTTGCGATTTCATCTCGAACGACGTGCCGGGTAGACTTATACGTTGCGGGGCAAACGGGAAATGATGAGTTTCCCGTTTGCCCCGACTCGTAGAGGAGGACTTCGGTTCATTGCAGTGGACCTCCTCTACGAGTCGGGTTAAACGACTCAATTTATACGCGTGCAAATAATCATGGTTTCTCCATGGTGCTTGTTTTCAATTGTCACGCTGAGCTCGCTCAACGATGATCCGGGTGAAAGCCCCACGATGGAGAAACCTGTTTCTGATTTCAACACAACCGAATTCCGATTCTCCGACCAGGAGAAAGTAGGCCGGACCAAGGGAACCGTCAATCTGCCGGAGCATCGCGTGCGGCTGATGTTGCATCGAAGCGTTCAGCGACTAAAACGTTGCAGCGAAGGTTCGCGCCGTTCCGGCACGCGTTGCCCGCTTGATCCGGCCTACGCTAGGTGGTCCAAGATGATCCGGGCGAAAGCCCCACGTCTGAAGCAAATCCGTGGTATCCGTGATATCTCCTGGGAGGAACTCTCCTGATGTGTTGGCTCGTGTGCCGCATAACAGACCATGCTGGGTGGCCGGGGTTTCGCTCGTACCTCGCTCCAACCCCGGCCACCCACGCAATCTCTTCTCATTAATTCACAGTCCCGAAGGCTCTGTATGTTTTTTGAGTCGCCGTTTTCCGGGGATTGGCATCCCGTCAAGTGCTGCCGCCCCTTGGGGACTGAACCGCGTGGCAATGCGGTTGGCACCACAATACTTAATCTACAACCGCTGCTTGAGCGTTGCGTGTGATCATGCCAGCGTTTTAGCGTACCACAACGTCGTTGATATGTTTGAATGTTTGTGGGCTGTGGTCAATGATCCAGATGTTGCGGTATCGGACAGGGTCGCTGTGATTTTGCAATCGGATGGGATAAGGATCAGGCGATTCCTGCTGGCCGGCTCCCGTTTTACGTTCGACGTTGAAGTTGTTCTGCACCACAACGCCATTGTGCTTCACTGTTAGTCGAGCGTTGCATATTTTGTTTTGTTCGCTGTCGAACTTTGGCGAACAGAGCGTAATGTCGTACGTTTGCCACTGCAGAGGAGGCAGGCACATATTTACGTTTGGTGGCTGATAGCGGTACAGGGCTCCACATTCGTTGAAGGCTCCGTCCAGTCCGAATGAATCCAGCACCTGAACTTCATAACGACTTTGCAGATAGATGCCCGAGTTGCCTCGCTTCTGTCCTCGATCATTCGGCATGTATGGCAATCGAAATTCGACATGCAAAGTGAAGTCATTGAACATGCGTTTGAAGTCCGCACCTTCCATCAACAGTCCGTCTTCTGTGATGCGGCCGTTGTGGAACTCGTTGGCGTGGCTTCCGTCAAACAGCACGATGGCGTTTGCGGGAGCCTTCTGGCCGAGTGTTGGGCTTTTGCGAATGATGCGAGGAAAGCTGCCGACATTGTTGCCAGCGGCTGACTTCAACAGCAACAGACCATTTTGAATGGTGGCCGAACTGTGATCTCCGGTAAGTTCCAGAACATCGCCGTTGCGTGTTCCCGACATTCGCAGACGATCTGATTTGTTCCATCCGGCTCCTGGAAGTCCGAAGTCGAATTGTACGGCGTCGAATTTTCCGTGGCCCAATGCCACCACTTGAATTCCAACCTGCCGATAAAGATTGGTCGCGGCGTCTGAATCAGGAAGTATCAGGCCTGCGTATTCGCCTTGAAACGCAAAGTCTTCGTCCACGTTCTGCGGATCGGAGGATATAAACCGAGCGGGTTCCTGGCAGTAGGCCGAAGCCGAAGCAAGCAACAAACCGACAACAGCAACGAAGCGAACAAGGCGAGGCATGGAGCAGATCTCATGAAAAATCGGTGGATGAGAAAACCAGGGAATCGAAGAGTCTGATGACTTCCCCAACAAGTCTCAAGCGGAAACGCGGTCGCAATCAGTGAAACCTTAGAGCCGCCGCCTACAGAACCAAACTGGAAGCACTATTCTAACGAGGCCGTGCCTCAGACCATTCGAGCTACCGCTCGGAAACGCTCCGTTGTCGCTCTGAAAACTTGACTCAACGTGAAGAAGTTAGCTTATTTAAGCGTAGCTAACGAGGCCGTGCTTCAGACCATTTGAGCTGACGCTCAGAAACGCCCCGTTGTCGCTCTGAAAACTTGACTCAACGTGAACAAGTTTGCTGCTTTAAGAAGTCTAAGTCGCGTCGCGAGAATTGCATTGAATGCAAAGTTCGGTGAGCGTGCGTTTCAGCCACCAGGTTCAGTGAATGTACTGGATTGCACGGCCTGAAATCCGCCTGAAATGATATTGCCGCAACAAAACATACTTTTGTAAGGTGTCGTAGAGATCATCACCTGAAATTGACGCTGCATTTCGCAGTTGGACTGGAGATGGAAATGAAACGCAACGTGGCTAGACTATGCCTGCTGTTATTGCCACTTCTGTGCGGGTGCACGTTTGGTGACGTTCTGTTTGGCATCTTTGGTCGAAACTATTCGGGCGGCGGAACGACGAAAGTTGAGAAACAATCGCACTACGATCGAACAGTGAATGAATCTCGAAACAGAGGTACGTTCGGCAACTCAGTACGCGAACCGTGGGATGAATGAACCGGCAACGGGTTGTTTTTCCGGGAATGCATTCCATATCAAAACACAACAGTGAACCGTGCGCCGTCAGGCAACGGGTTTGTTGCTGTCGCTCGGTCGCTCACGTGTCGCGTCTCACAGGGAAAGCTACCTGGTGGGATTCGTACAAGCCGATTCGAACGCTTGAAAATAGCGGTGGCCGAATTCTCGATAGGCGGCGGAATTGAAATGAGTTTCGTCGCCTTTATGCTTCAGCCCATCTGATTTTGCGAAACCGCAGAACGGTACTTTTGCTGGCAGCGATTCAAGAACTGAATTGACCAGCCTGCGTGAATCGTTCCATGGTTTTTCCGGAAACTGACCCAACTGCCCGGCGACAAACGGAACTTCAGGGCCATCCAGTTCTGTGCGAAATCGGTTGATGAGCGCGTGTAGTTTTTCTTCGTACAGAACTGACTGCTTCGTTGTCGAATCGGATTCGCCCTGATGCCACAGAATACCCTTCAGCGTTCCTGATTTGAGCGCAACGTGTGCTCGTTGCATCGCGTCGTCGTAGGGATGACTTTTGGTTTGGTCGTGAAACCCACCTGGTTCCCACGCACGAATCGGCGATCCTCCCACGGCACACGGAATTAAACCGACCGTAACGTCCGGATGTTTGGCAGCGTAATCCAATGCGAACGTGCGTCCCAGACCGACGCCCGCCATTTTCGGTTTATCAAAGTGCAATGGATCAACGGCGTGTTCCCATTGGTGATCCTGATTCAGTGACAGGATGTTTGAATGCACAACTGTATCTTCTGCTTCCACGGTGCCTCGACCGGCCATGTTGGATTGCCCAACCAGCAAAAACAAATGGAAGTTTTCTTTGTCGGCGGGAACAACGACCGGTTCAGCCTTTGCCTGATCCGTCGCTTCAGCTTTTGGTGAATCTGCGGCGGTATTTGGTTCGTCGGCTGGCAGTGGGGCGCAGCTGACGAAAATTAGAAAAGCGATGGATGCGAAAACGTGAATTCGGTTGTGGGGACGCATGTGTTCGTGCACTTTATGGGGGGGGGGACTTCGTGAAGGTGGCATGAGTGTAGCAGGGCTGAGCGGCGTGATCAGCCGTCTGCGGGAAATCGATGGTGGCGCCTTAACCGCTGATGTCGCCGAGAACGCCGAGGAATTTCGAAAGTTCGGAAGTTTGCCGGGTTAGCAACTCAGCCCCTGTGCGTTCTTTGCGAACTCAGCCGTTAAACTACGTCAACCTGTCGATCGCCGCCAGTTGCAGATCTGAGCATTTTGCTGAACGCAGCAAGTTGCCTGTGTGTCCGCCATTGTTGAAACAAGCGTCGCGATCGGCTCAGATTTGAGTAATCCGGGTGGAAACCGGGATTTCCCGCCGGAATTGGCGTTTGCAGAGTGAACAATCGACGGTCCCATCGATATCGTTGAGAACTCGGGACAAGCCCGCATAACCAGACAATTTTTCCCACGTGTTTCTGCCCTTGCAATCCATGAAGAATCCATTTCGCGACAACGTTCAGAAGATGGCCGGCTATGTTTCTGGCGAGCAACCTCAGGAAAGCGGATGGGTTAAGCTGAACACGAATGAGAATCCTTATCCGCCGTCTCCAGCGGTTGTTGCCGCCATTCAGCAGGCAGCGACGGGCCGGTTAAACGTCTATCCCGATCCGCGGGCCACCAGTTTTCGCAAGGTGGCGGCCGGGTTGTTTGACGTTGATCCCGATTGGATTTTGCCTGCCAATGGCAGCGACGAGAATCTGACGATTTTGATTCGATCGTTTTGCGACACGGGCGATTCAATCGTTTATCCGTACCCCAGCTATGTGTTGTATGAAACTCTGGCTCAGATTCAGGGCAGTACAGTTTCGCGGTTGCAGTTAAATGATCAGTTTGAATGGGACCCGTCAGCAGCTCGGCAACTGTGCGGGCCTGCGAATCTGTGTTTCGTACCGAATCCGAATTCGCCCACCGGAAATCGCTGGTCTGCAGAACAACTGCAGCAACTGCTTCCGGATGACGGCGTTCTGGTTCTGGATGAAGCTTATGGAGACTTCGCCGACGAACCACACAAAGGCCAGTTGTTGAAAGATCCGCGTTTTGCGGGCCGAATTGTGGTCACTCGCACGCTTAGTAAGTCGTACAGCCTTGCCGGACTGCGTTTCGGCTTTTCCATTGCCGATCCCGCTTTGACGGAAGGCATGCAAAAAGTCAAAGACAGTTACAACTGCGACGCCATCGCCATTGCTGCCGCCACAGCTGCGTTGGAAGATCAGGAATGGATGCTGGCGAATCGCAAAAAGATTATTGCCACGCGAACTCGACTGGCCGCTGAACTGCCAAAATTGGGCTTCGCGGTTTCTGCCAGCGAAACCAACTTTTTGTGGGTGAAACACGAAAGCGGCAGGCACGCGGCAATTTATGAAGGACTCAAACAGAACAAGGTGCTGGTACGATTTATGAAGTTTCCGATTGTCGATTCTGACAGCGTCATTGATGGCCTGAGAATTACGATCGGCACCGATGCAGAAATCGATCGGCTGCTGAGCGTGCTGGCAGACATTGTTTCAAGCGTCTGAAATAATTCAGCAGCAGGGCAACTAACAGATTCAGGGGCGAAGCCCTTGAGGGAGAAAATAGATGAGTCGCACGGCAAAGATCAGCCGCGAAACCGCGGAAACTCAGATTGAACTGTCTATTAACCTGGACGGTTCCGGCCAAAATTCCATCGCCACCGGCGTCGGTTTTTTTGACCACATGTTAACGCTGTTCGCTCGCCACGGACTATTCGACCTGACGGTGAAGGCCAACGGCGATCTGCACGTAGACGATCATCACACGGTCGAAGACGTGGGAATTTGTCTGGGGCGAGCGTTTCATCAGGCGCTGGGCGACAAGCAGGGGATTTCTCGGTACGGCAGCATTGCTTTGCCGATGGAAGAATCTCTGGTTACTTCGGCTCTGGATTTAAGCGGTCGGTTTGTGTTTGTTTACAACGTGCCGTTTCCGACGGAAAAAATCGGCACGTTCGACACAGAACTGGTTCAGGAATTCTGGAACGCGTTCGCTTCAAACGCTTTGATGAATCTGCACCTTGTGCTTCATCACGGAAGCAATAGTCACCATATTTCGGAAGCTACGTTTAAAGCGACGGCTCGAGCCCTGCGGCAGGCAATAACCGTCGATCCCCGGCAAACCGGAGTTCCATCGTCGAAAGGTACGTTGACCGGCTGATAATCTGTGGTTTTCTTAGAAGACTGGGCGGTGGTGGCAGCACAATTTGACAATTTGCGGAATTTTCAAGGCACCACGACCAGTTGTCTGACGCTGAATTTGTTGTCGTTTTTCATCGGACGGCAAGCGGCGTCCGGTGTTGATTCTTAAAATGGGCCTGATTCTTGAGCGACAGGTGACACCGTTGATTGGAAGTTCAGCCTGCAAATGTGGCAGAATTGAGTGATCGGTGTTGTCGGAAGTCGTTAATTGACAAAAAGTAAGGGAAATCTGCCGTGTTTGCTGCCGATCGTTCTGCCAGCGAATCGATCGGGTTTGCAATCACAAAGGTTGGGCAGTAGCCTCCGCACTGAAAACTATGCGGTCATGCCCCCAAATACACGCCTTGTAGCAGGCAAAGTCGTCTCGATTGGCGAGTCGGCTGAATTGTCCACACAGATATTAGTTAGACCAATTGGCATTTGGCCGTGAATTCCCCCGCCTGGAACTGGGCGTTAAGAGCACAAAAATGAGCGACGAAAAAGGAAAAAACAGCGGTTCCGCAGACGATCTTGCGGAAAAACTGTTTGGCATCAATGTGCGAAAATCGACTGATGCTGAAGTTGGCGATGGCCTGCTGTTTGATGATTACGATGGAAGCGACAATTCGATTGATGCGCTGCTGGGGTTGGGAGCAAAAGCCTCGCCAAAAGTCGCTGATGCAAAAGAAGTCGACTTCGATTTCGATCGCGCCGAACAGCGTGAATCCAAGTCGAGCACGGTTGATTACGCTGACGAAATCGATGACGACCTGATCCTCTTCACCGACGATGAAGATGAAAATCAAAACAACGACGTAACCGAAGAGGATGACGAAGAAATGGCAGTAGACGACGATCTTGAGTTCGAAGACGACGAAGAAGAACTTGATGATGACGATGTCGAATCGGACGATGATGAGTTCGAAGATGACGACGATGATTTGGACGACGAAGACGAAGAAGAAGATGATGACTTCGAAGACGACGATGATGAGATCGTTTTCGATGACGACGACGACGAAGAAGAAGAAGAAGACGAAGACGATCTGGATGACGAAGAGGAAGATCTTGAAGAAGACGATGACGATGATGAGATCGTTTTCGACGAAGACGACGACGAAGAAGACGACGAAGAAGATGAAGATGAAGACGACGACGACGACGACGACGATCTGGATGACGATGATGATGAGCTGGATGACGACGAGGAAGATGATGATGATGACTTAGTCTTCGACGAGGATGACGACGAAGAAGATGAAGTGGAGGCTCCTGCACCGTCAAGGCGTGCTGCGCCAGCTGCTTCTGCATCGCGTTCTGAAGATCGTTCTAAACGTGACGTTCCAGCAAAGAAAACCGTCGCTAAAGATGACGACGCCGTCTGGGATGAGCTTGATGAATGGGTTTGGGACGACGAAGAAGAAGCCGTTTCAGCCCCCAAAAGTAACAAGCCCGCGGCGGCAGAGTTCGAAGATGACGACGACGAAGATGATGACGATGACACCGTAAGCGGTACCAATAAGAAATCTGCCGCTCCTGAATCCAGCGACGACGATCAGCCGAAAAAGCGACGTCGTGGTCGGCGAGGTCGTGGACGTCGTGGTCGCGGCCCCAAAGACGATTCACAGGACAAGCCATCAACTCAGGCAGGCGGAAGTCAGGCGATTCAAGCTGACGATGACGACGACGACGATGGTCTGGACGAAATTCTGTTCGGCGAAGATGACGAAGATTTCGTCAGCGTTTCCACCGGTGCAGCCAAGGCTCAACGCAGCCTTAAAGTGAGCGACGACTTCGCAGACGACGATGATGATGAGTCATCAGATGACGACGGTGAAGACCAGGAAGAAAAGGCCGAAGACGATGCTCCGCGACGACGCCGTGGACGACGAGGCGGTCGTGGACGCGGTGGTCGTGGTCGAGGGCCGAAAAAAGACGCCGAACCTGTTGTTGCAGAAGAAGATGACGACGATGAAGATGTAGACGACACCGAAGTGCTGTTTGATACAGACGACGGTCGCGAAGAACCAAAAGAAGTTCGCCCCGCTGCTCGTAAGACTCGACGTCCACGACCTGCACAGGACGAATCTAAAACTGACGATCGCCAAAAACGTTCTCGCCGACGCTCAAAAGCTCCGGAAGTCAGCGAAGACGAAGCCGTCGTACCGGAAACGCCTCGTAAAAAGCGACATCCAAAGCCTGAACCTCGCGTTGTTTCGTCAGAATTTGACGGAGTCCCAACCTGGGAAGACGCCATTGGCTCATTGACGATCAAGTCACCAGCCAAGGGACAGGGCGATCGAGGTGGTTCGCGAGGACGTGGTGGCCGAGGCGGTCGAAGTGGCGGCGGTGATCAGCGTGGCGGCGGAGATCGCGGGCATCGTGGCGGCGGTGACCGTGGCGGTAGCGGCGATCGAAGCGGCGGAAGCCAGGAACGTAGCGGCGGCGAGCAACAACGTGGTGGCGATCGTCAGCAGGATTCTGGCGGTCGATCAAGTGGACCATCAACAGGACGCGGTTCAGACGCTCCTCGCGGCGACGCCCCTCCCGGCGGTCGTAGCGGTGGCGGTGGAGAACGCGGTGGTCGAGGCCGAGGCGGTCGAGGTCGCAATTCTGGTGGAGGAGAAGAGCGACGATAATTTTCACTTCGATCAGGTGGCTTTGCCGGAATTTCGGCAGAGCAATTTCGGGCGTCGCCTTAACACCGCACTGTCGTTGAAAAGAGTTTGTTGCACAAAAATTCGCCGTATTTGACACGAACCGCATGGGTGGACTGGTGTCAAACATGGGCCGAAACGAAATTGGACGAATGGACAGAAATTTGTTAAGAACTTCTGGAATCATTGCCGAATATTCGCCGTACGATTACTTGATTAATTCGGAAACGATGTTATTCTTGTGTCGTCGAAGTGAGGGGCCGTAGCTCAATTGGTTAGAGTACCGGACTGTCGATCCGGGGGTTGAGGGTTCAAGCCCCTTCGGCCTCGCTTCAAATAGAACGCTGGTTGTCATTCGTGACCGCCAGCGTTTTTTTTATGCGCTACCGCCAACACTCACCGCAACCAACACTCACCGCCGCCTTTCGTTGGCGAAGCCTGCTGCAGTTGAGCGACCAGCAGGCGATTCCGCTGTTTGAGACTTTATAGCTGGGGGCGCCAGACTTCAGCAGTGGCTCATTTCAATGCCCGAAGTCTGGCGACTCCGGCTACAACGGCCGGAATTCCGAAACGTGCTACTAAGGCGAGCGGCAGCTGGAAATCTACCCACGATCAAACCACCGTCATTCCCGCGCAGGCGGGAATCCAGCGGCACTGGGTTCCCGCCTGCGCGGGAATGACGGTCAGCTCTTTCATGCCGCTTGCCTAACAGGGGCTTCGCCCTTGACCCAGTGGCGTGGAATGCGGCAAGACATGGAACGCTGGAATCGCCAAACCGCTCCGTTGTCGCTACGGACAACATGCGCGCACGGTGCGCCCATCATTCTGAGTAAGACTCTAAACGCCATTAACGCGGCAGCTCGAACGTGGCGCTGTGCAGGCAAATGATTATTGAATATTGGAGAATGAAAATTGCAAATTGAACGGAAGTTCGCGAGCTCTTGCGTCCGCGAGCTTGTCTTGTCTCTCAGCCACAAAGCCGCAGAATTCGGTTTCGAACAACTCCCGCATTCTCCATTTTTCAATTTCCATTAATCATTAACCATTCTTCTTGCTCACCAAGCCAATGCAAATCTTCCGCGCAAGGCAAGCATCTGCCGTCATTGCCTTCGTCGCTGGGGCGCAAAACTGGGGCCATGCACTATTCTGATGCATGCGACAGGTCTGCGGCTATGGAAACGTCGCGTTTATAGCACAAAGCGACTTAGGTCCTCGTCGTTGCGAATTTCGTCCAGGCGAGAGTGAACGTAGTCTTTATCGACAACAACGTTTTTCTGTCCGCAGTCGGGAGCTTCAAAGCTGACGTCTTCCAGCAGGCGTTCCATAATCGTCTGCAGGCGGCGAGCACCGATATTCTGAGTCGTCTGGTTAACGTGAAATGCCACGTCGGCAATGGCCGCAATTCCGTCGTCTGTGTACGACACGTTAACGCCGTCAACGGCCAATAGTTCTGCGTATTGTCTGGTGATGGAACCGGAAGGTTCTGTCAAAATGCGTACCAGGTCGTCCTTTGTAAGATCCTGCAGTTCAACTCGAATTGGAAAACGTCCCTGCAATTCGGGCATCAGGTCAGAAGGTCGAGCTCGATGAAATGCTCCTGCCGCAATGAACATAATTTTCTCCGTGGAGACAGTTCCATAGCGTGTCTGAACGGTCGTGCCTTCCACAATCGGCAACAGGTCGCGCTGGACGCCCTGACGGCTGACGTCTGCTGAACGCCCGCCTTCTCCGCTGCTGCAGACTTTGTCGATTTCGTCGATGAACACCATGCCTGTTTCTTCGGCAAGCTGGATGGCTTCTTCGTTGATGGTGTCTTTGTCCAGCAAGGTTTCCACTTCCTGGTCCATCAGAGCTTTGCGAGCATCCGCGACTGTCATTTTGCGAGCCGCGTTTTGCTTGGGCAGCATGCGGTCAAGCATGCCTTGCAGGTCCATATCCATCTGTTCGGTGCCCATGTTAGTGAATACCTGAACGGGCGTCTGCTTGTTTTCGATGGACAGTTCCACCATGCGTTCTTCCAGTTTTCCGTCTCGCAGCATATCGCGAAACTTTTCGACGGTACGTTTATGGCGAGCTTCGTTGTCTGCAGCATCGGCACCGGCCGCGTTTTCGCTGTCGGCGGCGTTAACGACACTGGTGGTAACGACAGCAGGTTCGTAGGGAACCAACAGTTCCAGAATTCGGTTTTCGACGCGCCGAGTCGCTTCGTCTTCCACTTCGATTCGCTTGGAGGCTCGCACCAAAGAAATTGCGGCTTCCACAAGATCGCGAATCATGCTTTCCACGTCGCGGCCATAATATCCGACTTCTGTGTATTTGGTAGCTTCAACTTTGATGAACGGCGCACCGGTCAGCTTGGCCAGTCGGCGAGTGATCTCAGTCTTACCGACGCCGGTTGGGCCAATCATCAGAATGTTGCGAGGCGTGACTTCTTTTCGCATTTCGTCGGAAAGCTGTTGCCAGCGAAATCTGTTGCGCAACGCAATTGCAACGGCGCGCTTGGCGCTGTCCTGGCCGACGATGTGTTCGCTTAACTTTTCGACAACCTGTTTCGGTGTCATGGGAAGAGTTTGTTCTGGCATTGGATCTGGGTACTGGCGTTAGCTGGTAAAAAGAAGTCAGAAGCTGGTTGCAAGCGGTTGGCACTAAACCGCAGAAGTCAGGCGTTCGACGATGATGTTGTTATTTGTGTAGATGTCGATTTCGGCGGCGACACCCAGTGATTCTCGAACAATTTCTTCTGCGGTCAGGTTCGAATGCTTCACCAACGCTTTAGCCGCAGACGTTGCGTATGGGCCGCCGGAACCGATTCCGACAACTCCATCGGTTGGCTGAACCACATCACCCTGACCAGTCAGCAACAATGTGAGTTCGGCGTCAGCGACAATCATCATGGCTTCCAGTTTGCGCAGAGCTCTATCGGTGCGCCAATCGCGAGCGAGCTCTGTAGCGGCACGTGCGATGTTGCCGGGATAGTCCTTCACCTTTGTTTCAAAGCGTTCCATTAGTGCAAAGGCGTCAGCAGTGGAACCTGCGAAGCCGACCAGCACTTTGCCGTCCAGCATGCGGCGCAGCTTTTTGGTATCGGACTTCATGATAGTGTTGCCATAGGTCACCTGCCCGTCGGCTCCCAGTACAATGTCGCCTTTGTGACGAACGGCCAGCACAGTTGTGGAACGCCAACGAGGTTCTGAAGATCGTTTTGACATGAATTCGGTCTGAATTTTCTGTG
The DNA here is from genome assembly GCA_937916515.1 of uncultured Planctomycetaceae bacterium. Taxonomy (GTDB): domain Bacteria; phylum Planctomycetota; class Planctomycetia; order Planctomycetales; family Planctomycetaceae; genus Fuerstiella. Next base: position 42,966 of record CALFSX010000297.1, on the reverse strand, counting down.
TGTTGATAAGAGGCATAAATCGAGTTAAAAAAACGACGACTTAGTGTCCCTTGCGTTCGCGATATTCCAATTGGCCACGCCAACCAAGTTTCCGATGCAGCGTTTTATAGTAACTGTGGCCTGGAAAATGAATCAGTTTAAAGGTCGCGGTCGCTCGTTTAACGACGATCAAATCGTGGGATGACACCGGGCGATGGATCTGTCCGTCAATAACCAGCATCACGCCGCTGGGAGAATCTGGAACAGAAAAGCGATAGACTCGATCTGCTGAATCAACAATGGGGCGCACGGTGAGCGTGTGCGGACAAATCGGCGTAATACTGAACGCCTGAAGATCCTGTCTTAGTATCGGGCCGCCTGCTGAAAGATTGTGAGCGGTCGAGCCAACGGGAGTGCTGATAATCAGCCCATCACAACTGAAGGTGGTGACGGTTTCGTCATCGATTTCCAGATTGATATCCAGAATTTTCAGCGACCCTGCAGAATTGATCGTGGCTTCGTTCAGCCCCAGATCTGTGTGCACGACGCCGTCAGCGGTAATGTGCTGACATTCGAACATCAGGTGTTCGACAACATCGTATTCTCCAGAAATCAGCTTCGGCAGATTTTCGCAGAATTCGTCCAGGCTAAGGTCGGCCAAAAATCCCAGGCGACCAAGATTGATACCAATAATTGGAACCTGCTGAGCGCCCAGTTGTCGGCAGCCACGCAGGATCGATCCGTCACCGCCCAGCACAACCACGATGTCGGCGTCGATCGGCTCATCGATGTGCTGGTGTCTGGAAAACTTACCAACGACTTCGATGCCTTTATCCTTTTGCAGAATGGGCAGCAGTTCAGCCCACGCGTCAAGAACTTCAGGGCGATCGCTGCCGGTAAGAACGATGATCTTCAGGACCGATTCAGACATCTGAACTCGCGTTAAATTCTGGATTCAATGAAACGTTGTCAGCGACGTTAAGGCAGACCGGTTAGTTTGAAACACGGCTGGCTAAACAACGTGAGGCTGTAGAACGAGTCATCTTAAGCAACTTGCCGCGGATTTCCCAACAACACAGCTCGACGCGATCTGGTTCGCGTGCGGCTTTAATGGCACCTTGATGCGACCTGAAAACTGTGTTGGTCCAGATTCCGAATACGACAATAGCGAAAGCCGCAGAACTCTTTGCAGCTAGGTGAGCCCAATGCTATCTGCGAGTTCCGCTACGGTCTTTGTTTCGAGGCAACATCTGAGGTCTCGACCTGGCGTCTTCAAATTTCGTGGTTGGCTGCATTTTTACACAATGCGACCATCGAGCAACCAGTGGTAGAGCGTGCCAACAAGGGCTTCGCCCAACGCCCCGAGGGCGTGGGTCGCGAACCGGCGTGGTGAGTTCTTAATCGCCGAGCCACTCCGTTGTCGCTACGCGAAACGTGCGAGTACCGTGCGAGTACCGTGCGCCGATGATTTTTTTAACAGTCAAAAATAGATGCTTGTCAAATTGTTAACGCGAAGGGTGGCCGGGGTTGGATCGAGACCTCGCGTTTGCTTCGCAAGCTCAGTCCAACCCCGGCCACCATGTAAGACGGCGTTCTTATTTTGGCGTGAAGTTATTTAGTGCCCTCGCGTCCAGATGCGAGGAATCAGAGAAAAGCGTTTTGGGTTTGCTTCTGGAGCTACCGCTGGTTGACCGGCGTTGGCTGGCGCTGCTGCGGGCTGATCCACTGTGCGTCCATAGGAAATGCCTTTTACAGGAATTGGCTGAGGCATCGCAGGTGGACCCTGCTGCGGGTTTGGCGCAAACTGCTGTTGAGCAGAATACTGCATGTTGTTCCCATAATATGTTTGCTGCTGCGACACATTGTGCATGGGGGACTGGTAATAGCTTGTCTGATTGGGCATGGGCGGCATTGGCATGGGCTGCGGAAGATCCTGCATCGGCATCGGTGTCGGCAGCGGAATATCACCGGGATTTGCGGGTTGCTGCGGCAGGGGGCTAAGCGTGGATGTATTGCCCACGCCCGGTGCTGCACCTGGCATCGGAATCGGCGCACCGGTGCCACCCGAGTAACCTGGCGAATAGTGCTGGTAGTCACCTGATGGAGGAACATTCATAGGCTGCATTTGATGGGAATCGTTTGGTGCAATTGGTGGATTAAACACCGGCGGATTGCCACCAGTCGATGGGTAACCTGGCTGATCCTGCATCGGCAACGATGGATAATTTGGCTGCTGTTGAGGCAGAATGATCGCCTGGCCATAAGGAGCTGGCTGAACAATGGCCTGCTGCGTGGGAACGCCCTGAGGCAGTCCTCCCAATTGAAGTGCATCCTGATAGGTTGTGTCGCTGATTCCGGATTGACAGCTGCCATCCGGGCAGTAGCTTCCCTGCTGGCTGTTCAGCGATGAAGAGATGCGTCGCCAGTCCGTTTCATGAAAGCCCCAGTTTGGTTCGCATGAAGGATTGTAGTACGGGCGTGCGTGCTGAGTCTGCCAGTTGCAGAGCCATCCAGCAGATGCGATGCTTCCTGCAAAGACGGAGATTGCTCCCGTGGCCGCGATTCTTTTTAGAAGCGTGATTGTCTGCTGCGACATAACTGCTATCCCTGTTGGGCAAATAGATTTACTGACAAGGGCATGGCCCCCGCCCAAAGTTGAGCGCCGGCTTTGAAACGAAAAGACATCGTTCCGGGCAAGTAACTCAACCTGAGCAAGTTTTCTGCAACTCAGCTGTCTTGCTGACTTCGTTGCAGCATCTGTTGAACGCTGATGAATTGTGTTTTCAAAATTTCAGACGACTATCAGAAGCCGCCGGACGATCCGCTGTTGGAGCCAAAACCAACACTATGGCCACTGAAGCCACCGGTTGAACCCTGGCCACCAAAGCTGTTTCCGCCAAACCCGCCACCACCTCCGCCACCGGAGTTGCCCTGGCCACCGCCGCCTGCACCAGAACCGCTGGCTCCGCCAAACGACAGAAACGAAGCGGGATGTCCGGTAATGTTCATGCGGTACTTGCGCATTGAATTTTGCTGACCGTTGGGTTGATCGTTTTGCCGAGATTGATTTTGTCTCATCTGCAGCTGGCCGATACCTTCAGTCAGGTGTTCGCTTTGAGCATAAAACTGTTGCTGAGGGCGGACAGCACCATAATAGTTTGCGGCAATACCCGCTGCAGAATTCGAACCATAGGTGCCACGCAACATGTTCACATACGGACTGACTGTGGGACGGCTGATGGGGCGATTGATGCGGTCCGTTCCGAACTGAGCAAACGCGGTGGAAGCAGCAAGTTGCCAGGCAATCGCCGCACAGGCAATCGCCAAAAGTGTTTGGTGTGTTCGAATCATGTTTCCCTCTGCGTATCCATGCCGTGGGAGAGCTCAATAAAAGACAACTGAGAAGCAGCAATCGGCCACGGCTGCCAGCACCCTTCACAGGCATCAATTGTTATTGTTATTGTTGTTGTTATTGTTGCTGAAACCTCGGTAGGCTCCACCGCCCAGAATGGCGAATCCAAGCACTCGTTCAAACGGAGCTGTGAACTTGGCGAAGTTCGTGTCGAAGGTAATCCATCGATCGGCTTTCACGTACAGGCGGTCGCCGGGCAGAATCTGATAGTTCGTGCTTGTTTGTGCTCCCTGAGCAATTGCGTTCCAGTCGACATGCAAAACCTGATCGGCTTGACATGGATTAGGCGAAGGTCGAGCAATCCAGATCTGACCTTTGTTCGCAACCGTAGGTAATCCACGGATCTGAGCAATCGCGTCCAGAACAGTTTCGTTTCCAGTGGAAGGAAATCTTTGGACCTGCTCACCGGCACCACCGCCGTCCGCAATTACGTAGTAGACCTTGCTGTTATAGCCCAGAACATCTACGGAAATATCGGGGTTGTGCATATGCTGGCCAAGATGCTGCTCAATCGCCACTTTGGCTTCCGCCAAAGTCATGCCAGCCACATAAACGCCGCCGTAGATCCCCAGACCAACGGTGCCGTCCGGGCGAACAAGGTGCTGGCCCGCCACCTGCTGCTTGGCACTTGGGTCTGGCAGGGTGACCAGAACCTGTGGATCTGTCAGAATTCGCTTCAGGTGAAGTTCTATTCGGCGTTGAATCTCACCCAGTGGCTGGCCCGCACAATGCACTTTTCCGTATTCAGGACCAAGGTTGACATATCCATCCGTACCAATGATGTACGGTCCATCAATTGTTTTGAATTGACGTGAGATCGGATCTTCGTCGTCTTCAAACGGAATCGTACGGTTGACCTGAACGATCAACGCTTCGCCAGCAACAACAGGAGCGTTCGCTGGTCGCAGGTTATTAGCCGCTTCAATCAGCAGAACATCCGGCGGCTCAATGCGGTATTCCGGAAGTGACGCTTTGCGAAGTTCTCTGGGAACATCGCAGCCTGCGTTTCCGTAGCCGTCATAGTACACGCCGCCGTTACCTGTGCGGCCGTTGCTGCCATTGGTCGTGCAGCCTTCACTGATACAGCCTTCTGTTGCGCAACCAACTTCCTGCAGCACTGGCTGATTAGCGGCATATGCCTGGGGAGGAACAGAACACGACGGGTCTGCAACTGTGTATCCGTCAGTTGTGCAACCGACGTCGCCGCATTGATTTGCCGCGCAAATTGGGCCGCTGCAGGTCGCTCCTGTTGTGGAACATCCCGTCATGACAGGACCGAATGCAGCAGCTGCCAACAACAGTTGAAGTGACTTTGAAAAGCTGGTTATTGTGGTTTTCACGTCCAGCATTATTCCCTCCCTGGAGAACCCAGTCCGTATACTTGCGATGCTGTCTGGTAAATAACTTCCGCGATCTCAGCGAGGATCCTTCCTCAACACCGAACAAATTTGCGCGGTGGGCATAGTGCAGAAAACAGCATTTCAGTGTCCTTATCGGACCGTTATCATGATTGTTCCGGTTGTTTCTTTGAATCGAATGTTCAGATCAATTCAGGCGGTCCGATTGTGACGAATAGCCTGGTTGTGCAGCCGGTAAAAATTCATTATGCGATTCAAGCCTGCAAGCATCGTTTCCGACACGCCTCGAAAACTATCGAGGCATCAACAGGAAGTAGTTAAATGAACGTTTCAGGCCTTCTTGCCGTCTGCGTCGCTGTATTGATTGGTTTTTTCCCTATGTGGGCTTCACATTCGGAGGACGAAGAAACAGCTCAGAAAAGCGTTTCTGCCACACGCATCGACGAAAGCCATCCGCTGAAACCACTGAATTCTCTTGTGGGCGATTGGCGCGGTGTGGGCCAGCTGAAACGAGGCAGCCGAACGGGCGCATGGGCGGAAACCGTTAGCTGCGCCTGGCAGTTTGATAAAGGAATTCCTGCGGTCGCTTTAACGGCCAAAGACAGTCATCAGTTCGACAGTCTGAAGATCACGTGGGACGCCGAATCAAAACAGATTGTGCTGCAGCAAACGCTTAAAGATATGCGGCGCATGTATCGTGGAACTGCTCCCGCTGCCTGGAGCGATCGGGTTGAACTGACTTCAGAACCTGACGAAAACGGCATCACATATCGCTGCACCATTCAGCAGTTGAGCGAAATTCGAGCAACCCTGTTGTTTGAACAGCAAGCCAGCTCAACGGGCAGTTATCGCCGAATCGCAGGAATCGGATACACTCGGGCCGGCGAAAAACTCGCCGAAAGTGGCGGCAACGCTCGCAAGTGCATTGTCACGGGAGGTCTCGGAACAATCCCGGTCACCTACATGGGCAAAACGTACTATGTCTGCTGCCAGGGTTGTGTGCAGGCCTTCAACGACGCCCCAGAAGCGATCATCGCCGACTATCAGGAATCGCTAAAAAAGAAGCCTGCAAAGTAGTACCTGCCACAGATGGCCGCTTAACGCGTGTTCACTGGCCAGGTAGTTGCGGCTTGAACACGACCTGATCTGCGACCATGGGTTAAACATTGAACTAATTCTGCCAGGCGCTGCACAACGTTGACAGGTGCCAACATTGGGGCGATCCGACTTTTTTTAGAAACCGGTGAACCATCTTTCACCCGCCGCGTCATTGATCTCAGTGCTTGTTGCGAAATGCTTCGAACACTATTTGCAGACGTCAGCAGAATGCTGGCAGATTTCGAGACGTTTCGTTTGTTGAAGTCCCAACACAAGTCAGAGCCGATCAATGACCAGCTATTCCTGTTCCAGTAATTCACTCCGCAGCAGCGACAGCTTTGTCCTTTGGGCAAGTTCCGTGACAGCGGCGAGACTTCGTTTGTGACTCAGGATTAGTTCTGATGCCTTCAATTGCAAGGGCTTGATGTCACAGACGGGATCAAGCCCTTTTTTGTTGCTCGGGCGACAGTGCTGATGGTTGTCAGTTCGCCATCATATTGGAAGTCATCCGGCTGGATGAGGAGCCTGTCTTGAAAACAGGTGGCCACGCAAGTGGCTTGTGAGTTCGAGTCTCACGGCTTCCGCTGCTGCAAAGAAAAACAGCTTACGTCTCTGGTGCAACGGCAGCATGACTGATTCCAAACCAGTTGATCGGGGTTCGAATCCCTTTAGACGTGTTCAGCTTTACAAAGGTTTTCGCATCACTTTGCTTCCGTGGAAGACGTTTCAGTAACGCACGACCAAGTACGCAAACAGGCAAAGCGATCACGTCGAGAGCGTGATGAATTTGTGGGTTCGACTCCCACCCTGGTCAATCAAACAATCTGCAAAAGTAAAGGTCTCGTGGTCCAACGGCAAAGACGCCTGCGTGACATGCAGGAAACTGCTGGTTCGATTCCAGCCGAGATCAATCCGCCCGATGGCGGTTCAATTTTCTACGGAAGGTAGCCGGATACGGTTGGCCGGGCTGCACTGCTAACGCATGCCACCTGAAAAGGTGATGAGGGTTCGAATCCCTTGCCTTCCGCTATTGCCTCGCCAATGTGCGTGCAGCCGCTTATTGGGACGTTTCGGAATTATGGCCTTTGAAGCCGGAGTCCCATCCAGCGGATGCTCCGACGGAAGCTATACCGTGAAGTGGTTTGCTGCTTCAAGGCAAACAAACGAGTGCAGTCATAGATGGTCGTGAATCCCGCAAGGGTGGCCACACCCCGTGACTGCCCCCAAACAAACTCATTCGGGACTATTCCTTAACCACTTCATAAGGTTGTTTTGGATTTGTGCGGCGTGGTGGTTCCAGATAGTGGAAGCCGGTGTTGGGGTTTGTACGATCGAAGGCAAACGCGTCTCGGTTTTGGATGAAGTGTCGCAGGTAGGCCACCGGAATTGCGAAACCAAGCCCTTCGCCAAACGTCAACTTCATGTTGATCACGCCCACTACTTCTCCCTTGGTGTTAAACAGTGGACCGCCGCTGTTGCCTGGGTTAATCTGAGCAGTCGTTTGAAGGTAAACGATGCCTTCCATGTTTCGATTCTTCGTGCTCACGATTCCTTCAGAAACCGAACGTTCCAGGCCCAGAGGACTTCCGATGGCGAAGACTCCATCGCCTTCCTGCTGTGAGTCGTCTTCTGCAATATAGACGGGCTGAAACTTAATATCTTTCTGCTTTGGAATTTGCAGCAAGGCCAGGTCGAAGTGCGGATTCAGAGCCACGATTTTTACGTCTCGCACAGCTACTCGTTCAAATTCGCCCGATTCTGTACGGTGAAAAATGGTCACCGCAACTCGAGTTTGCCCTTCAACCACATGGTAGTTTGTGACGCAATAACCTTCGTCGCTCACAACAAATCCGGAACCTAATCCGTCGGGCGTTTGCACCAGAACGACACCTTCGGCAAAACGCGTAACAAGTTCTTTGACCGTTCGAATCGGCAGCTTGGCCGTTCTTAACAGGCCGGAATCCTGTTTCACTTTTTCCACGTCTTTGCCGGGAGTGTCTTCAATTCGTTCCGCAATTCGGTCGACCGGTATCTTGACGACATCAACACCAATATCGACAAACAACGTGTCCTGCTGTGTTTTCAGCACCTGGCCTTCAATCTTCTGGCCGGACTTCAGAATGATGGTGTCGGCAGAAACGTATTGCGTCTGTATCCCAAACAGTGATGCGAATGTCAGGGCAGCAACGCTCAGTGACAAGCGGTTCGTGAGACCAGACTTAGCAGTAATCGTGTCGAACATAAATGTCTATTCGTTAACGCGGAAGGCGTGAAATATGGATTGAGAACTATTGATTTTCAGACCACAAATGAAAGTGACGGATTGTCTGCCTCTGCTGAAACTGAAGGCTGAAAGATTGTAGCTGGACTCGCCAGAGTTTACTTAGTCGGACATCGCCTGGTTCAATGAAAGTTCGGTATTTCTGCGACCACATCAGCCGCAGGGCGTCAGCCCCGGTTAGCGCGGGCCACTGAAAAAAACGGGGCTGACGCGCTGCGGCCCATTCAGACATGGCACTGTCTCATTAGACATCTTACTTAAAATGATGCGGATATTGGTCGAAGCGACAACCGAGCGACTCGGCAATTAAAACTTTCCACGTCCTCTCGCACGCCACGCCACCTGGTCAAGGGCGAAGCCCTTGCTAGTTGTTTTTGTATTGAGAGTGGCATTCCTGACACGCGGTTGAAACCTTGGTGAGTGCCAGTTCGTAAGTTGCGAAGTCGCTGGCATCTGAAGCGTTGCGGATTTCTCTGGCCGCTTCAACGATTTTTTTTGCGTAGCCCACGAATTCCGGATCGTCTTCATAGCCGTAGCCTGGCAAGGTGACAACATGTGTCATCGCTCCCAGTATTGCGGCTTCGTGCTGGACCATTTCTTTTTGAGACGTGAACGAACTTTCGCTTCCGGCTTCTGTCTTCAGTTTCTTTTGAGACGCTTCCATTCGCATCATTACCAGACGCATTTCTGCTACGTCTGCATACGAATCAGACGCTTCTGGTTCTTCCAGCCCGGCAGGTTTTGATCGGTCCAGGATGCTGGCGACATTTTCGAACAGTCTCAGCAGGCGGTCCTGGTCTTTCTTTCCTGGCTGAAGTGTTTCCAGGTTCATTTTTTTGGCAAGATCACGAACGTAGATTGCGTCATCCTTCCAGTTAAGCGTTTCCGGATGCTCCATCACGATGCCGGACAACACCGCCAGCGATGCCGCCTTGGGAGCGATCATTAACATCGATCGATTGTACGAGCCGACAGATTGCAATGATTCATTTAGAAAGTTTCTGATGCTGTTCACTTCTGTCGTCAGCACGCTCATGGGCATAATCTCGGTCCACCCGACAGCGGCGTTGTCAGCATCGGCAGGTGGAACAACAGCGGGCGAATCTGCGGCGACCTGCAAATCGCCATCGCTCATTGTTCCGCCAGACGTCATTCCGCCGGGGCTTTGAGCGGGAACATTCGTGGCAACTCCAGCAAGAGGAGTCTGGTCGGATGCAACCATGTAAGGCTGATCGTAAAACACATCCAGAGGAACTTCGCCCAGGTATTCCACGCCGTTTGCGTCGGTCCAGCGTTCGTTCTGGCGATGCGGACGATCACTGCTGTTGCCAGTGTTCGCCGTGGACTGTTGTGGTGAAACGGACGAAGCGTCATTCGCTGGGGCTGTCGCAGAGTTTGCGCCCGGCTCTGCAACGGCCGACGTGCCGGCTGGTGGATTTGTCTCGCCTCCGCCACAGCCCACAATTGTTGCAGCTGCAAACAGGCAACTGGTCAGCCATGTGGTGACGTTTTTTTGAACAAGTCGTGCCATGTTTTCGTTCCGTTTATTCATGGGCGAGGCGGAATCTGCCAAAGGTCCGCAACAATCATTGACGCCATACTTTACAGCATAAGTTAAGATTGAGCCACAATCCATCAGAAGAAAGGTTCGCCAAACAGCGTTTTCCGTGGCGAACTAACAGATCAACGCGAACCTGGACTCAATCCTCCGCTGATGCACGATTTCATGAACGTTGCGATTGCTGTCTTCTCACGCCTCAATTCGCAGGTTGAAACAGTGCACACGCAGCTCCCGCGGGATCTCGGATTACAGCAATGCGACCATAATCATCCGGCTGCCGTTTCACCAGAACTTCGCCTGCCAGTTGTTCGCATCGCTGCAGTGACTGTTCCAAATCAGCGACCTTTAAATAGATCAACCACGCAGCGGGAAGCTGAGCGTTAGCGCCTTTTGCGTGACAGATGCCAGCAACCGGATCGGCGTCTGCGGAGGGATGCACGCAATAGTCATCATATTCCCCCAAAGATACAGCAGAACTATGCCAGCCGATCACCTGTTCATAGAAGTCTCGAATATCCTCGCAATTATCCACGGTAAGGTCCATCCAGCCAACCGTTCCAATTGCTGGGGCAGCGGCACCTGCTGAACTGGCGTTAACGACTTTGCCCGGTGATTCCAAGGAGGAACTATCAACCGGCAACTCCACAATTTTGAACTCGACATCACTTTGAGCAGCGACCAATCGATCAACTTCGGCAGTTGCCAGTTTTCGCGAGCTATACACACCAAGGCCATCGCGACCGCTGACTGGCGAATTGCTTTGAACAAGAAAGACATTCACACGTAATACCTTTTGAGTTGCCGAAATGACTGGGTGGCACCACTACGCTGAAATCCGTTTCGCCAACATTCCCTGGCCTCATGCCAGCACATCACTGATCACCTTGCCGTGAACATCTGTCAGACGGCGATCGATTCCGTTGTGGTAGTATGTCAAACGTTCGTGATCCAGTCCCAGAATGTGCAGAATTGTGGCGTGGAAATCATAAACCGTTGCCACGTTTTCAACGGCTTTGTAACCGAACTCATCGGTCGCTCCATACGTAAACGGAGCTTTCACGCCCGCTCCTGCCATCCATGCAGTGAAGCCTGCGGGGTTGTGGTCACGTCCACTGGCTCCCGCCTGAAACGTCGGCATGCGGCCGAATTCCGTGCACCACACAACCAACGTGTCCTTTAACAGTCCTCGCTGCTTCATATCTTTCAACAGTGCGGCCGTGGGCTGATCCAAAACAGGGCCGTGTTTGGCATATTGTTCCGCGAGAACTTTGTGCCCGTCCCAGTTACTGACGCCTTCTCCGCCGGTTTGATAGGCCCCGTTAAACACCTGCACAAAACGAACGCCCTTTTCCACCAGTCGCCGAGCCAGAATGCAGTTGCGAGCAAACGATGCCTTCAATTCGTTTTGAGTATCGTCGGCTCCATACATTTTAATTGTCGCCGCAGATTCAGTCGACAGATCACTGACTTCCGGCACGCTCAACTGCATCTTTGCCGCCAGTTCATAGCTGGCAATTCTGGCGGAAAGTTCGCTGTCGCCAGGAAACTGCTCCAGATGTTTGCGGTTAAGATGCTGCAGAAAATTGCGAGTCGCCTTGTCGGTTGCCGCATCAATTCCCTCCGGGCGATCCAGGTTACGCAGTGGTTGAGTGGCGTTGAAGTCGGTTCCCTGAAACGCCGCCGGAAGAAACCCCGGGCCCCAGTTGTTCACGCTGGATTGAGGCGTGCCTCGCGGATCGGGAATAGCCACGTAAGCGGGTAGATTTTGATTTTCCGTCCCCAATGCCCACGTCGCCCACGCTCCCATGCTGGGGAATCCGTCCAGCGTGAAGCCAGTCGACATAAAGTTTTCACCCGGCCCGTGAGTGTTCGTTTTGCCGGTTAGCGAATGGATAAAACACATGTCATCGGCCATCTCGCCCAACATCGGAACAAGGTCCGACACCATTTTGCCGCATTCACCGTACGGCTTGAAGTCCCACGGGCTTTTTGTCAGATTTCCCTGGCTGCCCTGAAACGTAATCAAAGATTCGCCGCCCGGCATCGGCTGGCCGTGACGCTTGATAAGTTCCGGTTTGTAGTCAAACGTGTCAATCTGGCTGCACGCTCCCGAACAGAAAATCATCAGCACGTTTTTTGCCTTCGCAGCAAAGTGCGGCTGACGAGCTGCGAATGGCTGCGAAGCATCGATCACGGGCCTTAGCGAGGTTTTGTGATCCGCGGGAAACGGTTGAGCGTGCAGAACACCTTGTTCATGCATCATGCTGGCCAACGCGATTCCGCCCAGCCCGTTGGCAGTGTTAATCAGAAAACTTCGTCGTGACGGCATGTTCATAATATAGATACTCCACAGCGACTGAACGACGCTGCCTAACAAGGGCTTCGCCCTTGACCCAGTGGCGTGGTCGGCTGCACGGCAGGGAGCGTTCGAATCACCGAGCCGCTCCGTTGTCGCTACGACCAACATGCGCGCACTGTGCGCGCTTCATTTTCATTAAGACTCTATAACGAGGCAGTGCCTCAGACCATTTGAGCTGACGCTCAGAAACGCTCCGTTGTCGCTCAGAAAACATGACTCAATATGAACAAGTGCGCTGCTTTAAGTAGTTTATACCCCGTGGATGTGTGAGTGGTGGATAACGGTCGCCTGCGGTCGCCTACGGAATGAACACGAATTCGTTGGAATTCAACATGGCTCTGGCAAACTGGTGCCACCCAGCCGTTTCAGTAAACTCCGTTGCCAGCTTCAATTCGTCAGCGTCCGCCGACCTTCCAAAACACAGCTGATAAGCTCGATCCACTTTTTCGTTCGCGGAGCCACCCTCGGCCTCCAGCCGCTTCACAAACAGGTCTGCCTGCTGAATCAGAAACCGGCTGTTCAGCAGATTCAATGCCTGCAGCGGCGTCGTCGACCGACTGCGTTTGGGAGTTACCTGGCTTCCGTCCGGGCAATCGAACACTCCAAACACAGAATCCCGTTCCTGACGAACTTTGGTTTGATACACCATTCGGCGCCAATCTTCCGGACCATAGTTCTTCTTGGGGAAATAGTGCCTCACGTTTTCCAGCTCCACTTCAAACGCACTAAATCCGGGGCCGCCCGCATTGCTGTTAAGTGCGTCAGTTACAGAAAGCACACAGTCGCGAATCGCTTCGGCTTCCAGTCGACGAGGCGGAAATCGCCACAGCAAACGCGATGCCGCGTCAATCTTCATCGCCCCTGTCTTAGGCTGACTGTCCTGCTGCCATGTTTTCGACATCAGAATCAAACGTTGCACGTGCTTGATTGACCATCCGCTGTTGATGAATTCCGCCGCCAGCCAATCCAGTAGTTCCGGGTGAGTCGGACTGGTACCGTTGCCGCCAAAGTCGCTGGGAGTATCAACAAAGCCGGTGCCAAAATGAAACTGCCATAGGCGGTTCACCATAACTCGGGCGGTTAACGGATTCTGTTCGCTGGCGATCCACTTTGCGATGGCCAGTCGCCGCTGCTGTTCGGGAGCCTCCGCTGGCAATTGAAGTTCGCTAAGCGATGTAATCGCCGCCGGTACAACCTGCTCGCGAGGTGCCCCCGGTTCGCCTCGATAAAGTCGATGAGTTGGCCCCGGTTGAGAAAACTTTCCGGCATAAGCTGTGGGCGGCTTCGCAAGCTTGTTAATCCGTTCGGTCAGGTCGGTTAACTGCTGGTGCAGCTTGCGTCCCGCGTTGGCTTCTTCTGCCGGAAACGCGTCAAAGTCGTAACTGGGCCCCCCGCTACCTTTCGTTTGAAACGGCTTCCGTTTGGCAGAACTGGCGACTTCTGTCCATTGCCGTCCATCCACAGAAACATTGATGGAATAGTCGGTGGCAACTCGATCACCAAACCGGCCTTCTCGATCACGTCCCCAAACAATTCGGTCGATGGTGGCTTCCGATGGAAATTCAACCTGCACCCAACCACCGGAAACAACAGATGAAATCCAGCTGTTCGGGTTGCCGTGTTTTCCGTCGTTAATATGAACCAGCTTATGCAACGCGTGCACGAAATCGCCGGACGATGTTGGAATTGAGCCACGGCTGGCAGCCGCGACGTTGACATCACCGGCAAACACTTCCAGTTCGTCAATACATGGCTGACCGGAATTTGTTGCCCTGATTTCGAAGCGAACAAACTTCGCTGGCACGGGTGAAAACGATTCCGTATTCATCTTTGCATTGACTGGTTCTTTCAGTTCTTCAGTGCTGATGAATTTTGCCAACTGACCACGAAGCGTTTCTGTTTCTGCGCTAAGTTCCGCGACCTCCCGTTGAACTTCTTCAGCCAATGGCAGGTTTGTGTCTCCATGCCTGACTCCCGCGAATACGGCCTGCATAGAATAATAGTCCGATTGCAGAATCGGATCGAACTTATGATTGTGGCAGCGAGCACACCCAACTGTCAGCCCCAAAAAGGCTGTGCTGGTGGTGTTGACGATGTCAGCAAGTTCGTCCTGGCGTTGTGTAAGCTGGAGTTCCGGATTGCTGCCTTTTACGATATCAACGGGGCCAGCCACTAAAAAGGATGTGGCTACGGGGGCCCCCAACGCGTCGCCAGCGATCTGTTCCATGACAAACTGATCGTAGGGCGTATCGTTATTGAAAGCATCAATCACCCAGTCACGATATCGCCAGGCGTTGGGGCGTTCTCGATTCGTTTCATAACCATCGGTTTCGCCGAAACGAACCAGGTCCAGCCAGTGTTGAGCCCACCGTTCGCCATAATGAGGGCTTGCAAGAACTTCGGCCACCAGAATTTCCCACGCGTCGGTTCGATCGTCATTCACAAACGCAGTCACTTCTGCGGGAGTCGGCGGAAGGCCCAGCATCACCAGATAAAGACGACGGATCAGGCGTCGACGGTCGGCGGCTGGTGACAGCGTTAGTTCTGATTGCTGCAATTTCTGTATGATAAAATCATCGATGCCGTTTAACGCCGGGGGCCCTGTTGCGTCTGCCTGAACAGGATTGTTGTGCGAAGAATCTTTGTGGGAAAGTGGCCTGAATGCCCAATGGCTGTTCTGTTTGGAATTTGCCAGCTTAGCAGCGGCGGACTCCCAATCGGCAGCGTTGTCGATCCACGCCTTAAGAATTCGAACATGATCGTCGGGCAGTGCGTCGGCTTCTGGAGGCATTCTGCGGCCAGGGTCGGCGCTGGTGACAAGTTCAATCAAATAGCTGTTCTGGCTATCACCAGGCACAACCGCCTTTTCACCGGAATCACCGCCGGATAATGCACCGACCATAGAATCCAGCCGCAACTTCGATTCTGCTTCATCGATCCCGTGACAGCCCAAACAGTGTTCGCTCAAAATCGGCAGCACGTGTTGCTGGAAGTTAACTTCGTCGGCAGTACCAGCGGTTTCGCAAACAAAAACAGCAACCAGAATTGCGACAAATGGACGCGGTGGTTGAAACATAAGTGTGATCTCCGGAATCACAATATCGGCGGGCACCATAACGGCGAGAATCTGCAGATCTATATGTTACGAAACTTCCGGCCGAACAAACAGCAGACCACAAAATTTGAAGATCCACGCAAGCGAGGTGCTGGCACCCGCGCCGAATTTTGAATCAGCATAAAGCGATTTGTGTTTTAAGATGACCGCTCTGAAGTTTGAACCTGAGCGATCACAATCGCTTGCCGGATGCTTACATAAGTTCACAGCTATTTCAGCCGCTTTACTGAGCGCCTTTCGCGACCAGTGTGGCATACGCTTCTTTGGGGGCTTCAAAGCGGCCTCGTTTCAGGTGTACCACAATCGACGATGAACCTGCTTCGCCGAAGATCCAGATTTCCTGAACGTAGCCCGCCGAAACAACTCGCACCTTCCGCGATGGCTGCCCCAACGTGTTCACGATCTGTTCGTATTTCATGCCCTCCACAACTCGACCTTCTCGCATTGCCAGCGCGATATCGTTTTTAGGCAGGTTTGCCAGGTCTTCTGTAGTGATCCAGCGGTCGTCAAGTCGCGTCCAGCCGTACTGTTCCAGGCGTCTTGAAATGTTGGCGGCTTCTGCCGGTGCGGCTTCGCTGGTCAGGATCCACGAACGCTTAAGCAACTCAACACCTTTGTTTCGATGATCGGGTTCCTTCCAGCGTTCGAAGGCAAACAGGTATTCGTCTGCAGTGGCAATCATGCCATCCAGTTGCCCGTTGTTGCGCCGTGCGTCCTGAGCCTTCAACCACGCTGCCACGGCGGCTTTGGTTTCAGCTTCTCTGTTGAATTCCTTCAGCAGCGTGTCCAGGTCTTCCAATTGCTTGCGAGTTAATCTCGGCACATCGTTAATACGATAGGCAACGTACGCTTCTTTTAAGCGAGCGATTTGTGCTGTTTCTTCCGGAAGTTCTGCTGCGATTGTGTCGGCCACGGACACACCATTGCTTCCATCCGGCTTGAAGGATTTTAGCAATTGAGGAAGCCGGACGGTTCGGTACAGGGCACGATGCATGCGTAATCGACTAAGTTCGTTGGCAGTTTCGTATTGCTGAATTGGGTCTTCCAGAAACGCTTTTTCCTGGGTGCCATCCAAAAAGGCATTTGGTTTATCCCAGTCTTTCAGGCTTTCTTTAATTCGTTTGATGACAGCATCTGAATTTGCATTTGGAAGCTGCGACTGCTGAACAATGGATTCAAATTGAATGGCGGCAATGGTGTTGGCGTCGACTCCCAAAGCAACCGCGCTGTCGGCGAGTTTTCTTAGTTTGTCGGGCGACGTTTTGTACAGTTTGCGTTGAGCCGCAAAAGCGTCGGCTCGCGCCTTGGCAAGTTCGGGTATCAGTTCTTCGTCGTCATAGAATGTTTGGATCAGTTCGTATTCGTCGGCCAGCGGATAAACGGCTTCCGGTGTTTCGGCCGGGATGTTTTCCAGCCGAGCTCGAAACCGTTCCGCATCCGTTCCACCGACGGCGATGCGATCGGCGTCCATAAAATAGCGACTGCCGGATTTGTTTAGTACTCCAGAAATCGTCATGCGTTGCCCCAACGCAATGTCGTTTGGCAACACAGTGGTTCTGGCGGGAGTAATGATCACGGGCCATTTGCTAAGCCGAAACTGCTTCGCGACTCGCCCTTCGTAGCGTCCGGAAACGTGGATCTTTTTGCCCGTTTTCGCCCATTCGCTCCAATCCTTTTCGCGTTCCATCACTTCGCGAATGCTCATGGTTTGAGCGGTCGTTATTGAGGCACCGCACGTCAACAGAACGACGCAACACAGTAAGTTGGAAAACAGGAATTTCATCGTTGTTGCTCCACCGACCTCTTCGCTGGTGACTGCGTAGTCGTGGCCGTCAGCGCCTTGCCTTCTCGAAACTCCCACGTTTCTGAAGTTCTGACAAAGTCCTCCTGCCGAGACAACACTGTGGCAATTTCCGGGTCGAATTCTGCGGCAAGACCGATGCTGTCGGCGAGCGCTTCGTTGGTTAGCAAAACGAACGTCGTTGGTTCCAGTTCAATCCGCCATGCGTTGGAATCGCCGCTGTTCTGTGATTCATCAGCGGGAGACTTTACCGATGCAATGGCGGCCGAAAACAGAATTCGCCCGTCGTCAAAAGTGTTCATGAAGTCTGCAAGTTGAGGCAGCCCGATCGACGCTTTGACGGTGTGCCTGCCGGGAGAAACCGGCAGTTCAAATAGAAAGAAACCCGGATTCGCCGCGTCCGGTTTCAGGTGCGAATCAAACACGTAAGAACCAGGTTGAGTGGCGGCCAGAATGCCGACGCTGGCATGATCTTCCAGACGGCCATTCTTGTTGTACGCCTGATGAAACGCATTCAGCAGATCCCCGGAAGCCATGTTATTCGCCGCGTAAGTTTGCTGATACAAATTTAAAGTCGAACGCCAGTCGGGGTCTGACTTGCCCAACACCTTGCCCGCGTCGACAGCCTGCTTTAAAGAATCTTCCAGGTTTACGAATTCTCGATTATCCAGGTGTTCTTTGATGTCGTCGCCAGACTTCAGCCACACTTGTTGAGCGGCTTCGGCGGCTCCCTTTTGAGACACCCAGTATCCGGTCAGGCTAAGTATTGCGACAACAGCCAGCATCAGCATGCGGAAAGGCGTGAACGTCCGTTTGGCGGCTTTCTTAACGTCAATTTTCGGCAGCGATAATTTCACTCGCGGGCGAGCCACGGTTTTTGTGGGAACCGCCGATGCTTCAACGGTGTCGGCTGCTGATTTAGCGGCGGCAGATTTGCCGCCGGCTGTCTTGGGAGCCGCTGCGGGTGGCTTGCGTTTGGGGAAAGCTTCGCCAACAACAATTTTCAGGCGTTCAGAAAACGTGCCTCCTAAAACTTCGCTGGGCACCAGCTTTGTCGACGGATAAACGTTGGCGGGCAGCACAAACAGAGTTTGGCAACACACGCTGCATTCAGATTCAATCCAGGTATCGCGGCGAACTCCGCGCACAAGTTCTCCGCAGTCGCACGTGATTTCGTAAGGAACCGCAATAGAAGCGTCTGTCCCTCCCTTCAACCGCGACTTCATTCGCTTCAGTTTGTCAATTGCACCTGCCATGGTGAAAACGATACATCAACAAGAGTTTCGCCTCTGAGCTTAACCCCTGCCCGGTGGCGTGGACTGCAGAAATACGTGGGACGTCCGAAACGCTGCGTTGTCGCTGCGGTCAACAGACGAACATTATTTTAAGTAAGACAATAAGAAAGGAAGTGTAGCGGCAGAAATAAGTTTCGCTAAGTGTGTGACCAATTCGGTGTGTTTTTGAATTCGCCGGGACCTCTGACTTCAGCAACATTCCCAGACAGTAGCGTGACGATGGCGGTTTGACACGAAGCTGACGGTGACGTTAGTCGTTCAGTTTTTAAGCACAGATTTCACAGAGGCCACAGATCAAATTGCCATGTCGTGCTGTCTTGCACCGTGGGCTTCTCTGCGATTGAACTCTGTGCCATCTGTGTTCTCTGTGGTTAAAATGCGATTGCCGCCTGTTCTTCAACGGAATATCACACCCAAACGGTTGCTGCCGCCTGTTGAATTCGCCGCTATCTGCTCAGGAGCCCGCATCGCTTCAATTTTGTCTAATTCTGTCAGTTAGTTCACTTTTCCAGCAAATCGGTGAAAGATTCGTTCACCGCCGTCGTGTGTACTGACATTGGAAGAATTTTTCGATGCTCCGTGTGCCAGAAACCAGAGCCAGTCTGATTTTGCGACTTCCGTCGGCAGAAGATGGCGATGCATGGCAGGAATTTGTGTCGATTTACGAACCCTTCGTCTATCGCTTTGCCATTCGTGGCGGTCTTCAGGATGCGGATGCCAAAGAACTTGTGCAAAACGTCATGCTGTCCGTGGCGAAAGCGGTTGGCCGCGGGCGACCGGACAGCAAGCGAGCTAAGTTTCGCACGTGGCTGTTTCGGATCGCTCGCAATCAATTGCTGGACGAATTGTCGAAACAAACTCGACAAACGGTGGCTCGCGGAGGCAGCTCGTTTGTGGGCTTGCTGAATCAGTTTGCTGCCGCAACAGGTTCCGCAGAACAGCAAATGCGGCTGGAACATCGTCGATCGCTTGTTGTCCAAGCAACCCGCCGATCGCTTTAAAGACGACTTGGCGTGGTGATCTAGTCGCGGAGCGACGGCAGATGATAGCCTCGGACTTTAGTCCGAGGTGGCCCGGTCAAATCCAGGGAAGTCGCGGAGCGACGACATGCGACATGATCTAAGATTAAAGCTGCCTTGCGGCGGTACGCCGCAAGGCAGCCTGATGTGTGTAATTCGGTGGCACGTTCCGGTGGTTGGGCAAGCGGCATAAAAGCGCTGGCCGTCATTCCCGCGCAGCCGGGAACCCAGTGCCGCTGGATTCCCGCCTGCGCGGGAATGACGGTGGTTTGATCGTGGGTGGATTTCCAACTGCCGCTCGCCTTGTCACCACCGGCGGGCAGCTATCGTCCCTCCGGGACTGTGTGGAATGGGTGGCACCTTCCGGTGGTTATCACCACCAGCTGGTGGCTGTCGTCCCTCCTGGACTGTGCGAGTTGGGCACCCGGGGCCACCCATTGCATTTCTGGAGCGGTTCCCACCGGCCGTGTTCACCGCCAATGGCCGGTAGGAACCGGTCCTACTCAAGTGGCGTCGCGGCTTACTCTGCCTGGCCGGATTTGGCGAAGGCTAAAAATTCTTCTTCAACCAGTTTTACCTGGTCTGCCGGGCCGGTTAATTTGATGAAGTAGCCCTGATCTGACAAAGGCACGATGATGCCGATCATCCGCCAGCCGTCTTGAGCCGACTGGCCGAAGCCTCCTGCAAAGCGGCCTTCCATATCGATCATGGTGGCGTCCAGGTTGGCGATGCGAATTGTGTCCAGCACCTCGGGGCGAGATGCTTCCACCTGTCCTCGCCAGCGATCAATATTCGCTTCCACGCCACCACCCGATCGCGACAACGTCAGCGTGACTTCCGGTGCTGCGGGCATGGTAAAGCGAGCTGAAATGATGCCCATCTGCATTTGCGATAGAGCCACTTTCTCCCAGCCAGCGGGAACCACAAATTCCAGCCCATCAAACGGCTGACGTTCTGCGGTGCCCGTTGCTGCCGGCGCAGAAGTGTCTGTCTCGGCTTCCGTTGCAGCGGGAGTATCGGCCGTCATCACCGGTGGCGGCGGTGGCCCTGGTTCGGTTTCTGTGCAGCCGGTTGACGTGATCATTAAACAGCCGGTCATACACGCAGAAGAAAACAGCTTGCCTGAATATTTCATGATTCGCTTCCGAAATTTGGTCGTCGAAGTTTGATTGGTGATTCAATTCTAATCGATTGATCGCGAATTGTCCCGCTTGCCAATTCTGTTGTGCATTTCTGTAGATCAGACGTCTGACCGGCATGGTGCTTGCCTGTCGGCGAACCCGCAGCGATTGTGGTGTGTCGATGAAACGAGAAATCGCGGCGACAGGTATTTTCAGTTTGATCGTTTTGCGTGGCAGGATGTCAGCCAAAATCTGCTGAATGGCTGTTTCCGTGGTTTCTGTAAATTTCTGGTTGGGATTTCTTTGGAATTCTTCCCCCAAACTCGCGTTGAACTATGCTTTGCAGGTCTCAGCGATTGCTCGAAAGGTCGGTGAGTCTACAATGTACGCAGGAACAACTACTGGGGAGATGAACGGTTTGGCAACAACAGAGACTTCACTTCAACTTCACGGACAAAGCGAAGCGCAATCTTTGTTTGGTCCGCAGGATGATTATTTGCGCCGTGCTCGCCGAGTAACGGGTGCAACAATTTTGCTGCGTGGCAACGTTGTTGAAATCAGCGGAAGCGCGGACAGCGTTGATCGCTGCGAGCATCTGTTGCGAACGTGGCTGCGGACATTGCGCACCAATTCAGAGCTGTTGGAAAGTGATGTCGCCAGAACTTTGGACGACAAAGACGAAGGTGAATTTTTGGACAACGAGTTCCTTGATATCAGCGGTTCCGGCGCGCCAATGCCCGCAACAGCCGTGATTCCTCGCAGTCGCGAAATTCAGGCGGCTCGCATGGGCAAAGACAAGGTCTCCGGCGTTAAGCCCAAAACGGAAGGTCAACGCCTGTACATGAAGGCGATGAACGATCATCCATTAGTGTTGTGCGATGGCCCTGCCGGATGCGGCAAAACCTATCTGGCGGTGGCTTTGGCATTGCAGGCTTTGCGAGACGAAGAAGTTCGCAAAATCGTGTTGGTGCGACCAGCTGTCGAAGCCGGTGAAAAGCTGGGATTTCTTCCGGGCGACATGTTTGCCAAAGTGAATCCGTTTGTGCGACCGCTGCTGGACGCGATGCACGATATGTTGGATTTTGATCAGGTCAGGCGCTATATTGCTAACGATGTGATCGAAATTGCTCCCCTGGCGTTTATGCGAGGTCGAACGTTAAACGACACGTTTATGATTCTGGACGAGGGTCAAAATACGACGATTACGCAGATGAAGATGTTTTTGACCAGAATGGGGATTAATTCCCGAATTGTGGTAACTGGCGATGCAACGCAGAATGACCTGCCTAATGGGGTCACCAGTGGGTTGCGAGACGGAATTCGTCGGCTTTCCGGGATTGAGGGAGTTGCGATTGTTAAACTTTCTGGACAGGATATTGTACGTCATCGGTTGGTGCGGGAGATCGTTTCAGCGTACGAAGCGGACGGTGTTGGCAGTGAAGCCAGCTAACCGGATTTGATCTCAGCCAACAAGCGCGAAGGACGCTACTCCTTCGGCAAGAATAACATGTCATTCTTCGGCGCTCGCCGTGCTCGACAGACCAGAGTTTTCCGCCCAACACCTTCTGTGTGGGAAAAACTGACAACGTCGCTGCAGGACTATAAGGTTCTGACACTGCTGCTGATTGCGCTGTTCGCAGTCATCACTTTGGCAATCGCTGTTCAAAGCTGGTGCAGTCGGTTTTCGTATCGCGAAGGTCAGATTGTTGCCACGGGAGTGCTGGCACGCGTTCCGTTTGAAATCGAGAATGTAGGGGCGACTCTGCAGGCCAAGGCAGAAGCAGAAGACAACACTCGACCGGTGTTTGTGCAGAACAACGCGGTGTGGGATAAGCTAGAGGCGTCGTTTAAGAGCGACCTGACACTGGTTGCCAACGCAGAACGACTGGGAAACCTTGAACCAGCTGTGATCGACGCGTTTGGTCTGGCGACAGAAATTCCTGGCGACGTGGAAAAAGGCACGTCCCCGACAACTCGATTTGCTCAGGTTAAGTTGGCGCTGACCGATTCCAGCATGGCGATTGGTGATCGCATCAATCGCATGGGCCTGGAATTCTCTCAGCTGTTGGGTGTTGCTCGACCCAACGGTCTGCTGAGTGAACAGGACTTAAAAAATTCGGGCCTCGCGGGTGAAGAAATTTCGACTCAGCGACCCATTGTGGTTGTTGATAAAAGAGGCGAAGCTGTCAGCTATAACCTGCTTGGCGATGTGGTTTTGAAAGATCAGCTGCTGGAAACCGGACGGCTGGGAGGCATGTGGACTTCGCTGGCTGATCTGCAACAGATTCGCCCGGACGTAGAAGCGTGGCTCATCAATCGCGTCTATGGTCAGCTAACATACGACGCCACCACAACTTCTAATCGCCGCCGAGAAGCAAAAGAAACCGTTGAAACTCAGTACGACAGTTTCGCGTCGGGGCAGGTTTTAATCGCTGCAGGTTCGATGATCGAAAAAGATCAGTTGAAGGTGTTGACGGCAGAATACGAAGCTCACGAAGCCTCGCTCACATACACTCAACGAATGATCCGCGTTGGCGGAGCCGTTTTGATGTTAAGCGTGATGGTGGTGCTGTTTGGCATTTACCTGTTTCGCTCGGAACCGAAACTGCTTGAAGAAGTTGGGCAGTTGCTGGCGTTTGTGATGATCTGTTCTTCGACCGTCTTCTTAGGCTGCACTTTAAGCCAGGATCCGTGGCGAGCCGAAGTGGTGCCGTTGCTGGCCGCAGTGATGGTGGTGGCCATTGTTCATAACCAGATGATGGCAATTCTGACGGCGTTTTGTCTGTCGCTGTTGATATCAATGTCAACCGTCGCTGAGCTGGGGCATTTTGCGATATTGATGGTGGCGTGCATTACCGTTGTCATTCCACTGCGTCAGGTGTCTTCTCGATCAACGTTGATTAAGGTTGGCTTTCTGCTGGCCATTGTCACATTCGTTACAGTTTGGGGAGTAAGCCTGGTAAGTTCTCACGACTTCAACGACGCCTGGCGGAATCCTGTCATATTAATGACGGCGTTGAAGTTTGCCGGCTGGGCGTTGGTGTGTTGTTACCTGGTGGCGGGAAGTCTTCCGTTTATCGAAACAGCGTTTGGAGTCGTCACCGATATCAGTTTGCTGGAACTGACCGACGTTTCTCACCCGTTGCTGCAGGAACTTGCTCGACGAGCTCCCGGAACGTACAACCATTCCATCAGCGTCGCCACAATCGGCGAAGCGGCGGCGGACGCCATCGGGGCGAATGGGTTGCTGCTGCGAGTGGGTGCGTATTTTCACGATATCGGCAAAGGCCTGAAGCCCGAATACTTCATCGAAAATATGGCCGCCGGACAGGGGAATCCTCATGACCATCTGGCCCCCGCCATGAGTGCCCTGATTATTATCGGTCACGTTAAAGACGGCGTGGAAATGGCCGAACAGCACAACCTGCCACGGAAGCTGATCGACTTTATCGAACAGCATCACGGCACAACTCTGGTGGAATACTTCTTTAGAGAAGCCACTAATCGCGCTGACGTTGACCATCGCACAGACGCTGACGAATCGACGTTCCGATATCCTGGTCGGAAACCTCAGACGAAGGAAACGGCCGTTATGATGCTGACCGACGCCGTTGAAAGTGCCAGCCGCACACTTAGCGAACCAACGCCTAAGCGTATTCAATCTTTAGTACACGAAATCGCCTTGAAGCGAGTTCTGGACGGACAGTTCGACGAATGCGGATTGACCATGAGCGAAATCCGACGAGTCGAATCGTCTCTTGTGAAATCACTGCTGGCCGTCCATCATGGACGCATCAAGTATCCGGATCAGAAGACAGGCTAGTTGACAATTTCAGCAACCCATAGTTCTGGTTTGTTCAACAACGTAAGTCATTCCAATCACAAGCCGCTGGCAATTTGCCGCGACGAAATCTGCGAGGAAACTTTTCGTCCGATGTCGTTCGAAATAGACGTCTCTTGTCAGTGTAAAACTCAGTCAGTGGACCTGAAATTAATTCAGGCCGCCATAGAACATGGTCTACGCATAGAAGGCGTAGAATCCGCTGTGCTGAGTGTCAGTGTTGTGGACAACGCCACGATACATGAACTAAACAGACAACACCTGAATCACGACTATCCCACAGATGTGATCAGTTTCCAGCTGGATTGGTTTTCGCTGAATGAAACGGCGGATGAAGGCGACTGGGGCGAAGACGAAGGCGATTCTGACGACGCTGCCATAACGGAGACTTCCAACACAGCACCATTCGCAGAAGCGAAACCTGCTGCCGTCAGCGGACGATCGGCGGGGTGTGGTATCGAAGGCGAAATCATTGTCAGTGCAGAATACGCCGCAGAATCTGCCGCCACTGTGGGTTGGACAATGCAGGACGAACTAACGCTGTACGCCGTTCACGGAATGCTGCACATTTGCGGCTACGACGATCTTACACCAGACGAAAAATTCATCATGCGAGCTCGTGAACGAGCGGTCCTGGAAGGGCTGGGACTCACGCCTCAGCATCCAGCAGACGAACCAACTTCCGACAGCAGCGATGACGCTGTGATAAATGTGTCGAACGTGTCGGAGGCCGGGCAGTGAACGACATTTTAGAATTTGCATGGATCGCGGGAAGCGGCGGTTGTCTGTTCTATCTGACACTGCAATGTCTTAGCCTGCGAGATTTTTCTCGAAGCCGCCTGGAAGAAATCTGCAGTCAAAACGGTAAGCCGAATCGCTTTGGTGAAATTCTGCACAGCTACGAAAAGTCTTTGCTGCTGTCTGAAGTGGTTTTGTTTCTGTTGCTGCTGGCCGTGGGCTGGGAAGCTTCACGCAGTACGTATTTCAGTGCTCTGGAATTTCCCGATAACCCAACGTGGCAGTTGGTTGCCGAATGGGCGTTGTATTCTGTGGCGGTGCTGGTCACTGCCAGCTTTTTGTTGGTCGCTCTTCCGTGGACGATGTCTCGCGTTGTCGGCGAAAAGTTCCTGTACAAGACGTGGCCGGTGTTAAGGCTGTTTTCCAGCCTTGGTTCGCCAGTTTCAAAGTTTGCCATTCAACTGGATCGCATCGTGCATCGAGTCTACGGCCTGCCCGAACCAGACTCAGACACCGCCGCCAGTTTGCTGACAGACGAACTGCTGACCGTGGTGGATGAAAGCCGGCGAGAAGGCGTCATACAATCGAATGCGTCAACCATGATTCATCGTGTTGTCGACCTGCAATCGGAAGACGTCGCCGCCATCATGACTCCGCGCACAGACATGATCACCATCGACGCCGATCTTTCATTAACAAAAGCATACCACGAAATGGTCGACAGCGGATGCTCGCGAGTTCCCGTAATTCGCGACGGCATCGACGACATCGTGGGCATTCTGTACGCTCGAGACCTGCTGGCGTATGCCATTGAAGATCAGGATTCTCTGAACGCAAGAACCGTCGCTGATATCGCTCGCGACGTGCTGTACGCACCGGAATCTCAGGGCATTGGCGATCTGCTGGAATCTATGCGAGTTAAAAAAGTTCACATGGCCATTGTTGTTGACGAATACAGCGGCGTGTCCGGGCTGGTGACTCTGGAAGACATCATCGAAGAAATTGTGGGCGAAATTTCTGACGAATACGATGTCAAAGATGAATCACTATGGAAGCACCATGTCGACGGGCGCACTGAAGTCGATGCCAGATATCATCTGGACGACCTGAACGAAGAGTTCGGTTATGAATTTCCGGAAGACGAAGAATTCGACACCATCGGTGGATTTTTCGTGTCGTGCTTCGGAAGAATTCCAGTTGTCGGCGAAGAACACTTCTGGAAGAAACTGAAACTGAAAGTACTGGAAGCCGACGAACGACGACTCATCAAAGTCCGCATCGAAGGCCCCCCAGACGGCAGCAATCACGCGGCACCAACAACCGGAGCGTAGCGCGCCCGTGGAAAGCACAACCGCAGCCCGCTGCCACCAGTTTTAACTGGTGGTTCAGCTTTGAGGATTCTGGCCGATCGGAGATTGTTGACGATGGGTGGCCGAGGTTGGGCTGAGCTTGCGAAGGAAACCGCGGGGTTTCGCTCGTACCTCGCTCCAACCCCGGCCACCCTTTTCAGAGTCACAACTGCCCCCTCAGCCACCAGTTTTAACTGGTGGTTCAGCGTGGAGGTCGGCACCTCGCCAGCCGGCTAAAGCCGGCTATGAGATTCTGGTGCTGAGGTGCTGAGCCAGTGACCACCAGTTAAAACTGGTGGCTGATGAACGCCCCGTGCGCAAACAACGTCGAGGCGCGGGTGAAACTTTCAACCTGAAACCTGAAATACCACCCGCATTCAAAACGCCATCGGATAGTGCGACGGTGAATCCAGCTCGACTCCGGGAGGACCGTCGAAATGTTCTTCTACAAATCGGTCCCAGGCGTCTCGAGTCTTTTTGGAAACCAGATGAGCCATCCCCTGTTCGCACGTTTCACAAATCAAAAATGGTGTCTGGCCAACAGGAGTCACCTGCACCACCATTTCTGAATCGCGGCACAAACCGGCCAGAGAATAGCGGTGACATTTTTCTCTGGCGGTGCCGCACATCAGACACGATTCCAGACAACGTTCCAGCATGGCGTTGCCTTCTTCCGGGTCTTCAATTTCAGTCACTTCAATCACATGAGTGCCCTCAGTTTGTGGCAGCAGTTCTGCCGCACGTTTTTGAAAGCAGGCCATCATGTGTTCGGTGACGTTTTTGCGAGTCTCTTCAGACATCTCTTCTGCCTGCTTGTCGCGGCAGCGATTACATACGGCCATTTCCATGACAGCTTCGTTGGCCACAATTCGTTTTTGGATGACGTGCAGATCGCATTCAACCAAAGGCACTTCGCAGCTAAGACACTTCTGAAACGGCTGGTCAGAATACTCTGACCAAAACAACTTCGGGATCGCAGAAAAGAAAACACCAAAATGCGACATAGCAACGGAACTCAATGTGAAGGGAAAACGAACGATCTGTTGACATGAAAATACCGCAGTTGTTCGCTCTTGAGCAAAAAATACACGGCTGCGGGAAACCATTCTTGCGGCATTTGTACGGATTTCCAAGTGCCCTAACCCCATGACTTCCGTAGCTCACGGAAGAATCCACAAGACATGCTGCACTCAACTGCCCTCGAATTCAGGCTTCCACGTGCTTCCTGATTTCTTGAGGCCCGGCCAGCCGAAACTCACGTTTTTGCTGCATAAAGCGGGTTGTTTGGCATTTCAGGAAAAGGCTCTGTTTGGCACGCTTTGGCAATTCGGGCAGGCTGCATCTTGCCGGCGGATGCCACTGTTTGGCGATTCGGTAGGGGAAATCCAGGATCACCCCTGGCATTTTTTGATTCGGTTTGACGATATCAATTCCACGGCGGTAGAATTTTGCGGTGTGAGTAGTTTTGAGTACGACCCATCAAGTCTGCAAATTTTAAGAGCGGGCCAACGAATGAAAAACGAGATCCTCAGCTTTCTTGCTCCTGTGCGAAGTCGGCTTCGAGTTCAATCTATGATTTCATTGCTTGCCATTGGAGCAACCGTTGGTGGCGGAATTGGCCTGCTGCTGGGAATTGCCCGAGCGACCTTTGCAGTGTCCGTCGAAGTTCCTCAGCTGCTAAGCATCCTGTTCGGTTGCACGGCAATTGCCGGCGTTGTCGGCCTGGTTTTGAAACGACCATGGACTGAAGCTGCCGCCGTTGTGGATGCTCACTATCGACTGAAAGATCGCACAATCACCGCGTTGGAATTCGCCGCCAAGCCGGAATCTTCACCGTTTAAAGAACTGCAGCTTCAGGATGCCACTGGACATCTGCAGGCCGTTGATGCCAAAGTTGTTGTTCCGTTCAAAGCACCAAAACAACTGGCATGGGCTTGCCTGACTGTGGCCGCAGCTGGCCTGGTTCTGCTGCTGCTGCCAATCAGAGAAAGCAGCGTTCAGGCGGAAGTGCTGCATCCGGAAGGCATTGATGCCGCTGCCAACGAAATTCAAAATGAGATCGAACTGCTGGAAGAACTCGCTGAAGAATCCGGCATCGAAGAATTGAAAGACCTGGTGGTTGAACTGAAGAAAGATCTGGAAGAACTGGAAAAGCCGGAAACGGACGTTCGAGAGTCTTTGGAAACCATTTCCGAAATGCAGCAGAAGATGCAGGAAATGATGGCCACCATGAACATCGCCGCCATGGACGCTCAGCTAAGCGCCGTTGCGGAAGCCATGTCGGGTGCAGAAGCCTTCAAGGCCGCTGCCGAACAACTGAAAAAAGAAGATCTGGAAAAAGCGGCAGAAGCTTTGGAAGAAGTTGATGCCGAAAATATGGATCGCACAGAATCACGCCCAACCAGTGAAAAACTTTCCATCGCTGCAGCGTCTGCCAAAAAGAAGGGCATGGGCAAGCTTAGTGAAACATTGGATCAGCTTGCAGAATCCGTCAAAACGGGAGACAGCAAAGGCACGTGCGAAAACTGTAACAAGCTGGCTCAGGCAGTAAAAAAACACAGCCTGTGTAAAAGCATGTGCAACATGCTGAACAGTAAGTGCGACAAGCTGGGCGAATGCAAGAAGCTGTGTTCTGGCAACTGCGACAAAGACGGCAACGGCGCAAGTGCTGGCCAGGGCCTCAACATGGCTCAGGGACAGACCGACAAGAAAAGCAATTCACCAAGTCAGAAAGCGGGAGCGAAATCCGCTGGAAACATCGACGGCCAAAAAACAAAGCTGGACAGCCAGCGTCAAATGGCAACTCTGACGGGCCAAATGGGTGCCGACGGCGATTCGGAATTCGAAACAACAACTTCGACAGAAGCTGAAGAACAGGCAACTCGTCGAGCCAAAGACGCATTCGCCAAGTATCAAAAAATGTCAGAAGCTGTGCTGGATTCAGAACCCATTCCACTGGGACACCGTCAAACCATCCGCAACTACTTCGAACTCATCCGCCCGTCCGGCGACGAAGACAAAGCACTGTCCGCTGAGTAGCCGACCCAGTCGTTACACAGCGGCGAATTGCACCGGCCAAACGCTTCGCATGACGGCTGGCAGTTGGCTCAAAGCTAAGCCCCTCATCAAAACCACGTGAGAACCGCACAACGTCGCAGACCGTTTCTGCGACACCTTGTCAGAGAATCACTATGTTAGGCGACCTAGTGCAATGTGATGGCAACATTCTTCCGCTGGTTATCACTTATCGTCTCCTGCGGCCTCTTGCTGTTCGTCGCGTTGTTCGTAACGCTCCTGTTCGCTAGCTGGCTTGGTTCGCGTATCCGCGTGTCTCGTATTCGATGCCCGCAGTGTGGCCGCACTGTTGGTTGGCGTGCTGGATCGTCCGCGTTTTCTCGCATGGCGAAATCGCGGCGTGACTACATCGCCGCACAAAACGATCCGCCGGAATCGTTCGTTGATTACGAATTCGCAGACATCCTCGACGTTTCCTGTCCGTATTGTTCGCATTGGTTTGAACACGACATATCCCCAACGCCTAACTCTGGTTCGTAGTGTGGCCGGTCGCCTAACATGGTTTTTACGCTAGGCCTTCGGCACACCTTCCTTGGTTGGTCACGCGGGCTGGCATTGGTACAATCTCTCGTAGTTCAGACGTCGTCCGCTTCGTTTAGGGCGGTGTCGTAAAAACCTTCCGTTAGCCGACTGCAGATGAAATCACTGCTCACATTCAGCCTCTTGTTCTGCACTCTGACGCTTGGTTGTTCCATGCCACAAAACACCGGCGACGTGTCTGCACATGATCCATGGGTCGTCCGCACATTCAATGACCGACCAGAGCTCTGGGTGTCTCTCAAAGATCGCATTTCCGCTCCCGTTGGTTCGTTTGGTTTTCTCGCCAATGTCCAATTCGTTGATGACCCCAAGTACTACGGGCTTTCGGATATCGACTTGGTGCACGCGCTCCCGGCTGACTATCCTGGTGGCTTCGTATTTGCGGCAACGGGTGAAACTTCGCCCGAAGATGAAGACACCATCACGTTGCATTACTTTTTTCCGAACTCAACCGATGTTGCGGACTACGAACGCCCGCCGTCAGCTGTCCCTGCTGACGATCTTCAATCGGTTCGTCATCTACCTCACGTCGTACAAGAACTTGAAAACAACTTGTCCATTGCCAACATCGACATGGAAGACGTAAACAATAGCATTCCGGACGATGGAATCTACCGTGGGGTTGACCAATAACCTACCTCAAGCAGTCGGCGAATATGGGTTTTACGCTGAGGCCTGCGGCACACCTTCCATGTTTGGCCACGCGGGCTCGCCTTGGTACAATCGTTGGTAGTTCAGACATCGCCCGCTTCGTTCAGGGCGGTGTCGTAAAAACCTTCCGTTGTACGACCTACCGAGATGGGTGATCCGCGCGGCCTAACCGAAACTGCAATCTACGGCCTGACGGTGGGAATGCTTCTTCCGCTGATTCAACGCCTTTCAGGTTCGTGGCACGCTGCCGGTGTCACAGCATCTGTTCTTTTGCTGATTGCCGCTCCGTTGTGGCTCACAAATCTGCGATACGATCTCCCCGGCTACGCTTACCCATTCATGATTTGGCATCTTCGGGTTGCGATGCTGTGCTTGGCGATCGCGTTCCTGTGCGTTCTCGGAACGGCCGTTGCGAATTGGATGACCTGAATGCACTTCACCGGTCGTACAACATGGTTTTTCGTATTAGGCTTAGATCGTCAAGCTTGAATGTGTTTTTTCTTGAGTTACTTCTCACGTGAGTCGGTCAAGTGGTCATGCAGACTGGCGATGTTCGTAGGTCCGGCTCTTGCTTGAGGCAGAGCGAGCAGACTTCCTGGCCATGTGCGGATGACTAAAGAACGAACGGCTTTGTGACGAACCGATCAGCGACCCCATCGTGCGACGATTGATCGACGGCGCTGGCACGGAAACACTCGCGTCTTACGACGAATCCGCTTGCCAAATCTACGGTCGCAAGCATCGGCGCAAACTGTCTGATGCGCTCGCAGTCGAAGCTGAATCCGTTGGGTGCGTCCCCACGGTTTAGCAAAGCGTACTCTGGTTGTGTCTTGTATTCGTTCCGATCTGGCCGCTGGACGCGTACATCGTGATGCCCTTGGCTGAATACGACGATTCAGACGACGAGGCTGTCAGGTGTCGCAGTGTTCGTGCATCATAAGACATTGGTCAGATTGCGTCACATTATTTAATTTTGGCAACATTGATTGCCGCAGCGGGGATGGCCGTTTTGTGTTGGTGGTTCTAGCGCCGCTTCGTCGCCGGACAAAAATTAAGGACTTGATGTCTGCGCGGTACAAGCCGGACATCAAATTTGGGTTCAAGGCAGACGCGCAGTGGCGGTGGCTTCAGGCGGTGTGGTTGGTAGGGCATTTGATGGAAATAGCATGTTGGGATTTAGTCACGTAGTGACGGCAGCACTTTGCCGTCGGTGATAACCGATGGATGAGCCACCCCAAAACTGTCCTTAGAGCATTCCGGACTGCGGCGTGCCGCAGTCCGGAATGCTCTGTTTAACAAGGGCTTTGCCCTTGACCCAGTGGCGTGGAATGCGGCAACACATGGAACGCTGGAATCGCCGAGCCGCTCCGTTGTCGCTACGAACAACATGCGCGCACAGTGCGTGCATCATTTTAAGTAAGACTTTAATGTTGTTTGGGGCAAGGGCTTCCGGGGATTGGCATCCCACGCAAAGCGCCTCAGTCACTCCGTGACTGAATCGCATCGCAATGACATTGGCCGCTGGAAATCCCTTGCAAAACCACTATCCTGATTGCTGCACGTCGCTGGCCTGTCCTCTGCGACAACATGCCAGACGATTTCTATGCTGTAACTCTTTCTATCGCCGATTGACCAACTGTTGTTTATTATCCGCATTCTTTGGGCGTCGCCTTACACGATGCTTGGCCTTCTGATTGGAGGCATCGGGCTCTGCTTTGGCGGTCGCGTCCGGATTTGCGGTCGCGCGATTGAATTCTACGATGGCGGTACGAAATGGTTCGTCCAACGTCTTTCCCACGGTCAGTTCACACTCGCGCTGACACTGGGGCACACAATCCTCGGCCAAACCGACGCATCACTCGACATCTCCCGCAAACACGAGGCTGTTCACGTTGCACAATACGAACGCTGGGGCCCATTCATGCTGCCTGCCTACTTTCTGTCGTCCGCATTCATGTGGCTGACCGGTCGTCGATTCTACCGGGACAATCCCTTTGAGCGCGAGGCCTATGATGTTTGTGGTGGAGAGCACGATCCGTAGTGCAACGACGGCCAGTGTGGGTGACTTGTTTCTGCTGTTGGCAGCGAGTACAACTGTGGCTTCTATCGAAGCCGGGTCGCTGAGTTCGCGAATGTCTGATAATTATCATGCTGCAACGCTATATTCTTTGCTGGTTGGTCGCTTCGTCTGCTGTGGCATTTGCGTGGCCGGAGTTTGGTTTGAGCTTTGATCCGTTCTTAGCTGCGGGCGGTTCTGCCATCAATTGGCTGATTATGGTGACCATGTTTTGCGTGGGAGCGTTATTGCCCATCGAAGAAGTGAACCTGATCTTTCGGCGTTGGCCAACCGTTCTTGTGGGCACTTCCATTCAGTATCTCAGCATGCCACTGTTGGCGTGGCTGGTGGTGAAGATGACCGCCCCCGATCCGCAGATCGCTGCCGGAATTCTGATAGTCGGGTGTGTTCCAGGAGCAATGGCTTCCAACGTTTTAACTCTGACAGCCAAAGGCAACGTTAGTTATTCCGTAAGTTTGACAACGTCGGCCACCATGTTGTCTCCGCTGGTTGTTCCGTTTTCGCTGTGGCTGACTGTGGCGACAGATGTGAACTACGACGGCTGGGCGGCTGTGAAAGTGCTGCTGACTCAGGTTGTTCTGCCTGTTCTGGCGGGGCATGTGTTAAGCCGCCTGTCGACAGTGTTTCGCAAACAGGCAGAATGTTGCGGATCGACGATTGCCAACGTTTCCATTATGGCGATCATTGCGATCGCGATTGCCGGCAAACGTTCGGAGATGTCTCACGCCAGTTTGTACCTGTTGAGCTCCCTGGCCATCATCAACGCGGGCGGCTATCTGGCCGGGTATTTTGGAGGCAAAGCGTTTCGGCTGCCAGAACCGATGCGACGCGCTCTAACGCTGGAAGTTGGCATGCAAAACGCGGGAGCTGGCATTGTGCTGGCGAAGCAGCTGTTCGGCGACGATTCTGCCGCCGTTATTCCCTGCGTGCTGTATACCTTTGGCTGCATGTTGACCGGAACGGTGCTGGCCACGATCTGGCATTTTTGCTCGCCGAACGATGGCGTCACGCAAAACTGAATGCTGAAAAGTGGAAACTGCGAACCCTGGCGCTCAAGACGGTGTCGCGTGAACCGCCAAACTCTTTATAACTCAGCTTCTTCAAAAGTGAACCAGTGTTGCACCATCAACAAATTGAACTTTCATGAACACAACCGCGACCGGATTTCAGCCCGCCATTATGGCTCGTCGGGCTTCTGAACAAGCCATCGGATTTCTAATTCAACAGGGGCTCGAAAACGCCGACTGTCTGTCATTAGCGGCCGGTTTCGTCGATCTTCAAACTCTGCCCGTGCAGCTTGTGAAAGACGCATCTGCAAAGTTGCTGGCAGACGCAGCGTGTGGGAAACGGATTCTGCAATACGGAACAACGGCCGGTCCGGAAGAGCTGCGATCGGTCTTTCGAGATTACCTGGCGGAATTGGAAGATCATTCCGATAAAGCAACGAATCTGCCTCTTGGCCAGATCATGCTGACCACGGGGTCTCAGCAGTTGCTGGCCCTGGCTTCTCAGGCGATTTTTGACGAAGGCGATATTTGCCTGGTGGCGGCTCCCACGTATTTTGTTTATCTGGGAGTGCTTGATGGCGTGGGCGCGAACACCATTCCCGTCAAAACCGACAGCGACGGCATGTGCCCGGAAGCGTTGGACGCGATGTTGCAGCAACTGGCTGACGATGGCCAACTGCACAAAGTGAAGATGGTTTACGTTGTCAGCTATCACGATAATCCAGCTGGCATCAGCCTTAGCAACGAACGTCGACCTCGGTTGATGGAAGTTGTGAAGAAGTGGTCACGGGACCACCACATCTATATTCTGGAAGACGCGGCCTATCGAGAGCTGCAGTACGACGGCCCCGACATGCCCAGCTTGTGGTCGTTCGACGACGCCGCTTCCAACGGTGGGCGAGAGCACGTGATTCTGGCCCTGACATTCAGCAAAAGCTTTTCCCCTGGCGTTCGAGTTGGCATGGGAGTTCTGCCGCAGGAATTGATAAAGCCGGTCTCGGACCTGAAAGGCAATGAAGACTTCGGCAGCACTCATTTAAGCCAGAACATTGTCGCTGAAGTTTTGAAGCAGGGCACTTACAGAACTCACGTTACCGGCCTGCTGAAAAGCTATCAACTAAAACGCGACGCAATGCTGGCCGCTGCGGAAGAGTTCTTTTCGGACATTGACGGAGTCAGCTGGTTGCGCCCCAACGGCGGCCTGTATGTTTGGATGAGCCTTCCGGAATCGATTGAAACGGGCTTCAAAAGTGCCTTATTCGAACGTGCCACCAGCGTTGACAAAGTGATGTATGTGCCTGGCGAATTGTGTTATCCGTCAGCATGGAAAGAGCGTCCGAAGAACCAGATGCGTCTTAGCTTTGGAGTGCTGAATCCGGAAGACATCCGCGAAAGCATGAAACGCCTGGCGGCCGCGGTTAAAAGCGTGGCGGCTAAACAGGCGTAGACGCGTCGTGGGCTGTAAGGCGAGCGGCAGCTGGAAATCTACCCACGATCAAACCACCGTCATTCCCGCGCAGGCGGGAATCCAGTGAGTTAAAGCGAAAGACCGCAGTCTGGAGTTGGGAAGCTTTGAAGTCACGAAGTGACGGTAGGTGATAGCCACGGGCGCGAGCCCGTGGAACAGCATTCGACAGTCGTTTTCAGTCCTGAAGGGACGACAGGCAACAACGCGAAATGATACGCCTACCGTCCCTTCGGGACTTTCCGTCTGACTTTTTACAAACCACGGGCTCGCGCTCGTGGCTACAACCTGCCGTCACTTCGTGACTGAAACGCATTCGGCATTAAGCCTCTTCTCCAGTTCAATCAGTGTTTTTGCTTTTCAAAATCCTTCACGGCGTTGGGCTAACGCCCTGCGGCTGATGGGGTTACTGCGATGCAGCCGTTTCCTTTTACGAGGCGCTGTCCAGCTAAGAGGTTCAGGATCTTTAACAAGATCCACGACGACACTGTTGCCGGGGGATGGCCCCGAATTAGCGCACAATCGCACACGAATCAGCGCACAAATAAAACGGCACTGATCGCAGCTGTTAATCGCACGCGGCGACTTCACCGCACATCAGCAGCTCAACTGCTCCACGCCATCGCCCGCCGGGGCGTCCCGGCCGCCATCGCCTGCCGGGGCGGCCCGGCTAGTTGGTGAGCAGGGTGTTGTTGTTTGCGGTTGGTTCGGGAGTTCCGTTCAGAGCGAACTTGCGGCGATAGATTTCCTGGTTGGCGCTTTTCAGTACCATTTGGTAGTTTCCCGGCACCAGCTTGTTGCCAAACTTGTAGCTGAAGTTGGCTCGCAGCATATCGCGAGTCACAAACTGGCCGAACTGTTCGATGGTGCGGTTCTCTTCATCCACAAGCAGGCATTCCAGCCACATGTCTTCGTGAGGCGGGTTCAGGTTGGCTTGGGCCAGCATGAGTTCTCCGAACTGAAATTCAGAACGTCGATTGGCCAGAAGTTCGCCGACGGTGCGAGTTCCGATTTCGAAGTTAAAGAACTTATCCTGTTCGCGAACTCGCTGTTCTTTGCTGATCATGGCTCGAGCAACGGTCGCATCCATGGGCTTCAGGCGGTAACCACCTTCGGCAGTGTTGGCTCCGTAAATGTCCATGCGAAGTTCGGCTTCCGTTCCGACGATCGCACAAAACGCGGCCAGGCAAGACCAGACGACTGCCGCCGGAACCGCTTGAGGCATGCGAGCAAGCACTTGCTTTCCTGCGACGACCGGCCAGCTGAAGAATCGCTGGATGTTCAGCTTTCTGAAAAACTGCCGAACAATAATCACATCACGTTCGCTGGCGAAAGCGAAGTATCCGCTGATGCAGATTGCCGGAAAGATGTACAGTCCCAGAGTGAGCCAGGTCATAAAGTGGAAGGTTGCTCCCAGACCAAGCACAACCAGGCGTCCGATTGGCCGCCAGACCAAAAAGGGGAACATCATTTCCCACACGACAGCCATGTATGCACTGACCAACAGCATGGGAGCCCACATGGCCATCACTTCGCCGACCGGATTTTCGTAGTTCCAGTTGCTTAGCATCCAATAGCGCATTTGCTCGCCACTGAAGAATGAATCGGTCTGAATTTTGGTAATGGCTGCTCCAAAATAGATGTGAGCAAACAGCAGCTGAATTAGTCGAGCTGGCCAGACGGCAAACGTTGGTAAGGTGACATTGGCACCGCCCATGGCGCGTTTCTTTAAGAAGGCATCAACAGACCAGACGGCTCCACAATTGGAAACGGTCAGCAGTACCAACAGGTGCGACGCAATGACCGAATATTTGGTCATTGTGCCAACTCCATCAAGGAAGTTGAAATAGATGTACAGCGTGGACGCAATGCCCAGCGACAGTCGCGTGCGAAAGCCAACAACAGCCATCAGCAGGCAGATCAGCAGCAAAGAATACAGCGGCACTGCCAGGTTGGGTGGCAGCACAGGCAACACGGCGCCATGTCCGAATAGTTCGAACATCTGCACGGTAGAACCGTCTGCCGTATAGAGTTCACGAACGCGAGGAAACCGCATAAACATCGGGGTGCCAGCCGCCAGAGGCAGCAGCATCCGCACCAGGGCCACGCCAAACGGCACTTCCTTTGCGAAGAAGAAGCGGCCAAGTTGAGTCTTTGGTTGGTCTTGAGTTGCCGGTAGATTCATCCGTGAATCTCCAATACTTCGTGAAGGTGTTTTAGGCTTCTTAAAACAGCGAACTTGTTCACATTGAGTCAAGTTTTCTGAGCGACGTAGTCGCGTTTCTGAGCGGTAGCTCAAATGGTCTGAGGCACAGCCTCGTTAAGGTGCTGAAGCAATGCTTCGGCAATTTTTCGATCAAGGACGCTGAAACAGGACAAGGCTTCAGTTGGTTGAGAGGCCGGTGCTGTAGCTGGAATTCAACGACTGCCCGGAAGACTGCGACGTTGGAGTAAACAGCGTGCTGTACATTGCCGTTGCCTGCTTTGATTGTCGTTGCAGGCGAGGGTTATCGTACACGGAATTCAGACGTTGCTGAGTGTGCCAGTCGGGATTGATTGTCAGAGGCGTTCCGTCTTCAGCGCAGATGGCTCGCAGATGAAAATAGCTGAGCTTGTCGTTGGGGCGTTCAAAGTAATGAGCGTAAAGATTGGGAGGCAGGTTGTACTGCTTGGGCCAGACTTCTTCGACAACATAAACACGGTCGATGCCTTCGTGGATCGTGTGTTTCATGACGTTGTCGATATGCTTCGGCAACAGATGATTTGTGTTGTCGTAGTGAATTCTGGCAACGTGGCCGAAGGGATGAAATTCGCCCCATGGTTCACGCATTTCAAAATAATTGCCTTTGGCATCTTCAGCGATGATGTGCGTGCGAGCGTCCCATGCGGTCCACCCACAGAACATGTCCCAGACCACGAAATAGCTAAGCGTGTTGCCGCAGGTTCCAACTTTCAGAGCATGCGCCATCACTCCCCACGACAGGAAGGACACATAAACTCCGATAAACGATAAGACGATCAGGTTTTTCCAACGCGACATCGCTAACCTTCCCTGGTGGCGAAACTTTTGCGTACAACGAATGCTGGCGGAGGCCGGGCAAAGGAATGTCTGCCGGGAAACGCGATTTAGTCTTCAACGGCCAGCGTCCGCAAAGGATCGCAAAGCGGGCGTCTTGCCTGTTTGCGAGTTATCCTTTCGCATCCTCCGGAAGCAAAAGACGACCGACGTTTCGGCCATCCGCAGCAACTTCACACGGTCAATCTGCAATAATTGCGAATTTGGGTCAATATCGATCTGAGATTGACCGAGAATCCTGCCAGTTCCAGGACGTTTCTGTAAAGTCGTTCAAGTGACATGGCAGCAACAGAATTCCAATACGGGATAATTCCCCTGCTGCGTGCTGAGGAACGGGCGTTTTGGCTGTGATCCCGGTTGACCTGATGTTTCAGGGCAGTACTATGCCGCTTGAATTTGACCGAATTTGGCCGGAAATCCGTCCACGCAAACACTTTAACACTGTCGGAGTCTCAAGATGCGACGATTTCTCGTTGCCGGTAACTGGAAAATGAACACCAATCGCGCTTCAGGTGCGGAATTGGCGGGAGCTTTGGCAGTCAACGCGCCAGCTTCGGAAACCGGTGTGGAAGTTCTGGTTTGCCCTCCTTACCCATATTTGGCGGGGATTTCGGACGTCGTTTCCAAGAGTGCCGTTCAGCTGGGTGCTCAGGACGTGTATTTCGAGGCTTCTGGTGCATTTACGGGCGAAGTTTCCGTGGAAATGCTGAAAGACGTCGGTTGCAGCCACGTGATCATCGGTCATAGCGAACGACGCCATGTGATGGGCGAAACGGACGAAATGATCAACAAAAAGGTAAAAGCGGCAATCGCTGGAGGCCTGACTGTTGTGCTTTGCGTCGGCGAATTGCTTAGCGAACGAGAAGCTGGCAAGACGGAATCCGTTCTGGATACTCAAATGGCGGGCGGTCTGGCGGATGTGTCTGAAGAAGACGCCAAAGATGTCGTGATTGCGTACGAACCAGTCTGGGCGATCGGAACCGGCGTCACAGCCAGCCCGGAACAAGCGGAATCTGCTCACGAACATCTTCGCAAGTGGGTGACCAGTCGCTACAATGCCGCGTTTTCCGATAAGATTCGAATTCTGTACGGCGGCAGCGTTAAGGCCGACAATGCAGAAATACTGATGGGACAGCCGAACGTCGACGGTGCTCTGGTTGGTGGAGCCAGCCTGAAGCCTGAACTGTTCATTCCTATTATCGAAGCGGCTCGGAAACTGGCAAACTCGTAGTGGTTCAGGCAAACATTCGCCGATCGCTGTGTGTTTTCCATTCAACTTATCAGATTGCCTGACCTTGGTTCGGCGGAAATGTTTCCGCACGGAATTGAAGTGAAGGTCCTATTAAACCTGCAGTCTCCCGAAAATTGATGTTTCGGGCTGCCATCGGAGTTTGCGGAATCATGAGTTCCAGCTTTACAGTGTACACGTTGGGGATCGTGCTGACTTTTTCCAGCGTCGTGATGATCCTGTTGGTTCTGATTCAGCGAGGTCGTGGCGGTGGACTGGCAGGAGCATTCGGCGGCCAGGGCGGTCAGAGCGCCTTGGGTGTTCGAGCGGGCGATATCTTTACGAAGATCACAATCGGCGTTGCCGTTGTGTGGGTATTGGTGGCTGGCCTGCTGGGAATTTCTATGCGAGCCAAAGCGGCCAACGACAAGGCTGGAACCGTTCTGGAACTTGCAGAAGATGATCCGGAAACAGAAGCATCAGCTGACGGTGAGGCAGCTCCTGAAGTAAAGACTGCTGATGAGCCAACCGACCCAGCCGCAGCGGGTGGCCCGTTGGTAACACCAGCGGAGCCAGTTCCAGCCAAGCCAGAAAACTCTGCAACAGAAGCAGAAGCCAAACCAGCAGACACTGAATCTGCAGAAGAAGCGGCTGCAGAAAAGCCTTCTGAAGAGAAGACAGAAACTACAGAAGAAGCGGCTAAGACAGAGCCAGCACCAACTGAGACTTCTGAAGCTGAAGAAGCTGCCAAAACAGAAGAAGCGGCACCGAAAGTTGACGAGCCGAAAGTTGAAGCACCAGCCGAGCCTGTTACTGAAGCTACGAAGCCAGAATAGACCCGGTGCCGGTCACTGGATGATTTGAGGGTAGGAATCGGACCTACAGATGGCCACCAACCCCAGGTCTTAGACGGACAAAGTACTAGCCTTCGTCTTCGATGCTTGAATGTTTTAGTGTTGGCTGTCAGCAACGCTCAAGTGGCAACAGTTGAGCGGCATATTCTAAACGCCATCAGCCATAAGCCCGGGCGGCTTGTTTTTTCATGTAGACAGTATCGTGCAGTTTGCAGCTAACAGATGGACTGCAAGTCTGGCCACATCATGGCTGGTTTCGTATTCACAATGGGAAAGGTTCATTCGTGCTGCTAAGCATGACGGGTTTTGGCAATGCAGCTTTGTCTTCAGAGACGGCTCATGTCAGTGTCGAACTAAAAGCAGTTAACAATCGATACCTCAAGGTCTCGATGCGTCTGCCGGAAATTGCGGCGAAGTTTGAAAGCGAAGTGGAAAAGCTGATCCGCGAGCATATTGCTCGAGGTTCCGTGCAGCTTTCGTTTCGCATCAGATTAAGCGCCGTTCGCGCTGGGCACACGATTAACACGGAAGTTCTTGAAGCTTATATGAACCAGCTGGCGGCTGTGCAGGCAAGCTTGCCAGCGGGCTCTGCTTCTCAGCCAGCGTTGTCAGATCTGCTGCAACTGCCTGGAGTCATCGAAGACGCAGAAGTCGCGTCGGAAGTTAGAGAAAGCATCTGGCCACTGCTGAAGTCCACGATCGAAGAAGCGTTAACGCATTTTTACGACTTCCGCAGCATCGAAGGCGAATCGATGCGGCAGGACCTGAAACTGCAATGCCAGGTGATTGAAGATCAGGTCAACGAAGTGGAAAAACAGGCACCGTCAGTGGTGGCTGAATACCGCGAAAAGCTGCTGGATCGAGTTCGCAAGGCCATTGCCGATACGGACGTGCAGTTGGAAGATAAAGACGTCATTCGCGAAGTCGCCACTTTCGCAGATCGCTGCGACATCAACGAAGAGATTACTCGGCTGCGATCACACATTCAGCAGTTTCATGCCTTTATCGACAGCGAGAAGTCGCTGGGCCGAAAGCTGGAATTTGTCGGACAGGAAATGTTTCGAGAGATCAATACAATTGGTTCCAAGGCCAACAATGTGCCAATTGCTCATGCCGTGGTCGAAATGAAGGCGGCGATTGAACGCATTCGGGAAGTATTGCAGAACGTAGAGTAGTGCTGCGTCACAGCTCAATTTTATGGTATTGGATCTTGGTAAAGATCCTGCGACACGGGGATCTTTAATAAGATCCACTACTAAGCAGTTGAAACTTCGGATGCCGTAGTTGGACTTGCCAGAGTGCAGGCCATTGTCAGTGGCATTCCAAAGTCTGGTGACTGCGGCGACCACAAAATCAAGATGTAACAGAACAATCGTTATTAAAGTTTTACTGGAAATGATACGCGCACGGTGCGCGCATGTTGGTCGGAGCGACAACGGAGCGGCTCGGCGATTCGAACGTCCCACACTATTCCACCATCCATGCCAACGGGTCAAGGGCGAAGCCCTTGTTCGGTTTCTTTGATAGTCTGAGCCTTTGCTTTGTGGCGGGCGTGCTGAAAATTACTTCATGTCGACACCTGATCGCACAAATTCAGATTTCCAACGCGTGGTCGTTCTTTCCGGTCCCAGCGGCAGCGGCAAGACGACGATCGTTAATCGCCTGACGCAGGATTCGCCCGTAAAGTTGCTGAAATCTGTGTCCGCAACCACCAGAAAGCCTCGACCTCAGGAAATCCACGGC
Organism: uncultured Planctomycetaceae bacterium; assembly: GCA_937916515.1. Classification (GTDB taxonomy): domain Bacteria; phylum Planctomycetota; class Planctomycetia; order Planctomycetales; family Planctomycetaceae; genus Fuerstiella. The sequence goes on along the minus strand of CALFSX010000297.1, from coordinate 923 downwards.
GAAGATTACTATTTTCTGTCAGATGAAGACTTCCGCCAGGGGCTGGCAGACGATCTGTTTATTGAACACGCCGAGGTTTTTTCGTCGGGATACCTGTACGGGACACTAAAATCTGAGATCGACCGTGCCTGGCAGGATAATGCGTGGGCTTTCCTGGAAATTGACGTCGAAGGGGCTCTGAATGTTATGCAGCAGTATCCCAATGCTGTTACCATCTTCCTGACGACGCCTGCAGAAGAGTTTGAGAAGCGTTTGCGTGCCCGAGGCACCGAAAGCGAAGAAGTCATCCAAAAACGCCTGGCGACGGCTGCCAGCGAAGTAAAATACGCCGGACGGTATCGCTACATTGTCGTCAATGACGAACTGGATCGAGCTGTCAGCGAAATCTGTGAGATTTTGAAGTCTGAGGAGACGAGCAAGAATGCATGACGAATTTCGTGAAGACGAGATCGCCCGAAAAGTCGGCGGCCGCTTTAAGCTGACCACGCTTGTACAAAAGCGAATGGTGGCTCTAAACCGAGGTGCGAGAGCTCTCGTGGATATGCAAACCAAAGATCTGATGCAGATTGTGGTTGCTGAAATTATGACCGACAAAATCTATCTGGACACCAGTGGGCGAGTTCAGGTTGTCGCAGACGAATCCGAAACCATCGATGCTCTGCAAGCCCTGCTGGGCGCCGATGACGGTCCGGGAATCGACGATCTTTAAGCCAGATCCGCAATGTCAGCAGCCAGTGTTTTCGTAATGCTGATCTGAAGACTCAAACAAAACTAATCAACAGGCGTTGCCAACTGGCAACGCCTGTTTGCGTTGGTAGCTGATAAGTTTGCATTGGAACACTGCCGAACACGATTTAGGATTTGAAGTCCGCTAGCAGCGTGTCCGGATACCCGTTTCCCCCTGGATATCATTGATGAAATGG
>CALFSX010000296.1 GCA_937916515.1 uncultured Planctomycetaceae bacterium | reverse complement strand
CAAAATACTGTCGTCGCATTCTAGCGAAGAGGCAGATTTCGACCTAGACCAGCTCAAATTGCGGTAAAACGAAGCCGAAACCGTTCAAAATCGGGCTGAATGCGCCGGGGCCGAATGCCCGGTGCATCCACCCGCATCGACCCCGTCCGTCATTCCCGCGCAGGCGGGAATGACGGACGGGGCGTCGGTAACGAGCAATGCGTGGGCAGCAACCGGGAACGACGCGTGGCAGCGGAAACCACGGAAACTCAGTGTGTTCTCCGCTCAACACTCTTCATGGCAAGGGCGAAGCCCTTGTTTGGTGGTGAGCGATCACGATTGGCTCGATTTTGTAAGATTCATCTATGGTGAACATGGTTTTTGCTCGCCAAACATGGGATCGCTGTTGATTTATACTACACTTCCGGCCTTTACTTAGCGGCGCCAACGGATTCAGGTTAGGCCTACAAAAATCTGGCCATCGCCAAAGTTTCGCCCCGGCAACTTTGCCGCACTCACACCTAGCCACTTCGAACATTTACTATTGGTTCGAGTTTCATTTCACCGGATGCTGCCATGCGATCAGATTTTGTCTCATCAAACTGCGAAAAGAATGCTCAAACAGCCGGTCTGACGGATTCCTACCAGCGTCATCGAGAAATGGTGATGCAGCTGATTTCCTCCACCGTAAAAGACCTACTGGGCACAAGTGGCGAAAAATGTTCGTCGCTGGTTTTGCTGGGGGCCGGCAACTGCATGGATGTCGACCTGCCGAAGCTGACCGAACTGTTTAAGATGATTCATCTGGTCGACCTGGACAGTGCCGCAGCCGTTACTGCCGTTGAACGCAGCGAAGGCAACGCTGATCAGTTTAAGATTCATGCTCCCGTAGACATTGCGGAGCCGCTGTTGTCGCTCACAAGCCGCGATCTGCGAGCGGAGGAAGATAATCGAGAGCAGTGCATCAAAGTCTTGCAGGCATTGTCCGCCGAGAATGCAGTTCATGAAATTCCGGAAGCTGACGTGGTCATTTCTCTGTGCGTGTTCACTCAGATGATCGATTGCCTGTGCAGCCTGATTCCTGAGGGCCACCCCACATTCACGAATGCGTTGAAGGCTATCCGTATTGGACACCTGCGACGCATGCTAAGCATGTTGCGTCCCGGCGGGGTTGCGATTTTTGTGACCGACACGGCGTCATCAAAAACCGCTCCGATCCTGCATAAGGCTACTGATGCGACTATTGCGGAGATTGTGAAGCAGTTAGTCGTCGACAAAAATTTCTACAGCGGCACAAATCCGGCGATGCTGTTGGCAGACCTTAACGTTCTTTCTCGACTACCCAACGGCCCGGACACGGTTCACACAACCGACCCCTGGATCTGGCATATCGACGAACGAGCGTTGGCGACTTACGCGTTTCGAATCCAGAAGAAGCTGCCTGTAAAAGAAGAGACCGAAATGGCAGACGTTCCGGAAAGCAACTAGTGCTGCGTTACCGCTAAGAACCAGGCTTTGTGGCAGTGGATCTTGTTAAAGATCCCCGTGTCGCAGGATCTATATCAAGATCCACTTCTCTAAGATTCATTCAGCACCACCCATGCTATGAATGCGATGCCGTTGCGATGCCTGCCAGCACGTGAGAAACGTCGTCGTAGATTTGCCACGCAAGCTGACGATTTTGAGGTTCCAGCAGCATTAGTTTGACAAGTATGTTTCGAGTTTCAGGCGACACGCCACACAGGTCTGCCGTACCACCTTTACGAATGGCGGCAATCGCCAGCCCAACCAGTATTCCGACGGTAACGGAATCCAGCATCCCGCAATCTTCGAGGTTAAAAACCAAGTGAATCGAATCGGCTTCTCCGATCTGCTTCATCAATTGATTGTACTGTTGCTGCCTGGAAGCATAGCTGCAGGCTCGTAGGTCGCTGGACAAAGAAAGTACGGTCAGGTCATCTAACTGGTGACACGTAAACAGTGATGGACTTTCGCAGTTGGATTGTGTTGCCATAGGCTGCTGCTCCCATTTTTCGAACGCGGCCACGTGAGTGTTGTCGGCCGTTTCTGGAAAGCTAAATTTGCGGCTTGGAAGTATTCGACAAACCGGAATTCGGGCACGCGACGCGGGACTGTGATGTTCAGTAATTGTGCCAATAGTTCAATCGACGAATTGAATTCGTGGCCGCCAAAAAAATCTGCAGTAAGCATATTTGCAGCGTAGAATCCGCTGGCGTTTTCATTGAATGGATTTCAACATCCGCGTGCCATCTATTGAGTTGTCACAAGAACCACGAAGCTCCGCCGTTTGATGCAACGTCGCGTGTAAGATCGCGAAGCTCATGCAGTGCGGCCAGAATTTCGTCTGGCACCATGCAATCATTAACAGAGATTCGACGGATAAAATCCCACGCCGTTTGATAGGCCACCAGCAGTCGTTCAGCGCGTTCGTCTGAATTCAGAGCCAGAACAGTTCGTTCCATCGGCGTCTGCCGCAGCGAGTTTAACAACTGCAAAACAGCGTCGTCTAAGCTGTCAGCCGCCATGTGAGCGGCATCAATGGCCAGAAGAAAACCAGTGATCAGCAACAATCGGCTGGAACGCAGCTTCACGTTCACTTCCAGCGATTTACAGGCTTCCTCTGCATGCAACCAGCACGCTCGAGCTCTGATACTACGCCAATAGCGGTGAACTTCCTGCCACAGCCAGTGAAATGGCCCGGCTTCATGAAACAACTGCTGAATCCGATTTTCCGCATACCACGACAGCAAATCCGCCTGCAATGTTTCGAAACAGGAGTGCTGAAAAATCGGCTGAGCATCCAGCAAAAGTTGCATGCGCTGGCCATAGCTGGTCATGTCTTCGTTAACGATTCCTTTTGCGGCAGGATTCACCAGGGTGCTCCACAAAGCGCACTGCGAAAACACGCCTCCCGGCTTGGGAGCCTTCAACGGCTGAATGCTTTCATCGCCAGCAAGTGAATCCCAGACATCCGCAAAAATCTGCAACGCTCGTTGGTTGCTAACCGTTGTCTTTCGATCGTCCACCACAACCATCAGGTCAATGTCAGAACCTGCATGAGCTTCCATTCGAGCCAGCGAACCGGAAACTGCAACGCACGCAATTTCTTTCGGCAAAGAGTAATCTGCCAGATGACGTTTCAGGTTAGCGATTCGTGCTGCAGAAAACTGCCACGCACCATGCAGCGCCGAGATGTTTACGCAGTCGAAAAATGGAAATGCACGATTCTGAGGCCAGTCTTCAGGCATATCGCTTTGGTCAATCGTCACAAAAGAAGCGTGTGTATTCAGCGACGGAGAAATTTTGGGTGACGCAAGTTCAACGGCGAAGCTCACTCAAACTTGATCGTGCTATTCCGCTGCGGCGGACGGCATTGTTGTCAAAAACCGGATCGCGTCCAGGTTCATCAGTCCGCTGGCTTTGTTGGGATTCGTAAACAGCACGTACAGGTCGTGATGGCCGGTGACAGAATGTTCTGAGTTCGCCAGATTGACCGTGCGTTCGTAGAATTCTTCCCAGTTGCCGTTAACTTCAACATCCACAGTCGCCAGCAATGGGCCGTCTGCCGCATCGGCATGAAGTTCGATCGCTCCCCCAGCCCCCGCCGAAGCAATTTTCAGGGTGGCACCAGTAATTTGATCGAAGTTGATGTTGCGGAATCGCAGTGTGTGCCCGTGCCCGATCGCTCCCACAAATCGACCTCCGCTGGCTTTACCGGAACCCAGCAGTAAAGGTCCGTTCACTTCATCTGCCGATTCGGCTTCCACCAACAGCGGCCTCAGGTAAACACTGGCTTCGGCGTTCAATGCCGGCACCACTCCGGCACCTCGATCTGTGTAGTTTACGGCTAGCTGGTAGTGCCCGGCCTTCGATCCTTCTTCTGCGGATACAGGCACCTCACCCACAAATCCGCTGAACACGCGCACAAGTCCGCTGGGTTGCAGGCTATAAATCCAATCCACCATTTCACGTACATCTTCGGCAGAATGGTGGCCGTGAGGAATCATGGGAATCTTGCCCCAGACTCCCGTTGAGCCCTTCATCACTCGCTGCACGCTGGCTTCAAGTGCGTCCGGCTTGTCACGATACTTGTTAGCGATCTCAATCAACTGGGGGCCAACTCGCTTTTGATCCACTGCATGACAGTTGAAGCAATCGCTGCCCTTCATGCGTTTCAGACCTGGAGGATCGTTGCTGGCACTGTCAGACTTCGGCCCCAAAACGGAAAACTCGTCAGTCGAATGTCGGGCATTCAGAACGACTCGGCCCGGCGATTCGCCATCGATAATCTCCGCTTCCCCGCGTTCGAAAGCTTCTTCGTCGTTGGTGCCATCCTCAGCGTCGCGCACCAGCACTTCGTAGCGAATGCTTGACTCGCCGAAAAAGAAATCGCCGGATTGTGGCTTCACAAATTCAACAACAGGACGAGCATTCCCGGCCAAAACAGGCACGGCAGCGGACTGGTACGCCCCTGATGGATCGGTCACGACCAGTTCGACGTTGTAGACACCCGGTTCGGTGACTGTGACGTTTGCGTTCACATCGCGCGACACAACGGTCGGTGCGGCAGAAGGATTCAAAGTGTCAATCAAACGCCATTCGTATTGCAGTTGGTCTCCGTCTTTGTCGAAACTGGCCTCTCCGGACAGTGCAACCGTCAACGGATGCTTGCCAATGTTGTTCTCGGCGGTCGCTTTGGCAATCGGCGTGCGGTTGCCTCGAACATAGTCGATGCGAATCAGTCGAGCGTCCTTGTTGACACCCCAGGTTTCGCCGTATTCCAACATGTACAGCGAACCGTTCTTTGCAAAGTTCATATCGATGGGACGCACGAACTTGTAGTCCGGCATGAAGGGAGCAATCTTTGCAACCTGCCCGTCCTCATCCAGGTAAACCAGCTTAACCCAGTTTCGCGACCATTCGTATATGAACAAAACTTTATCCAACGCCTCCGGAAATCCAGTGTCTGCTGACGAGGCATTGTCAAAATGATAGACCGGCCCGGCACAGGCCGTGCGACCACCGCTGGCGAGTTCCGGAAACTTGTCCGTTGCGGCAGCTGGATAGAAAATCAATGCTGGCTGAGCGGGCGGAAGTTCACGAAGTCCGGTATTGTTGACGGACTCGTTGATGGGGCGTAAAGCGTCAAACCGTGGGCCGATTTCTCCGGTTTCGAAGTTCACATCGGCGTAGGGCTGATTGTCTGCGTTGAAATAGGGCCATCCAAAGAATCCGGCCTGGCGAGCCTGGTTGATTTCGTCATGTCCGCGAGGTCCTCGCTCGTTATCGCCGCCGGCATCCGGACCGACATCACCCCAATATAAGAAGCCCGTCCCCGGATCGACTGAGATTCTCCAGGGATTGCGACATCCCATCACATAGATCTCGGGAAGTCCGTCAGAACCGTCCTTCGCAAACAGATTCCCGTCCGGGATCTGGTAGGTGCCATCCGGTAATGGTCGAATTCGCAGAATCTTGCCGTTGGCGCTGCGAGAGTTGGCAGATGTTCGTTGAGCGTCCCAGGGCTGTCGATCGGGACGTTCGTCGATGGGGGCGTAGCCGCGAGAATCTTCAAAGGGGTTAGTGTTGTCACCGGTCGAAAAATACAGGTCACCGTTTGGGCCGAACTGCAATGCTCCCGCGTGATGACAACACTGCTTGCGTTGTTCTTCGTACTTAAACAGCAGTTTTTCTGTTGTCAGATCCAGAAACCCGTCAACTAAGGTAAAGCGACTGACATGCTGGCCTGCAAAATCCGGCGGCGAATACTGGAAGTAGATCCAGTTGTTAGTAGAAAACTCCGGATCCAGAGCCATACCAATCAGCCCGTTTTCCTGCTCAGTAGTGACCGTCAGCTTGCCAATTTCTCGCACCAGGCCAGTGTCCGGCGCAATCGCTTTTACGTCGCCTTCAAGTTCAATGAAATAGATAGTGCCATCCGCTGCGACTTCAAGTTCCATCGGGCGCATTAGCGAATTCGCCAGCACAGTCACTTCGAAACGCTTCGGATCGAAAGCGGAATTATCCTGAGAACTCGCGGATGGGAGCAAGAACACGAACTGAGCAAAAAAGACCGCCAAAGACGGAGCAATCAGGTGATTCATCGGAGGGAACTCGGCAAGGTGGGATTGGCGGAGAGCCTGAACGGAAGGTACGTAAAGGCCACAGATTATCGCGTCATGAGACCAGATGCTACGCCACCGCCGAAGTTTCGCGGTTGAGTCAACAACGAAATTTGCTGACTTACAACTGCGAAAAATGCAACACTAATGATGCGTCGTTTTCCACAAGTCATGTTAGCAGGCACCTGAAAGCAACGTTCTCTAAAGATCACCCTGATCTGCCGCATCGCAGACATCGTCTACCGTGAGGTCATATTTCCACGACGCCATCCATCGACGAATGGTTGAGGATTTTGCGCGATGCGTTTCGCGGTTCTTTTGAGCGAGCGTGTCAGCCCAAAGATCGAAAAGCTCGCCCGAAACATAAGATCGATACTTCAGCAGCACTCGCAGTTCCTTCCACCACGCTGACGTGGGTTCTGCGAATTGAACGTCGTATTGAAGATCTCGAGCAATCTTAATGTAGTCATAAGTCTCCGCGTTCAGGCCATTTCCGCGATCAACCACGACAATTGGATGCTGTTGTTCAACGGCGTTGCGAAAGTTTGTCAGGTTCCAGTCTCTGGCTACCGTTAACAGCGAATCGTCATAGTTGTAAGCCTTGGGATTGTCGCCAACTTCCGTGTAGAAGTACTGATCGGTCTCGCAAATAATTCCGTGGTCACCAGCCAGCTCTCGAGCCCTATAGCTTTTGCCGCAGGAAGGAAGTCCTCGCATCAGATAAACGATTTTCTTTGACATCGATGAAGACCTGTTGTTTCGAGTTGCCGCAGTCAACTATCTGAGGAAGGAAATCGCCCAAAGAGGGATACACGGAGTCGCGTGTGAAGGGAAGAGACCGATACGGCGAATCTTACAGCTTCAATTGAAATTAAATACCGGTAATGCGCCGAAAAAACTTCAAGGCGCGCTGTCGCTAATTGTCAGATTTACGCAGCCGATATAGGTTACTTTTGAACAGTGCTGCCACGTGAAATCTGGTTTGTGTCATGACGCTAATTCAATGGCCGCGCTGCGTTCACCATGTTCGATATGAGATGGGGATATGGTTAGTTCAAATTGAAGGGCAAAAGCAACTTTTAGCTTCCTTACGTAGACAGCTTACGGTTGGACGTCAGTCTTGCCAAATCGCGTGCGAATCGGATTGATCGTTGATTCTGCTGCCGATGAATCCGCCACCTGGATTCATTGCCGACGCAAAATTCAAACATAGCACGGAAGAGGGACCGGACTTCACCAGTTCGTTTGCAGCAAAAAGTGTCGTGCAGTTGCTGACGCAAAACGTTGTCTCGGTTCTGCCGACGTCTTTCGCAAGTACAGTGTCCCGTTGATGTAAGATGTCGTTAAAGCACTCCGGTAAAAAATGAATTGTCCCAGCTTTCATTTCCCGCAATATCGGTGTAGGTACCGGACTCTAAAATCTCGACAGTTTGCTTCGCTGTAACTGCACGTTCAGATCGACTCGCCATAAGAAACGCCTCTTGTGTTCGAATGAAAACTAATCAATCGGAAATTCAATAAAGCGAGGCAGCACGTGATCGGTCAGCCAGACGTTGTTTTTCGTTACGAAAAACAAGAATCCTTCGCTCGCCATCTGTCCAGAACGAATTCGCAGCAGCACCGGAACGCCTCGACGAGCCCCCACGGATTCTGCTGTGTTTGAGTCGGCGTGCAGATGCACGTGATGACGCTGCATCTTCTTAAGACCCTCCTGCCGAATCACGCCAACAGCTGTTGACGGGGTGCCATGCAGCAGGTACTCAGGCGGATCCGCAGGTGCATAGCCAAGATCCACATTCACTGAATGCCCCTGGCTTGCTCGAATCATGGTGCCGTCGTCACTGAACGCAAATCGCTGCTTGTCGTTGGTGGCAACAACAAGATTCAGCATCTCCTGACTCACCTTGTGTCCATTCTGACGCATAGCTTCCAGCAGTCCGTCCACTGACGTCCAGCCAGATTCATCCAGCACAATTCCGATTTTGTCAGGCCGATGCCGCAAAACAAGGCTCAGGCACCTGCTGATGCGTCGCGTTTCCGGCTCATTGCTGTTCATAATTATCATCGGGTATCTGTGCAGCAAATGTCGTTTCAACGCCAGCTTGTTTCATTTCATCAATGGCGCGGTCAATATCGCCGGATTGCAAATTTATGCCTCGGCAACCGTCACTGATCAGTGTTGCTCGAAACCCTTCGCGAATCGCATCCAAAGCTGTAAACCTGACACAATAGCAGCAATTCCCGTCGGCATGTGAAAGTGTTGAAAACGGGGTGTTTTTTGGA
>CALFSX010000295.1 GCA_937916515.1 uncultured Planctomycetaceae bacterium | reverse complement strand
CACACACACACACACACACACACACACACACACACAAATGGCTCTGGCAGCGAAGTTTCGCCCCCAGAGCCATTTCAGGTTTCAACGCTACTTGTCGAATTTCTATCGAAGAGCGTGTTCAATATCGTTTGGCAACGCCGTGCCAGATGTCTGCTGAACCGGACCAGTTGTCTCACCAGTCAGATAGTTATCAATGCGTGCCTTGGTTTTCAGCTTCTCAAAGGTTTCCGCAACCATCTTCTGAACTTCGCGTTCTCGCAGTTCTTCAGACAACTGAGCTTCAACGTCTTTTTCGTCGTGAGGAACAGGATCCGTCATGCCTTCGAATTTCAGAATGACGTACTGGTTCATGTCAACCTGAACGATTCCGGAAATCTCACCGGGAGTCTTCATTTTGAAGGCCGCCTTGCGAATCTCTTCGTGAGCACCAGAATAGCGGCGAATGGGAGGAACGGTGCCACCCAATGCTCGACTGTTTGGCTCAACCGAATAGTCGCGAGCAAAGTTTTCGAATTCATCAGGAGTTGAACGAACCTTTTCCCAGATTTCCTGAGCACGACGCAGGTTGTCCAGAACCATCATGCGAGCTTTGACTCGTGGGCCGTAGTTGTCGTAGTAAGCTTCCTTCATCTTTTCGCGAGTAATCTGGACTTCCTGTCCGGCCAGTTTTTTCAAAGCCAGCATCGGCCAGATAACATCGCGACGATACTGAATCGGTGTCAGACCTCGTTCAGATTCCAGCATCTTTTCCCATTGGTCTACCGGCAAACCGAACTTCTTGGAAATTCGAACGATCTCGTTGTTCACTTCAGCGTCAGAAACTGAAACGCCAGCTTCTGAACACGCCTGTTGAATCAGCGTTCGGTTGATAACGTTGTCCAGAACTTCACGACCGTTGCGTTGAATACACTCGGTTGCCAGTTCTTCGTAAGAAATTGCCTGACCGTTCACACGGCTGACAGGTTTACCCATCGCGTCCACTCGAACTTTCCCCGCCGAACTGCCGTCAGTTTGCACGGCCGCCTTGCTGCTTTGAGCTCGCATAATCTGCATGCCCACGGCACCCGCCAGAATAGCGATCAGCGTTCCGCTAACCAGCATGGTTGCGCGATTTCCACGATTGGGTTTCTTGCTGTACGAACTTGTTTCCGTCATGGTTCGGCTCCAGCTGCCCGGTCGCTTTCCTGTCGCGCGAATCCATTCGCAAAACGACAATCAGACTGGCAGCAGTGTGAGATAGGGGGAGTTGAGAATTAAAGGGGAGAGTTTGGAAGGTGAGAGGAAATCGCAGGTTTGTTTGACAGCATCCAGGCGTTGCCACCATTCAGACATGGGAAGTTGCCGTTTGCAGGATGAGTTACCTGAAACAGCGGTGCTTCCGACCGTGCCGCTGAAGACTTCAGCAAAGAATGCGCACTGTCAACAACCGCGATTTTCGATGTTCCAGCGTTGTACGAGATTTTCGCAATTTAGGTCAAGTTCATTTTTTTGAACTCGGAATTGCTCACGCCAGCAAGCCTGCGGCCCTTAGCCTTACCGAACATTCCGCGTTTGCCAGGTCCTGTCTGCCGGGTCTTCCTGTCTCAACCTTGAAGCCATCGGGAGACATTTCTAACTGGCTAAGAATTCAACGCTTACGTCGAATCCGTGTTCTGTCTTCGACGGCCGCACTTTGCCACTGTGTTATATTTTGTAGTGCTTTGCAAAAAATTCAGGCCCGGATTCTGTACCAGACAACTTCTGATACAACGCGTCGGCAACTTTGTGAAACTCGCAACTTCTTATTTTATTAGTCACGCCAGCTGAATACCTGATCCAGGTAAGGAACAGTCCCGAATCAACTTCCGGATCGCCACAAGGAAACTCTCTCCAGACAATTCCTTAACCACAGATAACACAGATGTTATGCTTGAGTGCGTTACTGACGAGCGCTGGTGTCAGGTGAGCTTGAACGTTTCCCGGGGCACAATATACTAATGGCAGTACGCCGAAGCGGTTTCGGGACGAATTGAATTTCCACAGAAACCCAACCGGCAGTTTCGCTCAACCGTTTGTATCAAAAGCATCCGGACCACGTGAAAATATTTCGGCACGCCGAATATTCGGATGCTTCAGATACAAACCTTTACGTTATGCGGCAAAACCGATGGACGAATTGCCCAGTCTACTGGACCGCATGTCGGCCATTCTGCAATGCAAAAGGTTGACAATTCGCATTCATCACGACAACCTGGAGACGGTGTACGTTACTCGTGAGGATGACGGCTCGTTCTTGATAAGCGACCACAACTACACTTTTGATTACCTTGAAAACGGAAAAGACGACTATCTAGCCCCAAACAAACTAGAGCCGTCAGTCAGCGAGATCTGTGCTAAGCACAACGTTGAGTTGGTGGACATTTGTGCGGACGAACCAAACCTTCTCCCAAGCATGTGGATAATGAGACGTGCAAAAACAGACGAGGAGGTACGCCGGGCTGTCTCCAGCGTCGCAGCCTGTGTTGATGAGATCTCTGACCGAGCCTGCAAACACACTTGAAGGCACATCTTCCAGACTCGCACTTCTCGAGCCTGTTCGTAAAATGAGTGTCGACAGGCCTCGCGGCGGCACCAAAATCGCAACCGCATAACACCTGAGGCTTTGACTTCGCCTGGCGCTGATGTTGGGTGGGAATAAAGTTGAGGTGGATCGTTCGGCGAGGCTTCGCGGTAGAGCGAGATCAGCCGAAGCTCACAAGCCTTTGTTCAGGAAGCCCGGACTGCTGGCTTGAGCAAACTTCAACAGCACATTCTTCTGCCTTTTCACTGTTTGGGTTTTTCATTTGGACGCCGCTTGTGCCGGTCATCAAAGACACTCGGCTGAAGTCATCCGTGACGATCAGGATCACTCGCGATCTGTTCGCCGGATACACCAAACAACGCGACTGAGAACAGATCGAACGCTCGCAACAGACTCGCACGGCGTCAAACTGTTCGCAGGGCCTCTGGTTTTTGATCAGCAACAATCTGTTTTCGCTGATGAGTGAACTCGGCACGCACCGACTGCGTTCGCTGCCAGGCAGGCGTTCAAAAATGTTGAGTTGTCTGGTCATGATGTTGATCATCCGCTGTCCAGAAATGGCTGGCGATGGCTCCACAGAACTCGGCCGTTGTACAGCACAATCTTCACCAGCTTCGATTCGCCGCCGCAATGTTCACAGCGCAACGCGGGCAGAGGTTCGGGGCGTTCGCGAGGCACAAACTGCAGCAGAAAAAACAGCCCCGTTTCTACACGCGGCGAACTTTCGTTCGTTCTTGAGATGCAGAAAGTAGGTTCGCACTTGTTGTTCGGTGATTTGATCGGGCGGCATGCGGCGGTGATCGGCCAGCTTGCGAATTTCGCGAAGGTATCCATCGTGCGTGCGTTTGCCCGTGCCGGTCATTTGCAAATCTTCGGACATTTTGGTTCGCAGCGGTCCGGTAAAGAATGTCGATTCAGGCATTGAGGTGTCTCCTGTTCAGAGAGGAAAGAAAAAGTCAACGGAAGTACATTCCCGCGCCATTCAACTCACGCTATACTTTGATCCAGATCTTCCCGCCGCGCAGCGGCTTACTTGAACAAGGGCTTAAATAGTTCCTCTTCCGTTTGAGGACACCAGTCGAAAGTGGGGCAGGTTTTTAACCTGCCTGCCTGGCTGGATGCAATTCTGCCCCATCCTCTGAACACAGCGTCCTGGCCTGAGCCTCACCCGTGTATAATTCACTCGCGGGCGACTCGCACCGACGTTGGATCAAAGTTAGACCGCTCGTTGGTAAGACAAATTGTTCCTGAGGTTTTTCAGCTGACGATATCCATGAATAACAGACTACTGGCGGCCGCCCTTTTTCTTTTCACGGCGAACTGCGCCATCGCTCAACAGGCTTCCACGGAAAAGCTTTCTGTGGAATCAATCTACGGCGACAAAGCAATCGCTGCGAAGTCCTTTAATTCCGCCTGGGCAACAGAAGGCCATAGCTACGCGGTTCAGGAAAATTCTGCAGAACAGCCTGAAGGTGATGAGAAAGATAAGGCTAAAGACATTGTCTGGCAGGATGCAGTCACTGGCGATAAGGAAATTCTGGTCAAATCATCACAACTGATTCCAGCGGATAGCAACAAGCCGCTGTCTGTGTCTTCGTACGAATTTTCTGCTGATCGTTCTCACGTGTTGATCTACACGAACACCAAACGAGTCTGGCGGCAGAATACTCGGGGCGACTACTGGGTGCTGAATCTGGCAACAGGTAAGCTGCAGAAAGTTGGAAGCGGCCGCCCAGAGTCATCGCTCATGTTTGCGAAGTTTTCACCTAACGGAAAATCGGTAGCGTATGTCTATGACAGAAACATCTATGTGGAAGACATCAAGGCTCAAATCGTCGTACCAATCACGAAAACCGATGGACCTCACATCATCAACGGTACGTCAGACTGGGTGAACGAAGAAGAACTCAGTATTCGAGACGGCTTTCGCTGGAGCCCTGATGGCAGTCAAATTGCGTACTGGCAATTCGACACAACGGGCGTGCCGGAAATGACAATGATCAACAACACGGCCGATCGATATCCGAAGCTGATCACGTTTCCTTATCCCAAAGCGGGGCAGCAGAATTCTTCGTGCAGAATTGGCGTCGCAAACCTTGCGACAGATAAAACAAGCTGGGTTCCGCTGGCGGGCGATCCTAAAGAACACTACGTGGCCCGCATTGAGTGGGCTCCGAAAAAGGAAGGCCTCTCTGCAGAGCTCATTGTGCAGCAGCTAAATCGATTGCAAAACACCAATCGCGTTCTACGGTGGAATTCGGCAACAGAAGAGACAAGCGAAATCTTCGTTGAACGGGACGATGCCTGGGTTGATGTGCACGACGAAATGTTCTGGCTGTCCGATGGTAAACACTTCACATGGGCAAGCGAGCAGGATGGATGGCGTCGTATTTATCTTGTCGACAGCAGCACGGGAGCACGAACGCCCGTGACTCCGGCGAATATCGATGCCATTGAATTAGTGGCCATCGATGATGCCAGTCAGTTGGCTTACGTCATCGCATCGCCGGAAAACGCGACTCAGCGATATCTATACAAGGCAAACCTTGATGGATCCGGATGGCAGCGTCTTTCGCCGGAATCGCAACCGGGAACTCATAGTTATCGCCTTTCTGCGGACAGTAAGTTTGCTGTTCACACCTATTCCAGCCTGACCACAGTGCCAACAACCGATCTGGTTTCGCTGACCGATCATAAAACGGTTCGAGTACTTGAGGCCAATGAAAAGCTGGTTGAGCATGTTGCAAAGCACTGCACGGCTTTGGCCAGTTTCCAACAGGTTGAAATCGAAGATGGAGTGAAATTGGATTCGTGGGTGATTCAACCTGCGGAAATTGAACCCGGAAAAAAGTACCCTCTACTGATTTATGTTTACGGTGAACCCGCCGGAACCACTGTTGTGGACCGATGGATGGGTTCAAGCTACGAGTGGTATCAAATGCTGGCTCAGCAAGGCTACGTTGTCATGAGCTTTGACAATCGCGGAACGCCTGCTCCCAGGGGACGCGATTGGCGAAAGAGCATCTATCGCAAAATTGGCATCAATGCCTCAATCGATCAGGCAGCTGCCGTCAGAAAAGTGTTGGCAGACAATGCACATCTTGACCCGTCACGAGTTGGAGTTTGGGGTTGGAGCGGCGGTGGATCGATGACGCTGAACGCCATGTTCCGCTATCCCGACTTATATTCAACCGGAATTTCTATCGCTCCGGTTCCTGACCAACTGGGTTATGACACCATCTATCAGGAACGCTACATGGGGCTGCCGTCTGACAACCCAGACGGATACAAAGATGGCTCGGCCATTCATATCTGTGACCAGCTGAAAGGTAAGCTGCTGCTGATCCACGGAACCGGAGACGACAACTGCCACTATGCGACAATGGAACAGCTGATCGACAAGTTGATTGAGCACAATAAGCAGTTCGACATGTTGTCGTACCCCAATCGAACTCACGCAATTCGTGAAGGGAAAAACACGACCCTGCACTTGCGCACTTTGATGACAAACTATTTGCACACCAACTTGCCTGCGGGGCCACGCGAATAGTTGTGCATTATTGCAAGCTTGGGTGGTCCGACGAAGAAGTGGCGGCAAAGTGGTGGGCGTTGTGTCCGCTTCGCAAAGGCAAAGATGGCAATGCCGCAGAGCCCACCGAGTTCGAAATCAACGCCATCAAGAACGACAAGCAACAGCTGAAAGAACGCCGCAGTCGACTGAGCAGTATTTCATGGTTCATGCGATTTTTGTGTGAAAAAGTGGCTCGGGAAAGCAACAAACAGGATGAATGCACGGGCCGATTTTGGGAAGGACGTTTCAAGGCTCAGATTTTAGCCGATGAAGCGGTATTGCTGGCCTGCATGCAAAACGTCGACCTGAACCCTGTGCGAGCGAAGATTGCAAAGACTCCGGAAACAAGCGATTTCACGAGTGCTCAGGATCGCATTATCGACGCGAAAACTGCCGACGAAGTTTCCACACCGGATGCTCGCGACAAACGCATCGAACACGGCAAGCGAGCTGGCTGGTTGGCCCCTGTTTCTCTTGTTCCGCCTCGAAAATCCGTTCGGGAGAAGGCGACAAATCGTCGAGCCTCCAACAAAGGCTTTCTGGATATTGGACTCGGCGATTACCTGCAACTGCTCGACTGGACCGGCCGTCAGATTCGCAACGGCAAACGCGGAGCGATCCCCAAACATCTGTCCCTGATCCTGCAACGACTGGACATGTCACCGGCCTTCTGGGTGGACTACATAAGGCAGTTCCACAAATTCAGTCGCACAGTCACCACCTACAGCAAACCCCCAGAACCAAGAACACGCAGCGAATCAAAAACAAAGTCGCTCACATCACGAAACACGCTGTAACGCAAAAGGCCGCCCGGGGTTCCGAAATTGCCCAGTCTCTCCAGTTGTCTGCATAAGGGTGGATGGCCGAGTCGTGTTGGCCATTCGCTGGCGTGGACTCTGGGGAACGAAAGAACCCACAACGGGAATACTTTGTCACCCGGGAAGAAACCGAAAAGTGCATCGAGGCAGCCCCAGACTCACAATGGCGTTTGATTATCGCCCTGGCGCGCTACGGTGGTCTCAGAACACCGTCAGAAATTGTCCGCCTGCGCTGGGATGACATTCCCTGGGACTCAGAACGAATGATCGTCACCAGCCCCAAAACGGAGCGGCATGAAGGAGGCGAATCTCGAGTGGTGCCGCTATTTCCTGAGCTGCGGAAGTATCTCGATGAGGCCGATGAGATTGCCCCGAAGCGATCAGAGTTTGTGATCACGCGTTACCGGGACACAAACTCAAACATGCGCACTACGTTTCAGAAGATCATCAAGCGGGCAGGGCTGACACCGTGGCCCAAGTTGATGCAAAACCTGCGGGCCAGTCGACAGACGGAACTGGAAGAAACGTTTCCATCTCACGTTGTCTGTAAGTGGATGGGCAACAGCATCAAGGTCGCTCAAAAGCACTATCTTCAAACCACCGAAGACCACTTTTTAAAAGCGGTGCAAA
Source organism: uncultured Planctomycetaceae bacterium (assembly GCA_937916515.1). Classification (GTDB taxonomy): domain Bacteria; phylum Planctomycetota; class Planctomycetia; order Planctomycetales; family Planctomycetaceae; genus Fuerstiella. The sequence continues at coordinate 832 of CALFSX010000295.1, read as the reverse complement.
ATCCGGTGCAGCAGGCGTCCGCAACATTTAGTGTTGCCTCGCAAGTGACAGAACCAAAACGAGAAAAACCCTTGGAAAACAGTGTTTCCCAAGGGTTCAGTGGTGGTTTTATTAACCCGACCAGGACTTGAAGCTACTTTTTGCGTGTTGAGTTCGCGGTGGTTGGCCGTTGTAAGTTTATACTGGGTAACGACTTGCTGAGCCACACAGTGAAAATGTGTTGAATCGAAATTGTATCAACGGTGGTTCAGATGTCACTGATTTGTCACTGATTTTACGGAAGCCAATTCACAGTCACCTCCGATCCAGAAGACGTTACATCGTCGCAGGGCTTACGAAGCTGGGAAAAGCAGGCCGAGGCACTACCGAGATCTGGCCGAATACGTTTCGAGCCACATCCCGATGTAACGTCACGGGATAGCCACAGGGTTTCGGGCAACGCCAAAGAATTGAAAGGTGGTGGAGTAGGCCGCGAACATTTTGCGTCGGCTCTGATACTCCACCTCCGGTCAGTTCGGGACGCCATCGACCTGCCCGATTACTGCAGAAAAATCGGAAGCGGGCACGGACGCGGCAGGCGTGACTATTCCGTACGCGTCATCTGGTCTGCTTCAACGAGCATGAGAATGGCCGCTCGAGTGCTTGGAGCAAGGTGAGACCATGCCTCATCGACATCACTGAGTCCCTCATGGTAAGAGCAGTTTCCGTTTTGCTGTGGACGGTTCTGACCTATGCCAACCGACCCGCATAGGTCAGATTCCGTTTGACGCGGCCACGAGTCAGCGTTAACGGCTGTAGACACGTCACCTTCTGGCTCCGTTGCTTCTGGCTC
>CALFSX010000294.1 GCA_937916515.1 uncultured Planctomycetaceae bacterium | reverse complement strand
AACAATTGAGATGAAACCGTAACGATCCAGGTTTTGAAGATGGTGCGACGTACAGTGATGACGGCCAGTCATCTGGATCTGTCATTTGCTACCGTCGTAACGGGTAGGGCTCTGTCTAAAATCCGGATTTGAGATCCGCGATTTCAGCTCGCTCCTCACCGGGGACTGACGCAAGCAGCCATGACGGAAGCCACAGCGACGGGATCGAAGGTGGCAGCGTCGTCACCCCGACGCTGCCACCGGATGGCATCCAAATGATGCGTGATGGGATTTCGACAGCAAAAAAATGACCGTCCAGAAGAGGTCCAATTAGGCGGCCAATAAGGGCCATTCGTGGGTCCAATTAGAGAATTGCATTCTCCATAAAGCCCTTGTTTTCATGGGTTTATGACTTCTCTTTCGGAGCCCCCCCGCCTCCACTGGTGCCGGAGTTACAACCCGGCTCAAACTCAAAAAGGCTCGCCAGCACCCACTGGCGAGCCTTTCTTTTTTGCCCCACGTATCGCGGGTTTTTGTCGCTTTGGCGTTTGCTCGGGTGCGATCGTCGCAGGACGCACCCCACCCCAAATCGACACCAAAAAGGCTCAAACGGGCCAAAAGGCTCAAAGTCACGGGATACACCCCCATCGTGTCCTGTGACAAAAACCTCGCAAAAACAGGGGCAAAACGAGATGGCCAAAAATGGGGTTTTATGTCGTAACGCCAGTAGCAACCTGGCGAAAAACCTGTGTCCTGTAACCCTTTAGGGGACGGGCTATCGTTTAAAAGACGACTCACTTAGCGCAAGTTTCCGAATTTTTTTTGGTAGAACCGAAACGAGCGGGAGTTATAGGACAAGGAGATCCATTACCCAAAATGTCTAAGCCACCCCCCGCCGACTGCTACGATCAATTCGTGGCCTTATTTGCGAGACATGAACGTGCCGTTCGTGGCGTAATCAGGTCCATGCTGCCCTCGTTGCAAGATACTGACGATGTCATGCAAGAAGTTGGGGTGGCGTGCTGGCACAAGTTTGCGGAATTCAAAATCAAAACGGACGAGTCGAAAGACGCGTTTTTTCGATGGGCGTGTGTCGTTGCCAGATTCGAGGTACTGAAGTTTCGCCGCAAATGCGCGCGAGATCGCTTGGTGCTTAGCGACGAAACCATTCATTTACTATCGGAAGACGCCGAACATCGGTCCGTAAACGCCGAACGCGAGCGTCAAGCGCTTGAGGATTGCCTTAACAGTTTGAACACAGAAGACCAACGGCTTCTTTTGAGCGTTCACACGCGAGGTGATTCAGTCGCGAATATTGCTCGGCAGCTAGGGCAAAACGTTCGGCGGCTCTACAGCCGAATCAATGCGCTTCGCGACATTCTGGGCGAATGCATAAGACAAAAACTCGTTGCGGGAGATTTTTGATATGCGCGACGAGTTAAAAGCACTGACCAGAGCTTATGGCGATGGCACGATCAATCAAATCGAACTCCAGCGGCTAGAGGACCTATTACGAGAGGATGCCGAGGCGCGTCAGGATTTCCTTAGCGAAATGAACCTGATCGACGCATTGGAAGAAATGTCGCTTGCAGCGCAGCCTGAACCGGAAGACCAAGATCAGTTGGTCCCCAAGACAATTCAAAAGACTCTTAGGCAGTTCGCATTGACTCCGTGGGTCTCCCTTGCGGTGATGGCGGCTTCGTTTCTCTTCATTACGTACGTTTTTTGGCAGAATCCGGGCAGCCCCAAAATCGGAACGATCGTCGAGCTTCACGGAAGCGTGCGTTGGACGGGGCAGGAAGGTGTTGTTGTCGATCAGATTCAGGCCGGCGATTCGCTCCCAGGTGGGACTCTGGAGATCTTGGCAGCTGATGCGTGGGTATCGTTTCGCTTTCATGACGGTTCGATCGTGACGCTCTCTGGTAGGGCTGAGGCTGTTCTTTCCGACCGCGATCAAAAGCTGCTGCTTTTGCGGCACGGAAGTTTTTCTGCAAATGTCGAACCCCAACCAACCAATTCTCCCATGGTCGTGCAGACTCCGTCAGCAGAAATTCAAGTCCTTGGAACACAATTTAACGTGACCGCCGGAACGACGGAAACGGAATTGAAAGTCAATGAAGGTCGCGTGAATTTCCTGCGTTTGATCGACGGAAAGGTTTTAGAGGTTCCAGCGGAACATCTCGCGATCGCGTCACTTGACGCTGCGGAGAACTTCACCGCTCAACGTCCCGGGGCACACCCTACGATCTGGAGAATTCGTCTGAGTAGCGACGCCGATGTGAAGCACGGCTACTGGAAGCCCGCGCTGTTTGAACTGGCAAGCAAACTCAAGCAGTCAGTCGCAACGGGCGAGCTCACCGAAGCTGAAGCGTTGAACGAGTACAAGAAGTCCGCCAACATGAACAACGAGGGCTCCGTCTGGGCAGAGCCCTCAAAAACAGGTTGCTTGGTTTGGCTGGACGTTAGAGACGAGCAAAGGAGGCGAATTCTGCTCACCGATCAAACGCGGATTCGGGTTGCTGGTCGCCTGTTTGGATCGACAGAACTTGAGATGGGGTTTAGTGCCTACGCTGTAAATGGTGGTTTCGCGGGTAAGTACAGCCAAAGCGTTGCAGTGCAAGACTTTAAGCGATCAGCGGAGGGTAAGTTTGAATGCGTTATCAACGTGGGTGACCTGCTGCCGCAGTCGGACGAAAAGCCGATCGATTTACTGATTCACGATTGGTGGTGCGTAACTGATTCAAATACCGCCAAGCTGGAAATAACCCGTATTGAAATTCTCGATAAATGAAAGAAGAAGATATGAAAAATCTGTTTTCACTTGCAGCCACCCTTGTTGTCAGTGCTCTGCTCTGCGTGACAAACACGTATGCTCAAGACAAGGACACCGGTAAAGACTTGGCTTCATTGAAGTCGGAACTTGCTAAAGCGGTTGAGGCAGGAAAGCTAACCAAAGAGCAGGCTGTTAAGAAGTATCAAATAGCAGCGGCCAAGGCTGAGGGTGCAACTAAGAAATCCCCCAAGAAATCCAAAGCGAAGAATTTAAGATTTGTGGAAAAGCTAGAAGCGCTGGTCTCCGAAGGAAAATTGACTGAGATAGAAGCCAAGGAGCTCTATTTGACTGTGTATCCAGGAGGCGGGATCAAAGAGAAGCAGCCGAATAAGAAGAGTAACAAAAAATCAGATTATAAAGTTGAAAGCCTCAAAGAACAGCAGAAATTGAGTGCAACGCTGCCAACCACTTCCACCGCCGGTGACGAGGAAGGCCCTGTGGCAACTGGCTTCTTCGGTTGGGCGGCGACGATGACACATCGCTTCATGGACAATAGCCATCAAGGTGAGCCTCGCCTGATAAACGGCCTGTCTTTTCGCCTCGACTACCGCGATCACGACTCGATTGGTCGAAGCTGGGAAAATGTCACGATTCGTATCGGACACGGAGACTGGTCTTCGATCAAGTACAACGCTTCCACGGAATTCAAGTTGGTTGGCGAGCCCCAAGTGGTCTTTGCTAAGCCGTGGAGCTTTCCAACCCTGAAGGGATTCCCCGCCACGAGACCCGCGGAATGGGGCGGTCCTCAGAACGCATTGAACTTCCGCTTTGACGAGCCTTTCGAATACAACGGCAAAGACGCGATCTACGTAGAGTTTGAGTTTGATGGCGGCAAAGCGGTCGACGGTCGCGAATGGGACGGCGACCTTCCTTACGGATTTGAATACTACCTGGACTCGATGCCGCAAAGTGGTGGCTGGCGGGTCGCGGAAGATCCCAAAGGACTCTACCGTTCGCCGCGCGTCGAAGCGGCGGTTTCCTACACGGCGGGTGGACAGTCCGTGTGGACTGCTTCTCCGAAAGGGATGTCTTATCTGAAATGGGACTTCAGCCCTGCAAAAAAATAGTCAACGAGCGAGACCGCAAGTTGACCACAGCAGTTTTCAGGGCAGCCGCTACCCAATCACCATTTCAAGAAAATTACCGCGAGGAACGTCTACCGTGAGTCGACTGATGAAACAATTTGTCCTGTTATTGCTCTTCGGAGTTTTGGCGAAAGCGGGGTTCGCTCAGGTCCCTTCTTTCGTAAACTTCGAGAGTCCGCAGGCACACGCGATTGCCATCTCGCAATCGGGTAAACAGCTTTTCGCAGTGAATACTCCCGGAGGCTCGTTGGCCGTCTTTTCTGTCGAAGAGCGAGCGAATCCAAAGAGGCGACTTGAGATATCGGTGGGTCTCGAACCGGTGTCGGTGGCAGAGCGATCTGAAGGTGAAATCTGGGTGGTCAATCATCTTTCTGATTCTGTCAGCGTGGTCAATCTGCAGCTTGGCGTGGTTGTTGAAACGATTCAGGTCGGAGATCGACCTGGTGATATTGTTTTTGCCGATAACGATCGACTCGCCTTTGTGACGTCGATGACTGAGAAAAAGGTGTACATCATCGACACAGCCACGCGCACCGTTGTGAAAAGGATTCCGATTCGTGCCCACTCACCACGAACATTGCTCGCCAGTTCCGATGGTAAGACGGTATGGGTCGCCAGCTACCTTTCTGGGAATCGGACCACGGTCGTTCCTCACGCGAAAGCCCCAAGACCGCCGTCACCTGACAAAAACGATCTTCCGAAAGCGCCCGCGCAGGGAATTATCGTGGGTACGAACGACCCTCTTTGGAAGGATCATGTCGATATAAAGTTAAAAGATGAGGACGTATTTGAGATTGATGTCGACGAGTTGTCAGTGCGGAACAGCTTCGTTGGAGTCGGCACCATACTCTTTAATCTTGCGCAGCATCCAAAATCAAAAGCAGTTTGGGTCACAAACACGGAAGCGAGAAATCTGGTTCGGTTCGAACCGCAGTTGAAAGGACATGTTGTCAACAATCGCATTAGCCACCTGAAAATCGCCGGTAGCCCTCGAGACTCGGTTACGGTCACTGACTTGAATCCGAACGTCGATTACGACGAACTACCAAGTACGACTGCTTTGGAAACCTCGCTCGCCCAGCCGACTGATATCGTTTTCTTGCCCTCGGGAGACAAAGCGTTTGTTGCATCGTTTGGCACGGACCGGATTGGCGTGTTGGACGATACTGGTAACGTTTTGACACGAATTGAAATCGGGGATGCGGTTGGCGCAGACGCGGAGCCACAAAGCAAGCGCGGGCCACGAGCACTGGCAATGCTGCCGGACGGGAAAACGTTGTATGTGCTCAATCGGCTTTCAAACAGTATCTCGGTCGTCGACGTCGAGTCTGAGGAAGTGGTCAAGGAGTTGTGGATGCGGGATCCGACTCCGGAAAAAATTCGTTCCGGTCGCGGCTATCTTTTTGATGCGAAACTTTCAGGCAATGGAACTGTCTCTTGCGCCTCCTGCCACGTCGATGGCGATCGTGATGGGTTGGCGTGGGATCTTGGTGATCCTGGCGGAACGATGTTCGGCAACGCGACAGCCACGGCACTCCACCCCATGAAGGGTGCCTTGGTCACGCAGACTTTAAAAGGACTGGCAGGCGAAAAGCTGTTTCATTGGCGGGGCGACAGGCCCGGACTCCGATCCTTCAATGGAACCTTTCAACACCTTATGGGCGGTGAACAACTCGACGAGGATGATCTTTTGCTATTCGTAGAATACTTGGAAAGCATTCAATTCGGTCCGAATCCATTTCGGAATAGGGACGATTCGCTGACTGACCAGCCTACGGGGACCAGTGCTAGTGACGGGGAGCTGATTTTCACGAAACGTCTTGACATCGGTCGCGAAGGATTGAACGCCTTTCGCTGCATCGATTGTCACCTGCGATCAAATGGTGCAGGGACCGTGGGCTTCACGGGGCTGATTGCGCAACCTACAAAAGTCGCCCAGTTGCGAGGACTGCATGAAAAGGTGCCAACTGCAGGAAAGGAAACTCGCGTAAGTGGTTTTGGCTTTGGCGCGGATGGCTCAAAGGCCACCCTGCGCGAGTTCCTCGCCGACTCCCACAGATTTGATGGGATCACCGAGCAAGACAAAAAGGCATTGGAGAGCTTTTTGCTGTCCTTCCCAACGGAGACAGCACCTATCGTCGGATTAACGCGTACAGTCGACAACGAGAATCAAAGTGACGAATTAATACTCTCGGATCTTAAATTGATGGTCAACCAGGCTGATCTTGGAAATTGCGGCATTTTGGTGACCGGCCTGCTGCGAGGTGATCGAATCAAATTGGACTATGACAAGAGCAGCAGGGCTTTTCGGAGCCAAGTTGAAAATCAAAGAGAATTGGATTTGGAACAGCTGCTGTCGAGCATCAATGGCGGATCGTACATTTCATTTGTCGCTTACCCAGACAACACGCGCACTGAACTGCAAAGATAAGCCCTTCAAATAATTCTGGCGAAAACATTTTAGACGACGGTATCTTTGGAGTTGCCTCTGGCTCTTCCTGATCCACTTTTTTATACTCCCAAAAACTGCAGGCGTTGCTCCGCCCAACTCAACGGAATCCCGCGATAGAGAGTTCTGAGACTGAGATGATCAGGTGCGTCGTTCTGCAGAATCGCGTCGACAATATCGGGAGCCAAAGAATTGAGGCGGAACATTCGACGCGCGTAACTGACGTCGATCTTTTTCGCAGAAGCTAGTTCCTCAATCGTTGAGTATTCCCCGGACTCAAGCTCTTCCTGCCACTTCCAGGCCCGGGCAATCGCCAATGCCAAAGCGTTGTCTTCCGATGTTGAATTAGAGGCTCCGCCCTCACCCTCGGCAAAGATCATCTGACGCCCATTTCGCCGGCGAAAGCGCACTGGGATTTTGACAATGATCCGATCGCCTTCGCGATACACTATGCGTCCGGGGTATTTGTCATTGAGTGCCTGCTCGTCCATTTCGTTCTCCAATCGGCTCCAGTTCAGTTACGATTTGCTCGATGCCATCGGCGCGGAACTGGACGGTCACAGCCGTCTTCCCGACACCGATTTCGTCGATCAGCAATTCCAACACCCGGCGCTGTTCCTCCGGGTACAACACGTCCCAGATTTGATCCAGCCGTTGTAGCGCTGAGGTTACGGCTTCCAGATCGGCTTCGGTCGCGGGCCGAGTCTCGATCTGACGGATGGATTCGTCCAGCGATTTCAATTGGCCATGCAGGTCTTTAAGCTCGGTTTGTAGAAATTCGCTTTCGGGATCATCAAGCGTCAACAGCGAGCGGATTGCCTGGCCCACCTGTTTGCGACGTGTGCGTAGCTCGTCGAGTCTGGCCAGTTCGTCCGCACTCGGCCCGTCTTTAGCCAGTGTGGCCACCTCGCGGAACGTGCGCGCGATCACTTCCGGGTTTTGAAAAACGGAGCGCAGCTGATCCACCACCATCGATTCGATTTCGCCGGCGGGCAGCGATGGCAGTTTGCACTTGGCGTAGCCCGTCTTGATGCGCTTAGAGCAGGTGTAATAGCGATACTCGCGATTGTGGTTCCATGTCCAAACGGGCTGAATCAGGCTGCGACACTCCTGGCAACGGAGCATTCTCCGCAGCAATGCGAATCGCTGCTTTTGGTGCTTGTGCGTGTAGGTTTTGTTCCCGGCCAGGACCTGCTGCACAGATTCGAACAGCTCTTGCGTGACGATTGCCTTATGCTCTCCGTCATAGGCAATGCCTTTGTGGACTATTTTGCCAAGGTATTTCCGGTCGGTCACAACGTCGTACACCCGTCGCCCAATCCAGCGAGTTCCGCCGAACTCCTTGCCCGTTTTCGTTGTGTACCGCTTGGTTCGGATTCCTTCAGCGTTGAGCTTCTCGGCAACCTTACGACACGATTCCAACTCTAACAGCAGCTTGAAAATCCGCCGAACCAGTTTCGCTTCGTCCTCGTTGATCACGTAGCGGCGATCAACAATGTCCAACCCCAGCTTCGGTTGGCCGCCGATGTACTTGCCTTGCCGCGCTGTCGCCAGTTTCTTGTCCCGGATCCGCTCGCCGATGATTTCGCGCTCGAACTGAGCAAAGGAAAGCAGAATGTTGAGCGTTAGCCGCCCCATGGATGTCGTCGTGTTGAACTGCTGGGTGACCGAGACGAAGGAAACCTCGTTTTCATCAAACAGCGCCACCAACTTCGCGAAGTCCAGTAATGACCGGCTGAGACGATCGACTTTGTAAACGACCACGCAGTCAATCAGACCGTCGCGAATATCCTGCATGAGCTGGGTCAATGCCGGCCGCTCAATATTCCCGCCGGAGAATCCGCCATCGTCGTACCGCTTGGCGATTGGTCTCCATCCCTCGTGTACCTGCGACTGAATGTAGGACTCTGCCGCCGATCGCTGGGCGTCGAGCGAGTTGAATTCCTGGTCCAGGCCTTCTTCATGACTCTTCCGGGTGTAGATCGCACAGCGGACATTCTTCTTTCGTGCATTCACTGGCGTTGCCTCCGCTTCTCACCAGGCTTGAGTCCAAAGAATCGCCGGCCCCCGCAATGGCGACCTGTGATCGCCCGGGCCACCGCGCTGAGACTGCGATAGGTTTTGCCGCCATGCAAATAGCCATTCTCCTGAACGATCGTTTCGTACTTCTGGCCATGCCACTCCCGGACCAATCGAGTGCCAACCTGCAGATTGGTGACTTGCGATGCTTTGGTCTTGGCCTTCGTGACTTCGGTCAATTCCTTGAACTGCTTCCTCGCTTTACGGGAGAGTCCGCCGTAGACGAGCTCCTGGAGTCGATAGGCCAGCCGGCGGATCATGTATTGCCGTCCGAGTTTCCCCGGATCGGTACCAAACAGGTCCTGCCATTTCTGGTGTAGATCCCGAGTCGACATTTGATTCAGTTGATCGATCTGCTTCAGGACGCTTTGTTCCTTCGTCGTTGGTTTCGATTTCGTTACCATTGGCTCTCCTGGAATTGGACATTTGATTTCCACAAAAACGTGGTGTCACAGTGAGCCTCGTTGGGCGGGAGAGCTCAAGGCTGGAAACCCGGTTTTCCGAGCCTTTTCTTGAGGTTTCACTTCGCTGAAACGCATATAGCCACGAGCCAGAATTTTCGCCAATTCGGAAAGCCGTTCGTCGCGGCTCATCTTGTCGGCCGCTTTCCTTTCGTCTGTTTTCAAACTCATGCTCGGTCCAAAGGTGAAAGAGATCCCACCCCTTATGAGCTTTCCCTTCCGAGGCGAATTGGCCGGAAAATTTGGAGAATTTTTATCAACAGGTTTTCCTCATCGAGCGCGAACAGATTTTTGGTTTTTGTTTTTCGCAGATGACCAACCGTGTCCAGAAGCCTCATCAAACTGTTGGCGAATGGAGTCGACCTTCAGTGTTTTTCCGACAGGAGATGAATCATGAATGAAGAACTATCGGCCGTTCAACGAATGATGCTCGCAGAGTTGCAAACCTTCATCGCCAAGCATGGATACCCGCCAACGGTCGGTGAATTGGCTGAGAAACTCAAGCGAACCAAGGCATCGATCCACGGAACACTCGACAAGTTGATCACGAAAGGTTTCATTCGCCGGACCCACGGTAAGGCCCGAAGCATTGAGATCATTCGCACGCCACGGGCGAATGTGATCGACGTGGTAGCCGTTCCGATGCTGGGAAATATCCCGGCCGGGGCTCCGATCAGCACCGAGGAATCTCGCAGCGATGCGATTTACGTTCAGGCCGACGTCGTGGGCGATGCGCCGTGTTTCGCGCTCAGCGTGACTGGAGACAGTATGGAAGGCGCCGACATCGTCGAGGGCGACATCGTGGTCGTTCGCCAACAACCGCTGGCCGAGCACGGAGAGATTGTTGTCGCATCCATCGATGGCGAAGTCACACTCAAGCGACTTTCAATTCGCGACGGCAACATTCGCCTGATGCCGGAAAACAGAAGTTACAAGCCGATTGAGATTACGCCGGAAAGCGAATTGAAGATTCTCGGTCGCGTGATTGCCACGCGTCGTGTAACGACGAAGGCTTAAAAATCGAGCGTTGAACGGAGTGCCAAAAAAAATTCCGATCAGGATGATACATTCGGACCCACAAAAATACTAAATATTAAATAGAGACTTGATTGAAAAAACGTTGAGGCACAACCGATGACCCAAACGCGGAAACGAATTTCGCTCAAATCCATATCCGCCGAGCGACAAAACCTGATCGTCTGCATGCACGAAAAACAATTTGGAACGATTCGACATCTGCCGGTGGTAGATGGCGAGCCGCAGTTGAAAAATGCCAAGGTCGTTCGCATGAGAAAACTGACCAACCAAAACAATTCAAAGCCAGTAAGTCCAAATTACTATTTGAAAGTAGCACAGCTGCGTTTACTGGATACCCTCGATGAAATCCATGACGGCGAGCTGGAACAAATTACGTTCCGCCATGGATTGCCTTTTGAACTAAAGGAAAGCACGAGCTGACCAAAATTTCGCTTTCTTGCAGTGCGAGCCGTTCTGTATGCCGCATTTAAAGAAAGCTGACGTGATTGGTAGCCCATCGCGAGCCGGTACGCCGTGATTACCAAGTCCGTCACTCTACAGCGGGTTCGTCGCGAGCCGTTTACGCCGCAGTTCCCGCTCTTTTCGCCGCCAGACAATTTGCCGACCGAGAATCGGACGCAGTTGTGGGCCAAAACCCGTAACCGAATCTCGAATGGAGCTGTTTGATGCTGCGCAAATTACAACTGGTCGATGACGCCGCCATGCGGGCGATCGAATGTACCGTTGGCCGTGCGATCCGTCGGGGCCGATTCAAGGCCTGCGACTTCAAGGATCTTGTGCAAGACGCCGTCGTTGAGCTGTTGGAAAATCTCGATGGGTTTGATCCGACCCGCTCAAGTTGGTCGACCTATTGCACGCTGATCGCACGGAATTTTGTCGGACGAAAAGCTAAGCGTAAAGGCGTTCAGGAACAAGTGGATTCGCTTCAGGATTCAGTTGATTCTGGAGACGATACTCCGTTGGAAGAAGTCGTTGAAAACCGACATCTTTCAGGAAGATGTGGCTGCCCTGCTATATCGGATCAGGAGCGAATTGAACTTCGTGAGGATCTACTCGATTTTCTAGATCGTTTGCCGGAGCCTCTACGGGAGTTTGGCCAATCTTATCTGGAGAACTCTCAATACAGCAAAGTTGCCGATTCGTTGGGAGTTAGTCGATTCACGGTCTACCGGAGGAGGAACTTGCTCCGCCAATTCGTCGCCGAAGAAAGCCTCCATGAATACCGGTATTGAAGGAGGCCGACATGAACGCACTGACAAATCCCCCTTCGATCCAATTAACGACGTTTGAACATGGGATCATTCATCGCAAGGTCGACATTCTGGTCGGTCGTGCCGGTTTCACCGATGCCGATCGACGTTCGCTCCAGCAAGATCTGACCATTCGCTTGATTCAAAGCTTGCGCCGTTTTGATCCCAAAAAAGCGAATCGCAAATCATTCTCCACAACGGTGGTTGAACGGAGCGTTGCAAAAATCCTCCGGTTCCAACGGGCCGAAAAGCGAGATTGTCGGCATGTCCAATCGCTCAACGCACCCATTCCCAGTCGGGACGGAATCGTGGAACTCGGAGAAACAATCGGTACGGATGAGTACGACGCCAGACGAGGGTGTGCGACTTCCTGCCCCGTGCGGCAGGCCGATCTGAAACACGATCTGGCTGCCGTAATCGCCAGGCTGCCACCCGAATTACGCGAACTGGCAGAACTGCTGAAAACGAAATCGGTCAGGCAGGCTGCGCAGGAGATGAACGTCTCCAGGCAGTACCTGGCTACGCTCGTCGACGAACTGCGCGAAGCATTCGAAGAAAACAATTTTCAATTTTATTTGTGAAATTCGGGCCACTTGGCTCCGGAAGGGAAAGCTCATTAGTAGGCAAACTCGTTTGAAAGGAACCCAGATGTCATTGATGCAACAGATCAAGAAAGGAACCCAGCCCGCCCCTCGGCGACTTCTTCTGTACGGTACTCAGGGGATTGGTAAATCTACGTTCGCAGCGTCCGGCAAGTCGACCATTTTCATTCAGGCCGAAGATGGTCTCGGGGAAATCGGCTGCGGCAAGTTTCCACTGGCCCATTCATTCGAAGAGGTCATGACGGCGCTGCGGGAGCTCTACACCCAAAAACACGACTATTCGACAGTGGCCGTTGATTCGCTGGACTGGCTTGAGCGATTGATCTGGGCCGACGTCTGCACCGAGCGGAACGTCACCAACATCGAAGATATTGGCTACGCCAAGGGATACACATTCGCGCTGGACAAATGGCGGAACTTCCTCGAGGGTCTCACCGCACTCCGCCGGGACAAGGGCTTCACGATCATTCTGATTGCCCACGCCAAAATCGAGAAGTTCGAAAACCCGGAAACCGAATCGTACGACCGTTACGTGCCACGTCTGCACAAGCTGGCTTCGGCGTTGATCCAGGAATGGTGCGACGAGGTTCTGTTTGCGACCTACAAGATCCACACCAAACAGACCGACGAGGGCTTTGGCCGCAAAGGAACCCGGGGCATCGGATCCGGTGAACGAATCTTGCGGACCTGCGAACGGCCGTCGCACATGGCCAAAAACCGACTCAACCTTCCCGAAGAGTTGCCACTCGAATGGGACGCCTACGCCCAGCACTTTACTCACGAATCGAAAGGAGCCCTGCAACATGGTTAGTCTCGGAAATTTCAACGCCAACGAAGTCGAACCCAATGCTGAGTTTGATCCGGTGCCGGCCGACAAGTACCTAGCAGCGTGTCCGGATACCGGTTTCGGCCTGGATATGATTACTGAAATGA
>CALFSX010000293.1 GCA_937916515.1 uncultured Planctomycetaceae bacterium | reverse complement strand
CCAAGGAATTGCGAACTCTGCTCAGCAGCGTCGGGCTGATGGGCTTCCTGAGCTATTCCTTTACCTTCAGCCTTTATCAACAGGCGACCGGAACATCCGACGCCGTAAATCGCGCGTCCGTTGCGTTTGTTGACGAAGATCAATCAACACTTTCAAGACGCATGCGCGATGCACTGTATCCACCCTACTTCAAGTTGCCGGAGGTGATTTCAGCCGATGAAATCGATACGTCGATGGACGCAAACCGGTTCATGTTTGTCGTGGTCATTCCGCCACGGTTTGAATCCGATGTTCGAGCCGGTCGCTCGCCGGAAGTGCAAGTGAATGTGGACGCCACGGCCGTTAAGCAGGCCGCGTTGGGGACAGCGTACATTCAGTCGATCCTCACCACTGAAGTGAATCGCTTCGCACGACGTTCTGATGAAGTCGCCGAACAACGCGTCAAGCTGGTCAAACGCAAAGCGTTTAATCCGAATGGCACTCAAAGTTGGTCCAGAGCTGTTTCGGGGCTTCTTGATCAGCTATCAATGTTGACCATCATCTTGACCGGATCGGCAATTTTGCGCGAACGAGAACACGGCACGATTGAACATCTGCTGGTGATGCCTCTGAATTCGTTTGAAATAGCGATTTCAAAAGTCTGGGCCAACGGCTTGGTGATTCTGGTGGCCTTTATACTTTCGATGCTCTTTGTTGTGGAAGATGCGATCGGCGTTCCGTTTGCTGGTTCGCACCGATTGTTGTTGTCAGGAGCGGTCATCTATTTGTTCGCCGCAGCAGCGATAGGAATATTTCTCGCAACAATCGCCCGCACGATGGCTCAGTTCGGCCTGCTGTGCATGATTACGATCATGCCCATGATGATGCTGTCCGGCGGAATGAGTCCCCTGGAAAGTCAACCGGACTGGCTGCAGCGAATCACCTGGTTCCTGCCGTCGCGGCAGTTCATGAGCTTTTCACAGTCGATCATTTTCCGCGGCGCCGGCTTCGACAATGTATGGCCGGAATTCGCCGCAACGGCCGGCCTTGGACTCGCCTTCTTCCTCGGCAGCCTGGCACTGTTTCGTCGTTCGATCGCTGTGGCGAAGTAAGCTTGCCTTGTGATCGGAACCGATTTCTTACATCGCAGCAGCTTCCAAAAACTTACTGGCGTCAGCCCAATGGTTGGGTTCCGCTGCAGGAACCTCTATTGCGCCAGGGGACCTTATCGCTGCCAGTGAATAAGATTGAGTTCCTGTGGAATGGCGACGCTGGAGTTGTTGGGCACAATACGAACCGTGAAGTCTGCTGCGGGGCGAGTTGTGGGAACTGATGTGCGAAACTGTTCCCACTTTGGTTCTGCAAATGGGGACTCACCGTCTGCAAAATCAACCTGGGTCATCACCTGCTGAATCGCGGCGCCGCTGTTGATTCCTTCGGCATACAATTCGAGTCGCACAAAGCTGCGGTCGAGACCATCCAGATAGACGTCCGCTTCAAATATGTGCTCGTTATCGCTGGACTGAATTCGGACTTCGCCGAACTTCAGCGAACTCCATTTTTCGTTCAGCGAATGTTCCCAGTTCACGATGCTGGTGCCCATGGCGCCGTTAAAGGCCGCTCGTTCACGATAGGCCGTCGCTGCGGGAAGATAGTGCTGCTCGGTGTATTCTCGCACCGTGCGAACGGCGGAAAACTGCGGCGTTAATTTCGACATGCTGGCCCGCATACGCGACAGCCACTGAGTTGGCAGGCCGCGTTCGTTGCGGGTGTAGAACTCCGATACGACCTCGTTTTCCAGCAGATTGTAAAGCTGTTCTGCTTCGATGGCATCCCATGCCGGATCGTCGCCGTGTTCCTGACCGTCGCCGATTGCCCAGCCGACTTCAGGCGTATATGCCTCGGCCCACCAGCCATCCAGTTCTGAAATATTGATGCCGCCGTTAACCAACACCTTCATGCCGCTGGTGCCACTGGCTTCCCACGGTCGGCGAGGTGTATTTACCCAAACGTCAACGCCTTGCACCAGTTGCTGAGCCAGCAGCATGTCATAGTCGCTTAGGAAAATCACATGCTTCCGAACAATCGGATGCCGAATGAATTCAATCCACTGGCGAATCAAATCCTGCCCGGCCTGGTCGGCAGGATGAGCTTTGCCAGCGATCAACAGTTGGACGGGACGTTCGGGGTTCGTCAATAACCGAATGAACCTTTCGCGATCGTGCAGCAACAGGTTCGGTCGTTTGTAGGTCGCAAATCGGCGAGCAAAACCCAACGTTAGAATATTGGGATCGAACAGGTGTTTCGCTGATTCAATGTCGCCGGCTGATGAGCCGGACGCAGCTAATTGCCGCGACAGACGCTCGCGCGCATATTCGACCAGCCCATGCGTTGCATCTATGCGAAATTGCCAGAGCTTCTCGTCCGACACGCGGCTAATGTCACATTCGAGCGTTTCGCTGGTTCCCAGCCAGCGATTTTTCCCACACGTGTGGGTCCAGATTCTATCAGCGGCTGCGGAATCCCAGCTCGGCATATGAACGCCGTTGGTCACATGTCCGACCGGCACTTCAACCTCCGGCCAGTTTGGAAACAGCGGTTCAAAAAGCCTTCGACTTACCTGACCATGCAGACGACTGACACCGTTGACAGCACCGCTGCCACGAATCGCCAGAAAGGCCATATTGAAAGCTTCCGACTCGTCGCTGGGATTCTGTCGCCCTAACGCCAGTAAGTCGTGAACGGAAATCCCCAGACTTTCGACGGCATATCTTCCAAGATATTGTTCGATCAAGTATGGAGCGAAGCGGTCGAAACCGGCGGCCACGGCGGTGTGAGTTGTGAACAGGTTTCCGGCTCGTGTCACCGCATTCGCTACTTCGAATGGCTGTCCCGATTGTTCCATAAAACAGCGAGCACGTTCCAGCACGGCAAACGCTGCATGCCCTTCGTTAAGGTGGCAGACTTCAGGCTGGATACCCAGTCTGGTCAATAGTCGCCAGCCGCCGATGCCCAGAATAAGTTCCTGCTTCAATCGCAGTTCCGGACCTCCGCCATACAATTCGCTGGTGATGCCGCGATGTTCGGGGAAGTTGGCCGCGTCGTTGCTGTCCAGCAGATACAGCTTCACGCGACCCACCTGCGCCTGCCATGCTCGCAACCAAATCGAATAACCCGGAAAATTGATTTTCAGCCGCAGCCATTCGCCATTGGCTTCCCGCAACGGCGTGATCGGCAATTGTCCTGGGTCGTTGTAAGGAAACAGGGCCTGCTGGCACCCATCCTTGTCCATCACCTGGCGAAAATAGCCTTGTTGGTACAACAACCCTACGCCAACAACGGGAACTCCCAGGTCACTGGCTGTTTTCAGCTGATCGCCCGCGACGTTACCAAGTCCACCCGAGTAGATTGGCAACGCTTCGCTCAACATGAATTCCATGCAGAAGTAGGCCACGCAGGTCAACGGATTTTCGTTGCCTTCGTTTGTTCCGTGGGCCTGCTGAAACCATGCTGGTTGCTCTGCAATGCGTCGCCGAACGTTGACCAGTTCATCAACCTTGGCGCGAAAATCGACATCGCTCAGAACCCCTTCAATCTGTTCTCGCGAGACCGTTTGCAGAACCACCCATGGATTGTGCGTTATTTCCCAAAGCTCAGCATCAAGCTGTCGCCATACCTGGTCGGTCGAGTGATCCCACGACGAACGCAGATCAAGCGCCAACTCGGCCAGAGAGTCGAAGCCTTCAATTTCCGTCGGCAGCAAATTGTAAATGGGGTGAATTGCACGAGGCGTGTTGTTCATTATTCTTCCGCAACCTAAGCCGAACGTTGATTTGGGCGTCGTCCCCAGAATCAATAGTGCAGCTTCTGTGCCACTGACTTAAGCACTGAACGAACCGAAATCGCGTTGTTGATAACCGCGGCAAAAGCCGGTTTAAGTCCGACTCTATGTCAACTGCTTTGCTGCAGATGGTCACTTTCAACCGGTCACGAAGGCGAACGCCATGAGACTACATCAGGGACTTCGCCCAGGCGACTATCTGCTGTTCGCTAAGAGCTCCTGATTGTCGCGACACTTCGCGACCGCTTCGAAAACAGATTAGCGTCGGAATAGAACTGATCCCAAACGCCGATGCAGATTGCTGAGCGACTTCTGTATTCAGCTTTACCAGAATCGCGTGTTTGGCAAGACTGGCCGCCGCCTGCTCAAACGCTGGCGCCATCATTCGGCATGGCCCACACCAAGAAGCCCAGAAATCCACAATGACCGGTATCTCCGTTCGCGCGATGAATGGGCGGAAAGTGGTGTCATCCAATTCAACAGGATGATCTGGCAACAAACGATTTTTACATTTGCCACAAACCGGACCGTCTCCTAACCGTTCCTTCGGAATCCGATTAGCCGCCAAACATTGAGAACAAGCAATCTTCATAAACATTGCCTTCTTGCAACCAAATAGAAAGACACCGAAGGTACATCTGCAACAAATTGCAGCTTGTACCAAAAACTGCATGGATCATGCCCATGCCGACTTTGGTCGTATCAGAATACTGTTTGTGATTAGTAGACCATAATTTTGTCCGCGTCCGGCAGCAATTCTTCCAGTTCGTCGGTCGTTCCGATTTCGAAATTCGAACTGCTATGAGACTATTAGAATCGCCAATTGTCGTGACCATTGCTCAATGCACGCGAATTTTAGCCGTTTACCCTTAGAGAGCGTCGTCTTTCGCTGCCCGAAGAAGAACCCTAAACGTGCTTTCGCAGAGACACTGTGCGAATACGAACAAAAAGTGTGCGGTTCTTCACGCTGATCGAACAAAATTCTCAACAGCTCTTTGGCGAAGACACAATCAGCATTACGCATCGAAATCGATCAGTGACTTCGGAGGAATGGCAACTCGAAGAGCATTCAACACAGCGGCAACGTCGATCACTTCCTGACAAATCGCACCCGCAACCGGAGGCAAATATCCGGCAGAAGCGAACAGCATCCCCACAAGACTTAAACCCATTCCACCAATCGCGCTTTGCAGAGCAATACGTCTCATACGGCGGCTGATGTGCATGAACTCGTCGATCTTCTGCAACGTGCTGTCCATGATGATCACATCGGCGGCTTCTGTGGTGACGTCGCTGTTTTGCCCAAAGGCCACACCGACGGTCGCCGCCATCAGCGCTGGAGCATCGTTGATTCCGTCGCCAACAAACATCGTGTTCGCATGGCTTGTTTCCTTGTTCACAATTTGCAGCTTCTGCTCGGGGCTTTGGCTGAAATACACATCACTGATGCCCACCTGTTCGGCCAGATAGCGAACCTCTGATTCCCGATCACCAGACACCAGCATCGTACGATGGATGTGATGTCGCGAAGAAAGGTGACTGATGAATGGTGCTCCGTCAGCACGCAAGGTGTCTCGAAAACGTAGAGTCGCTGTATATTCCCCCTCGATAAGGATCACACATTCAAGACCTCCGGCCTGGGGCGGAAGCTGCTCACCGAGCTCCGGCTTCTTTTTCAGCAGCTTGTTGCGGCTGGTTACCTCAACCTCGCGTCCATCAACCAGCCCTCTCAACCCCTCTCCCGGAGGTTCGCTGATTTCTGAGACATTGTGCATCACGGCACCGGCTTCTCCTGCGGCGATTACAATCGCATGAGCCAGCGGATGCTTTGAAAAGCGTTCAAGACTGCCGACGATCGACAGAACGTCGGCAGCAGACTTGCCTTCCACCGTTAACTGGTCAACAAGCTTCGGCTCACCGTACGTCAGCGTTCCCGTCTTATCAAAGATCAGGGTGCGACAGGTATCCGCTGCTTCCAGAGCTGCCGGGTTGCGAACAATTATGGCTCGCCGAGCTGCCAGTGAGATAGAACCGATAAGTGCCACCGGAATAGCGATCAGCAATGGGCACGGTGTAGCAACAACCATCACGGCCAGAAAACGAACGGGATCTGCCGTAATAAACCAAGCGACCAGGCCAATGGTTACTGCCAGAGGTGTATACCAGGCTCCCAATGTGTCAGCCATTCGCCGCATTTGAGGCTTCTGCTGTTCTGATGCCTGCATCACTTCCATGATTTTCGCATAGCGAGAATCAACTGCTAATTTATCGGCTTTGATAATCAGTGCCGATTCACCGTTGATCGCACCGGACAGAACTGCCGAACCGGGCGTCTTCGACATCAGGTACGGTTCACCCGTCAGATACGATTCATCCATCACGCCGTGTCCGTCCACGACCGTGCCATCAATCGGACAGACTTCATGGGGAAACACGGCCAATGTTTCGCCGATCGCAATCTGATCAAGTGGAACATCTTCGACGGCGGAGTCAGTTTTTCGATGTGCGATCGACGGCATACGTTTGCTGAGCGCATGCAGCACAGAAGACGCGCTGCGAACCGCGTACGCTTCAAGTGCTTCTCCACCCGAAAGCATCAGCACGACAAGTGCCCCGGCCAGATATTCATCAAGCAGAGCAGAAACCACAATGGAAATTCCAGCCAGTAAATCCGATCCGAACTCGCGCCGAACCATCTTCTTCAAAAGTTCAAACACCAGTGGAATGCCGCCAAACACCAACACGCTTAGCAGCGGTGCGTTTTGTACCGACAACGAACTTTCTGGTCCAAAGCGCAGCACAAGATGAATAGTGATCATGACGATTGTAAAAATCGCAATCAGCGTCTCACGAGACTTCCACGTTGGCGGCTCGTTTTTTAAAGGTGGGTGATTCGGCACGAAAAACTCCGATCAGCGTTATTAACCGAATACAAAACAGATAAAGCTTTCAATGACCGAAGGTCTGTTTGACACCGTATCGAGAAGACGGCTAAAGACACATGAATTGCCGTTACTTGAATTGACTGAAGCAGTTTGTGTGCCGAAACCTCTCGCGTCTTCCGCTTTCGCGGGTTGGCGTCCGTCGATTCGTATTGTCATGCGCTCTCTGCACCAAGACCGTATTGTTTCATCATGCGATACAACTTACGACGGTCTATGCCCAGGACGCGAGCAGCCTGAGACTTGTTCCCATCTTCCTGATCCAGCACCTCGACAATGCGAGCCCGCTGCAACGCCCCCAGCGAACCATCGAAATCTGCAGGGGGTTCAGGCGTCGAAGAACGCTGCGTCATTTCCTGAGGTAAGTCTTCAACAGTAATAACGCCATCATCCGCAAGAATCTGTGCTCGATCGAGAGTATTGATCAACTGTCGAATATTTCCCGGCCACGCATAACTGACTAATGCTTGCCGAGCATCATTATCGATCGACCACGCGTTGCTCAGAATGTGATCGACCAGCAGGCTGACATCGCCGATTCGCTCACGCAACGGCGGCAATTCCAGCGACATAACGTTGATGCGGTAGTACAAGTCCTCGCGAAATCGTCCCGCAGCGACTTCGTCGGCAAGGTTTCGATTTGTCGCAGCCACAATTCGCACGTCGACACGTCGTTCTTTGTTTGATCCCACGCGTCGCATGGAACCATCTTCCAAAACGCGTAGCAGCTTCGGCTGCAAAGCCAACGGAAGCTCGCCGATTTCATCGATGAATAACGTGCTGCGGTCCGCCACTTCAAACAATCCGGGAGTTGCCGCTGTCGCGCCAGTAAATGCGCCTTTCTCGTGGCCGAACAATTCGCTTTCAACAAGTTGCTCAGGCAAGGCCGCACAATTCACGGTAACCAATGGGCGGGTACTTCGAGTACTTCCCGAATGAACCGCTTGTGCAACCAGTTCTTTCCCTGTTCCGCTTTCCCCCTGAATCAGTACCGACTTGTCCGTCGGAGCGACTCGTTCGATCACACGGCAAAGTGCCTTCATTGGTGCCGACTCGCCAATCATTTTGGGGGCCGACCGCTTAGAACGGTCAATCACTTCACGCAGCTGCGTGTTTTCCTTTCGAAGCCGACGTCTTTCCAGGGCCGCTCGACACCGTCGTTCCAGATCCGACATAGGGAATGGCTTGGTGACGAAGTCGAAGACGCCCAGACGCATCGACTCAACAGCTTTCTCAATCGTCCCCTCGCCCGTAAGCACGATCACTTCCGTTTCGGGATTCGATTCAATCATCCGCTGGACAAATTCCAAACCACTCAACCCGGGAAGATTCCAGTCCAGCACAGCGATGTCGAAGTCTCGTTGTGAACATTGATGAATTGCATCCTGTCCGCTGGTGGTATGCTGCACACGGTGTCCATGTTTCTGGAACCAGCGAATGCAACCCGAACTAAAATCGGGGTCATCCTCAACAAACAAAATATCGAACAAATCGTCTGACATGGCTTTGGGGGCATTCTAAAACCATTGGCGACGACACGGCCATAGGAGCTGGAAAACTTAGACAACACCATGGCAGAGTAGCAGGCAAGAGACTGGTTGAGAACTGTGTCACCTTTCGCACATACCCGATCGATTGCGTTGAAGCGAGTTTCCGAGGCCAGCGGATAGCTGCGGCCTCATCGTTTCAACGCCACCCAAAGGTGACGATGTTTGCCTGCGAGGAAATGTGTGCAAATGCGGACACCGACTGCTCACATTGTTCTTTGGCCAGAACAGACATCAGTGAATACTTCGAGTATTCGCGGTAAACATGATCACAAGTTGGCTGCCCAAGGTAGTATGTGTTCTGCGATACGAAACAGAATCAGTGCCAATCCGCAGGCAGCCCATGGGGCTGGTCTCGAGACACTTGAGTGATTTCGTTCGCTTCGACGGTGAAACAACCATGAGAATCGTCGACCAAGATCCTTCAGGAGCTGCTGATAGGCCTGCTTCTCGGGCATTGTTTTTAACAGTTCCTGATTTTGCACAGTTGGCGGATGTCCTGCCTTCTATGGTTTGGACGTGCGACGCCAATGGACGTGCAGAATACTTTAACGCCAGATGGTATGAAGTAACTGGTCAAACGCCAGAAGAAGCGAAAGGCTGGGGGTGGTCCGAAATCATTCACCCGGACGACCGAACTCGAGTTATGACAGCCTGGGAGCAAGCCGTTAAACTCGCTCAAACGTTCGAGTTTGAAGTCCGATATCGAATGGCAGACGGCACCTATCGCTGGCATCAAGCCCGAACGATGCCGATGCAGAACAATGGTGGACAGATCGACCACTGGTTTGGGATTGGCACGGACATCGACCAGTCACACGCGTCAGAAGAAGCCTCCGCCGCAATGACGCAGGCGATTGTAGAAGCAGCCGTCGACCCAATTATTACGATCGACGAACGCGGCATTGTTGAATCCTGCAACCCGGCCACCGAACGTCTGTTTGGCTACGCCGCCAGAGAAGTTGTGGGGCAAAACGTGATGATCCTGATGCCGGAGCCGTATCACTCAGAACACGACGGGTACCTTGCCGAGTACCTGCGAACTGGACAGCGAAAGATCATTGGAATCGATCGCGAAGTTGTCGGGCGACGCAAAGACGGCACAACGTTTCCAATGGAACTTGCCGTCAGCGAAGTCCGTTCGCGTGGCGGACGCACCTTCACGGGAATTGTTCGAGACATCACAAATCGCAAACGGCTGGAAAACGAATTGCGTGGGCAGGCTAAGGTGCTCGAACGTGTGGCTCATGGCGATTCGCTGCCGAACGTGCTGCAAACACTCGTCGCTGTCGCGGAAGAAACCCGACCAGAGATGCTCGGGCTGGTTTTGCTGCTTGATGAACAAGCCGGATGCCTGCAACATAAAGCGTCGATTCGTTTGCCGGAGTTCTTTTGTGAAGCCATCGATGGCTTGGTGCCGGGACCTGACGTTGGTTGCTGCGGAACCGCTGCCTTTACAGCGAAGCGAGTGATCGTTGAAGACTTCAGAACTCAGATCTTGAACGCCAACTATCGCGAAATGGCCGAACGCGCCGGGCTGCGTGCTTGCTGGTCAGAACCGATCCTTTCGACCGCTGGCGGGGTGCTGGGGACCTTCGCAATGTACTTCCGCAAGCCCCGAACGCCTGATGAAAACGATCTGGCGTTCATCTCCAATTCGGCACAACTTGCGTCACTGGCGATCGAGCGTATTCAGGCAGACGAATCGCTTCGTCAAATGGCGTCGATTGTCGATTCGACCAACGAGGCCATCATTCTGGAGAGTTCCGACGGAATCATCGAGAGCTGGAACAGAGGTGCCGAGCGGATCTATGGTTTCTCAGCGGCAGAGACTATTGGAAAGCCAATTGCGATGCTCGACTCCGATGTGGACTCGGATAAGCAAGATGTCATCGTCGAACGGTTGCGGCGAACGAAGCAAATCGAAAGATTGGAAGCAATCCGTTTGACGAAGTTTGGCCGTCGCATCCACGTATCTCTGTCGGTTTCCCCGGTTGTTGATTCCGCAGGAAACCTGACGCATTTCGTCACAGTGCAAAACGACATCACGGAGCTAAAGGCGGCTCAGAGTAAGCTCATTCAGGGAGCACGTCTGGCCGCCATTGGTGAAATGCTGTCAGCGACAGCTCACGAAAGCCGCAACGCGCTTCAACGAATTCAGGTGAGTTTGGACCTGTTGGGTTTCGATATCAAAGAAGGCTCAGAATCTCGCTTAGACTTGGATCGAATCGCTCGGGCCAAGAATGACCTGCTGAAACTTTTCGAAGATCAACGAAGCTACGTGGCCCCCATTCAGCTTGATTGTTCCCGATGTGATCTATCCGAAACCTGGCGCCAGGCCTGGAAGAATCTGGAAGCGTCGCGGGGCGACCGCCAGACAGATTTTGCCGAAGTGACAAATGGCATCAACCTGACATGCAACATCGACGCATTCCGCATCGAACACGTATTTCGGAATCTGTTTGAGAATGCGTTGGCCGCCTGCAGCATCCCCGTCGCGATTGAGATTCACTGCTCAAATACGGACATCGACGGTGCCCCTGCGGTGTGCGTATCCGTCCGCGACAATGGTCCTGGCCTGACCGTTGAACAGAAAGAGCGGATTTTCGAAGCGTTTTACACAACGAAAACAAAGGGAACCGGTCTGGGTATGGCAATTGCTCAACGTACGATGGAAGCTCACCGCGGAACGATTTCTGTTGGAACCAGTGATCGAGCCGGAGCTGAGTTTCTAATTGTCCTGCCATATTCTCAGTAGTCCGTGATGGACGCACCATCAGGCGACTGCCAACCCCTACAAGGAAGCCCGAAGGATCGGGTTGCGAGAGACACCATGCGAATCGCCATCGCTGACGACGCAGAAGACATGCGCCAATACTTTCGCCGTCTGCTGCCACGCTTTGGTCACGAACTTATCGGCGAAGCAGACAACGGACGAACGCTGGTGAACCTTTGCCAAGCCAATCCGCCTGACCTGATTATTACCGATATCAACATGCCGGAAATGGACGGACTTCAGGCAGCAGCTGAAATCGGTAAAACGCTTAGCACGCCGATCATTGTGATTTCAGCCAACGACGTTCCCAAAGGCAAAGCCCAAAACCACATTGTGGAGTACCTGGTAAAGCCAATCAGTGCCAATGAACTGCAGGCTGCGATTCTGAGAGCCTTTCCCGCCTAAAAGACCGATTCGATTAAGAGATCAATTCATTCGCCGCGAAGATTGAAACTATCCAAAGCGGAGTTGTCTCACTTTGACTTCGCGACTCGCGAAAGCCCCTTCTGGCTGGTACATCACAAGTCGCTGTACCGTCGCTGCCCACATGCGAGCACCCAATCCGCACACTGCACGCTGCAAGTGGACACAAGAGTGCCAAATTAAATTTGTTGCTGCTGACTGCTGCTCGCACAACGTACGCCTGCAGATTCCAAGACGGCCCAATAGGCGTCTTTCCTGCTGGACGATAATTTTCAGATAAACGTCAGCGGTTGTGGCACTCAAGTTGCTCCAGCCAAAGATCACGAATCATGGTCGCATTCGTTGCGGTGATGACGTTTCACTTAAAGTTGCATCTGCAATTCCAAAGTGAGTCAATGTTTCGCCGTGTCCCCATCGCGACCCAATCCTTCCTGAATTGAAAAGGGAATAAAGTGAAACGTTTTCTCGTTATTGTGCTGCTGGCGTGTTGCTCCAGAGCAGAAGCTCAAAGGCCTGACCTTGCAGCGTGTCCTTGTGGACCGGACTGGATCGTCGGCTCGGACAGAGCCCTCATTCCTCAAACATGGTATGGAGCAGACTTTCGGCGTGCATGCTCAAGACATGACGCGTGCCTGGACGGCAATTGCCAGAATCGTCATCAATGCGATCGGCAGTTCACCGCCGATTTACGCCAAGCGTGCAAGTATTCCTCGCGACGTGGTGAATGCAAGCGAGTCGCAAGACTGATGTCTCGCGCCGTTCGTTCATACGGCGGCCAGGAATTGACGGCGTATCAAAAGAGCGAGGCGATTGCGCGACTGCGGCGCGTTAACGCAAGGTTTGGACGCAACCCATATCCATAGGCACGAACAACGCGCACGTTAAAGCGAAGAATGTCCGAAGCGCCCGCACACCTGCAGGTCGATGCAGCTCTATGCCAGCGGTATCGATGAATCAAGTCGAGGCGCTACGGACAGCTTGTTGAGCGTTTTCAACGTCGAATCAATTCAGCCTAAAATCGACGGATTGGCGTCTCATCCGGAAACAACTGTTTCATTAAGCACGGAACGACGACGGAGCGTTTCCCGGCGATAGTTCACATTTGGCTGAGGCCCGGCCTCATTACGACACAGACGCCATGAATCTCCCCTCAAAAACACTCGGCATCATATTGGCTGGCGGCGTTGGCTCGCGGCGTTGGCTCGCGGCTGTCGCCACTTACACTGGATCGCGCAAAGCCAGCGGT
>CALFSX010000292.1 GCA_937916515.1 uncultured Planctomycetaceae bacterium | reverse complement strand
GTGAGTGATTCGTCCAAATGACTTACGCACAGCAAGGCGGTTTTGTGAATTCGAGCCGTGAGATATCCGGGCTAGATCGTCAAGCTTGAGTATGTGTTTTTTGTTGAGATACTTCTAACATGAGTCGGTCAAGTGATCACGCGGGTTGGCATTGGTACAATCTATCGTAATT
The DNA here is from genome assembly GCA_937916515.1 of uncultured Planctomycetaceae bacterium. Classification (GTDB taxonomy): domain Bacteria; phylum Planctomycetota; class Planctomycetia; order Planctomycetales; family Planctomycetaceae; genus Fuerstiella. Next base: position 10,852 of record CALFSX010000292.1, on the reverse strand, counting down.
CATGCATCGCTCGCTTCGTTTAGGGCGGTGTCGTAAAAACCTTCCGTTGTGGGACACTGGCTTAATCTGATGCTCGACTTCGCTGACCAACGCTGGCGTTCCCTTGAGACAACGTATGACTGTGACGACGTCGTTGCATTAGTGAGGAATTGGCACGCCTCTATTGGCTTCGATCAGGAATTGCCCCAGTACCAACTACTGAGCAACCAGTTTATGCACCAATGCACGATCACAGACCTTGCCTTCGCCATGGTTCCGCATCTCGTCGCAACCTGTGAGGCCAACACGACGTCTTTCACTCTCCTGTATCTCACCGACGTTGGCGTTACTGAGGCAAATCGTCTGTCGCCCGGTTCTCGTGCGCCCGATTTACCTGCCTTCCTCGCGGACGCTTACAGTGAAGCGATCATTCGTGCTCAGCCGCTGGCGGAAGCGGCAATTGACTCAGCCCCAGAGTGCAGAGAATCGTGGGAGCTTCGCGCGATCAAGCCTGCTTTGTTTGGCAATGCTGAACTTGCATGGAACCAATGGCGTAACGGATTTGATAACGCCAACTAGTGCTGTCGTGGCGCACAACATGGTGTTTACGGAGTAAACTGGCTCTGTTTTATTGGTTAGCGGGTGTGAGTCCCGCTCGGGTAGTCGTTAGCCTCGAGCCCGATATCGAGTGTTGCGGCGAACTTATAATTGGCTTTGTCAAGAAGTGGTTCGTCGAAGCGTACACAGAAAGGTAGAGAGGAAGAATGGGCTGAGCTGGCTGCTCAGCCGTGAATGGTGTCGGCCCCGAAAGACATGTAACTTTGGGTTCTGCTCAAACGCCCGTAAACGTGGAAAGCAACAGAGGTCGTTCTGTTGTTGGTAAACTGTTTGTGTATGTACATTCAACTGCTTTGTCTGTGGCGGAGACGCTGAGAAACGCCGCGTTAAAATGAGAGCAACGTTTGCTGTGGGCGGCCGGGGCTGGACTGAGCTTGCGAGAGAGACCTCGGGTTTCCCTGGTGTCTCGCTCCAACCCTGGACGCTCATCGCGTCCCATTTCGACAAGCACCTATTTAGAACTAACCAATGAGGGAAGTTAATGGCCTATAGCCTCTACTTTTGGCGGGAAACGGAAGCTGCACTTGCGACTGCTGATGAGGTCTGTGCGCAACTGTGCGAAGAGCTTGCTGTACCCGGAGTTGCACAGCTGCCGATGGACCGGATTCGTCAATCGTTTGTTGATGCTTTTCCGGGAATCAAAGAAGGTGCGTCAGGCCTGGAATGGGAGGGATCCGGCAGTTACTTTGAAGTCGAGTGGTCACCGGCTTGCTGCAACCTGCTGACCGTCTTGTGCGGCTACAAATTGCTCAAGTCTCCTGACACAATGAATCGAATTATTGATGTCGCCGCAAAGTTTGGATGTGCGCTCTACGATCCTCAAACTGGTGAACGCTATCAGCAACCCGATCCTGCGACGTAGGTCGAGTTGGCAAAATCTGTGATTGATACCAGCAGCGAGTGTTTGTTTTTTTGTTCAAGTCTTCTGCTGATCGAGCAAAATGTTTTTATGGCAAATCTGATCACCAATAAGCACAAGCAGTTTGAGCACAGTAAGAAACCGACTGTGTTTCAGAAGCGAATGTCCGCCCGCAGACTTCGTCGCAAGGCGTCTGCTGATTTCGCTGAAGATGCGTTCATGCCAGTAGCACATGCTGCAAAATTTGCAAAACGTAAGCGGTCTGGTGTGTGTCCCGTGTGTCTTGGTCGTCTCGTGAAGAATGCTCGTGGCACGCGATACGTCCGGTCCTGTTCGCATTGCACGGCTCAAGTGCTTCCCGATGTGCGCTGTACGCGCTGCGGCACGTTTCGTGTCTGGCGTGGACGTGCTGAATGTCGCTGCAAAGGTTGTGGCAACGTCGTGCTGTAGTTGTCTTGTTGGGGCGGTTGCTGGCTGGCGAATTCTGGAACTGTGGCTGTTGCAGCGATTTTCGCTGACTTGTGGCCGCGGAGAACGCGAATTCGACTTTGTGGGCGGTTGCCCACGAGCCAGAACCGTCCTCCACAAATAAGTATACTGCTCTAAGTTCGCGGATTGCGGGTTTCACGTGCTTTTCGATTTTGATGTGGATACAATAACACGATGATCCCGCCTCAAATTCCACTGCATTCACAGCTTTATGTCTCGCCTCATTTTCTTCTGGTTGGCTTTCATCAGTCTCTGTTCTGTTGCTGCATTCGGTGACGAACAACGAATTGATTTTGCCACGGAAATTAAACCTCTGCTTTCTGATCGTTGTTTTCTGTGTCATGGTCCTGATGCGGAAACTCGACAAGCGGATTTGCGTTTGGATAGTCTGCAGGGCATCACGACTGCTTTGGCATCGGACAGCGATTTGCACGCGGTTGTTCCCGGCAACGTAGACCGCAGCGAACTGGTGGCTCGCATTTTAACGTCGGATGCTGACCTGCAGATGCCTCCACCAGATTCCGGGTTAGCACTTAGCGCTGCGGAGAAACAACTTCTGAAACGCTGGGTGGCGGAAGGTGCGGAATGGAAAGGGCATTGGGCCTTTGAACCAATCGTGCTGCCGGAAGTTCCTGACGTTGCCAACGCCAACTGGTGCCGCAATGCGATCGACAACTTTGTCGTGGCAAAGCAGCAGTCACAGAAGCTTCCGCAGAACTCGCCGGCAACCAAGGAACGTTTGATTCGTCGAGCGACGTTTGACATCACGGGACTTCCGCCAACGCTGGCAGAAATTGATGCGTTTTTGGCGGATGATCGTCCAGAGGCTTTTGAAGCCGTTGTTGACCGCCTGTTGCAGTCGCCTCATTTTGGCGAACGCATGGCGGCAGATTGGTTGGATGTTGCTCGCTATAGCGACACCTATGGTTACCAGGTGGATCGAGATCGCTTTGTGTGGCCGTGGCGTGATTGGGTGGTAAAAGCGTTTAACAACAATAAGCCGTACGATGAATTTGTTGTGGAACAATTGGCGGGTGACCTGTTGCCGAATCCAACGTCTGATCAGATTCTGGCCACCACTTTCAATCGTCTGCACCCGCAGAAGGTGGAAGGCGGAAGCGTGCCGGAAGAATTTCGAGTCGAGTATGTGGCCGATCGAGCTCAAACAACGGCGACCGCTTTTCTGGGGCTGACGATGGAGTGCTGTCGTTGTCACGATCACAAGTACGATCCACTGTCGCAGCGGGAGTACTATCAGTTTTATTCGTTCTTTAACAACATCGACGAAGCGGGTCTGTATTCGTACTTTACAAATTCGATACCGACTCCCACGCTGCGACTTTCTACTGACGAACAGCGTCAGCAAATGGATGTCAGTCAGCAGAAAATTGACGAAGCCACAGCGAAAGTCGCTGCGTTGCGGGCGTCGATTTTGGGAACAGATCGAGGGCAAAAGACGCTGGATTCTGCGCAGGCCGATCTTGCTGCCAGGTTGCAGGATTCAAGCAAGCTTGTGCCGGGCGAAATTGCGAAGTTCGACTTTGAAACGGGAAGCTACGGCGGCAATTCTGTAGTTGAAGACAGGGGCAGCAAGGTTGTGAAGCTGACGGGCGATCATGGAATTGACGTGAAGGTTGGCAACTTTGCTCGCTGGCAGCCGTTTTCCATTTCGACATGGATAAAGACGCCGAAAGCGTTTGAACGCAGCGTTGTGTTTCATCGTTCTCGAGCATGGACGGACGCCGCAAGTCGCGGCTATGAACTGCTGATTGAAGACGGTCATCTTAGCACGGCTTTAATTCACTTCTGGCCCGGCAACGCCATCGCCATTCGTTCTGTTAAGCCGATTGCCGTGAACGAGTGGTTGCATGTGACAATCACTTACGATGGTTCCAGCACCGCAGCCGGTCTGCAGTTGCATGTGAATGGAGAAGTTCTGGCGACAGAAGTTGTGCGAGACAACCTGTACAAGAATATTACAGGCGGCGGTGGCGACAATATCACCATTGGCGAACGTTTTCGAGACATCGGGTTTGCGGGCGGCCGTGTCGACGATTTTCGAGTGTTCGATCGTCAACTGACGGCGATTGAAATCAAGCAGGTCTTCGATGGCAGCAGCCTGGCGAATCTTCTGAATACGAAAGCTGAAACGCAATCGCCTGAACAGCAACGTGATCTACGCGCTTACGCCGCTGCAACGACCGACAGTGAATTCATCGCTGCTGTTGCTGACCTGCAGAAAGCTCGCGAAAGTCTTTGCCGGCAGCAGGATGCTTTGCAGGAAATTATGGTAATGCAGGAACAGCCCACGCCGAGAAAGGCATGGATTCTGGCTCGAGGTGCCTACGATGCTCATGCGGAAGAAGTCACAGCCGAAGTGCCAGCCATGTTACCTGCCCTGCCCGCTGGCGAATCGCGAAACCGCCTCGGGCTGGCTCGCTGGCTGACTTCTGACGAACAGCCGCTGACTGCTCGAGTGACCGTAAATCGAATGTGGCAGATGTTCTTTGGACACGGCTTGGTAAGAACGCCGGAAGACTTCGGCAGTCAGGGAATGGTGCCCTCGCATCCTCGCTTGCTGAACTGGTTGGCTGCTGATTTCAAAGAAAACGGCTGGAACGTGAAGCGAACGTTGAAGCAGATTATGATGTCCGCCACCTATCAGCAAAGCAGCCGCACTTCTGATGAAATGTACCGCATTGATCCCGCCAATATCTGGCTGGCACGATTTCCGGTGTTTCGTTTGCCAGCGGAAATGTTGCGAGACAACGCATTGGCGTCCAGCGGACTTTTAAAGGATACAGTGGGTGGTCCTCCCGCGAAGCCGTATGAACTGGCGGCATCTTTTAAGCCTTCAACACCGGACAAGGGTGACGGGCTGTATCGCCGCAGTTTGTACACTTATTGGAAACGAACGGCTCCTGCACCGGTGATGATGGCTTTGGACGCGTCCACGCGAGATGTTTGCCGGTTGACTCGCGAACGTACTGCGTCACCGCTGCAGGCACTGGTTGTCATGAACGGTCCTCAGTTTGTGGAAGCTTCTCGAGTGCTGGCGAATCGCCTGATTGCTCAGCACCGGGCCAACGATGATGCTATTCTTGTGGACATGTTTCGCACGTTAACCAGTCGACAGCCGTCGGCCGCAGAACGCGATGTTTTGATGAAGTTGTTTGCCAGCCAGCAGGCCCACTTTGCAGAAAATCCGACAGCCGCAACGGAGTATCTTGCAGTCGGTGATACGGTAAGTGAAACCGACAATGCCGCAAGACTGGCTGCGTGGGCATCGGTGGCCAATGCATTGTTCGCTTTTGATGAATGCATGATTCGGCGATAGCAGTGTTTGGGTCGCGGTGGAATTTCATCAGCCAGTTAAAGACGTTCCAAAGTTGTCTGGCTTGTTGCAAGAATTGAATACAGAAAAATCCAACCATGAGTTTTCCAACGAACTTTGCGAGTGATCCACGGTGCACGGGCTTTGCTGATTCGACATCAATGGACCGTCGCACGTTGCTGCAGCAATTCGGCATGGGCTTTGGGGGTATTGCTTTGGCCGATATTCTGGCTGGTCAGAACGCGGCGGCAGCGACTTCAGAATTTGATCGCATGGCAGCTCTGCAACATACTGCAAAGGCTAAGCGAGTTATCTATTTGTTCCAAAGCGGCGGTCCTTCACAGATGGATCTGTACGACTATAAGCCGTTGCTGAACAAGATGCAGGGGCAGGAACTTCCGCCGGAAATTCGCAAAGGGCAGCGTCTGACGGCGATGAGTGGAAATCAGGCGAGTCTGCCGTTGGTAGGTTCTCCGTTTCAGTTTAAGCAGCACGGAGAAAGTGGAGCATGGTTGAGCGAAATTCTGCCGCACACGGCTGAGATTGCTGACGACCTGTGTTTTATCAAGTCGGTGAATACTCCCGCCATCAATCATGGTCCGGGAGTTACGTTTATGCAGACCGGCAGCCAGTTTCCTGGACGGCCCAGCATGGGAGCATGGCTGGACTATGGATTAGGCACAGAAAACAGCAATCTGCCTGCATTTGTCGTGATGGTGACGAAGAATAAAGGGGGCCAGCCGCTGGTTTCCAGGTTATGGGGCAGTGGTTTTTTGCCGTCGCGACATCAGGGTGTTCAGTTTCGTCCGGGTGAAGAAGCGGTGCTGTATGTGAATAATCCCAACGGGATCGATTTTGGTTCAAAACGACGCATGCTGGATGCATTGCTGCAGCTGCATCGTCAGCAGACGGCCGTTGCGCCCGATCCGGTTGTGGAGACTGAGATTGCTCAGCACGAACTTGCGTTCCGCATGCAGACATCCATTCCCGAAGTGACGGAACTTTCTTCGGAGCCGGATCATATTTTCGAAATGTATGGCGAAGAAGCTCGCACGCCGGGCACCTTCGCCGCCAACTGCCTTCTGGCTCGTCGCCTGTGCGAAAAGGGAGTTCGCTTTGTGCAGTTGTATCATCCGGGCTGGGACCAGCACGGCGGTTTGCCAGGCGGCATTCGCACTCAGTGCAAAGAAACGGACAAAGCTTCGGCGGCTTTGGTGAAAGATTTGAAGCAGCGAGGTTTGCTGGAAGATACTCTGGTAATCTGGGGAGGCGAATTTGGGCGAACAAACTATTGCCAGGGCGGACTCTCTTCGAATTTTGGCCGCGACCACCATCCTCGCTGTTTCACGATGTGGCTGGCGGGTGGCGGCGTGAAGCCGGGCACAAGCTACGGAACAACGGACGAGTTCTGTTATAACGTGGCTGAAAATTCTGTGTCTGTTCACGACCTGCACGCCACGTACATGCACTTGCTGGGCATCGATCATAAGCAGTTGACGTTCCGCTATCAGGGACGCCGCTTCCGTTTGACGGACGTACATGGAGAAATTCTGGCTCAGGTGCTGGCTTAGTACGTGATTTTATTCGGCTAAGTTTTCGGGCGTGCTTTTGTTTTGGGTGCTGTGTTGAAATAATCGTGTCGCCGGTACGAATGATCCCGATAGACTTGTACTGCTGAAACCGCTTCACTTTGTCCTGCAATTCTGTTTTGAGTTCGCTGAATTCGCGGCGAAGGCAGCAGGTTGCAACAGAAACCAGTTCCATGCACGAAGAAACGAATTTTCACGGCGGCGTGTTCCACGAATCAATCGACGGTGGGCGTGCGGGTGCTGAACTGGAATTGCTGCACGACGGCGTGCAGGCGATCACCAGCGAGAACCAGCGGTTCTTTGTGCGCTATGCTGATTGCCAGGTAGAAATCGGTGGCTACAACGACCGCATGGTATTCTGCCGAAACGCTGATCGCAGCCTGACGATCTTTTGCGACGACAGGAAGTTTCCCGCGGCGATTGTGTACGCGTCGGGAGGCCTGTTGGAAGAACAGTTGCATCTGAAAAAGAAGAAGCTGAACGCAGAAAAGAACAGCAGTCGTCGTATGACTCTGGGCTTTATTTTAGCGGTAATTGTTGGTCTTGTTGGGGCGTATTACGGCGTTTGTGCAGCGGGAGTTGCGGCGGTGGAAGCCGTGCCGGTAAGCGTTGACAAGCAAATTGGGAAGCATGCGTACGATTCCATGGACCCGGGTGGTCCGGAAATTAAAGACGCAGTTGTTGTGGGAGCGATCCAGAAAATGGTGGACCGTCTTGCTCCCCACGCAGCGGTTTCTGAATTGGAATTCAAAGTTCACGTGATCGATTCGCCGGAAGTGAATGCCTTCTGTCTGCCTGGCGGATACATCGTTGTCTACACCGGTTTAATGAAGCAGGCGGAACAGCCGGAACAGGTAGCTGGAGTTCTGTCTCACGAAATGGCTCACGCAACTTTGCGACATGGTTTGCAGCGTGTGAGTCAATCTTTGGGACTGGCGGCGGCGGCCAATTTGTTGTTGGGCGATGTTCAGGGGATTGTGGTGCTGGGATCGGAACTGTTTCAACTGGCGGCGATTAACAGCTACAGTCGAGGTCAGGAAAGTTCGGCCGATGCGGAAGGCGTTCGCATGATGCACGCGGCGGGTCTTGACCCGCTAAGCATGGCTCAGTTTTTTGAAATCATGAAGAAGGAAGCGGGCGACCTGCCCAGCGCCCTGGCGTGGATCAGCACTCACCCCGACCACGATGCTCGCATTATCAGTATTCGTGAACAGGTGGGCACGCTGGAAAAGCAGAAATACGAACCGCTCGATATCGACTGGGCAGATGTTCAGGAGAGAATCGGTAAGGTTGAAGAGGATGCGGACGCTGAGGAGGAGTGATTGGTTTCAGGTTTTCAGGTTTCAGGGGGCGACGTTCCGGAATGCAGGGCATTGCGGCCAATTCTGTGTTTTTTTCTGTTGGATTGATTCAGCAACGTTCAGCGGCTAGTCTGGGCAAGTAAGTTTTCCCGTCAAGAATCTACTGCACACATTGCACTCCTTAAACGTAGGGCCAGCCACTGATGGAATCTGAGATTCGCAATCGGCCGTCGTTCGCAAATATCCGCATCGCTCTTTCACCGGGCGAAGAAGTTGTCGCCGAAGCTGACGCGATGGCCAGCATGAGCGGCAATATTACCATGACGACTCGCTGGAGCGGTGGCGTCATGAAGGGCGTCGCCAAGCGAGTGTTTGGTGGCGAATCGATGTTTGTCAACGTCTTCAAAGCAGAAGACGAAGTTGGCGAACTGGTGCTGACTCAGCCGTTTCCGGGCGATATCGAATGCATCGACTTGAAGGGCACCACCATGTTTCTTCAGCCCGGTGCGTATATCGCATCCGATCCTGGTGTAAAGCTGGGTTTAGGCTGGGCGGGAATTAAAATGGGAATCGCTCGCGAAGGCCTGTTCCGCCTGAAGGTCAGTGGAGAAGGCCGCGTGTGGTTTGGAGCTTACGGTGGAATTTTTGTTCGAGAAGTGGACGAAGAATACATCGTGGATTCAGGGCACCTGGTTGCCTATGAACCGTCTGTCGGCATTCGCATTGGGATGGCCGGTGGTCTGGTTTCCAGTCTGCTTAGCGGAGAAGGCCTGGTTACTCGCGTGACTGGTCCGGGCCGCATTTATATGCAGTCTCGCTCGTTCAGCGGATTGGCGGCGTGGACCAACGCTCATCTGTGGTAAGCGTCGGCTTTCTGGTTAACGCTTTGCTGTTGTTCAGCAATTTTCATCAGTCCGTGTTTGAGTACTTCTCATGCAATATGAAATCCTTTCCCGGCCAGCTGCGTCGGTCGCCAAACTTCGCATGGATGACGGTGAATCGCTGACGTGCGAAGTGGGCGCCATGATCGCCATGACCACGGAATTCGAAGTGGAAACGACCACTAAAAAACGTGGTTCCGGCGGTGGCGGAATCGGCAAGGCATTAAAGCGAATGTTTGCCGGTGAAAATCTGTTTTTGAATCACTTCACGGCGATCGGGGACAGTCAGTCACTGATTATTGGACCACGGATGCTGGGAGACATTCTGCACTTTCCGCTTACCGGCGGTTCGCTGATTGTGCAGGGTTCCAGCTGGCTGGCGTCGGACACCAGTATCGATATCGATGCCACCTGGCAGGGGCTGGGCAAAGCATTGTTCAGTGGCGAAAGGATGTTCTGGCTGAAGTGTTCCGGTCAGGGCGATCTGTTTCTAAGCAGCTACGGTGCCATTTACGAAGTTGAAGTAAATGGTGAACACGTCGTCGACACCGGACACATTGTCGCGTTTGAAGACACCCTGCAATTTACCATTGCCAAAGCCGGAAGCAGCCTGATTGGCAGCTTTCTGGGGGGCGAAGGTCTGGTCTGTCGTTTCAGCGGTCAGGGTCGGTTGTTTTGTCAAAGTCATAATCCGCCGAGCTTTGGCAAAGCTCTGGGCCCCAAGCTTAAAGCTCTTTGATCGGGATTGTCATGATTGAATTTTCCTGCCCATCATGCAGCAAAAAATATCGAGTTCAGGACAGCTTCGCCGGCAAAACGGCTCGCTGTAAAGAATGCGGCGAGCCAATGCCGATTCCCGCCGCTGCTATGGACTTCGCTGAAGAACCAGTCGCTGCCGGTGCGCCCGTTGCCAGGCGGTCTGCTGCCGCCCCTGCTCAGGCTGCCGGTCGATCAAAGCGGCCTGTTATGAATTCTTCTGCCGCAGCGGAAGATCTGACCGGAAGCACGGACAACTTCAGCTATCGAATCAGCCAGCGGCCCGACTTCGCGTTGATCACCGTCAACCTTGAAGAAGGTCAGAAGGTTTTTGCGGAACCATCCGCAATGGCTTCGATGACGCCCAACATCACGCTGAAGGCGGGCTTCAAAGGCGGCCTTGGAAAGACAATCGGTCGTGCTTTGGGCGGAGAAAGCATGATCATCAACACCTTCGTCGCAGACAACGGCGCCGGCGAAGTGACATTTGCCGCGGGTTCGATGGGAGACGCCGCTCATTACAAGCTGACGGGCAACACGTTGATGCTGCAGCGAGGAGCGTTTATGCTCCACAGTGATGGTGTGGAAGTCACCGGCAAGTGGCAGGGAGCAAAAGGTTTCTTCAGCGGCGAAGGACTGGTGCTGCTGAAAGCCAGCGGAGAAGGCGACATCTTTTTCAATTCTTACGGAGCAATCCTGTCTGTTGATGTCACGGACGAATACATTGTCGACACCGGCTATATTGTGGCCTTCGAAGATACTCTGCAATACAACATTTCAGTGTTGCCGGGACTTCGCGGCGGAAGCAAGTTGAAGCAGCTGTTCTTTGGCGGTGAAGGTCTAGTTTGCCGGTTTTCAGGACAGGGGCGAGTTTGGATTCAGACGCGCCACGTACAAAGCTTCCTGTCGTTTATGAACGCGTATCGCCCACGTAAGAGTAACTAACAAGGGCTTCGCCCTTGACCCGGTGGCGTGGTTTGCTGGAAGACGCAGGACGTTTGATTCGCCGAGCCGCTCCGTTGTCGCTACGACCAGGAGCTTCGCCC
>CALFSX010000291.1 GCA_937916515.1 uncultured Planctomycetaceae bacterium | reverse complement strand
CCGTAGTTTCAGCTACTGCAGCCAACTTCGACAGATCACGCTCACATTTCGACAAGCATCCAGTTAGCGTCTTATTCAAGATGACGCCGCGCAAAATGCCCGCATAAACTGCGCGGTGCCACTTGTGATAGGGCCGGTTCCTACCGGCCGATGACGTTTAATTCGGCCGGTGGGAACCGGCCCTACATGAACAATGGGTGACGACAACGGAGCGTCTCGGCGATTCAAACGTCCTACCCGCTTCACCTTCCTAAGCCACCGGGTCAAGGGCGAAGCCCAACGCCGTGAAGGATTTTTGAGCTAAAAACCAATGAGTGAAAGCGAGACATCGCAGTCTGGAGTTTGGGTGCGTTCAAGTCACGAATTGACGCCAGGTGATAGCCACGGGCGAGCCCCTGGAACGGCATTAGACCGTCGTTTTCAGTCCTGAAGGGACGACAGGCAGCAACGCGAAATGATACGCCTACCGTCCCTTCGGGACTTTCCGTCTGACTTTTTGCAAACCACGGGCTCGCGCCCGTGGCTACTACCTACCGTCTCTTCGTAACTGAAACGCATTCAGCATTAAAGCCTCTTCTCCATGTCAATCAGTGTTTTTGCTTTTGAAAATCCCTACACCGCGTTGGGCGAAGCCCTTGTGGCGGATAATCGGAATCGCCGTTGCGAATGGTTGAATCAGACGTTTGTGGCGGCGTGATTACCGGTACGAATTGCATACGTGACAAACGTGAATCACGGCGAACAGGATTCGTGCGGAGTTCGCACACATTTCGCGCAAGATTCCGTTTGTGAGGTAAAGTTGCCAACTGGCATCATTCAGCCCCTGGCTGAAACAATCATAAGCTTTTCACCGTTAAACGTGAGCTGCGATTTTGTAGTCAGGCGTCGTACGTTGCCCATTAGAAGCGGAAGCAGTGTTGTGAAAAATCTGCTGCGAAAACTTTGGAATGATCAAGCGGGCATGATTGTCTCGTCGGAGATCATTCTGGTGGGAACAATTTTGGTGCTCGGTTCAATCGCCGGCTTAACCAGCCTGCACTACGCATTGAACGCAGAACTGAATGACGCCGCAAATGCCGTCGAATCAATGGGTGGGGGTCGGGGTGACACTTATTCTTTGTCTGACAGCGAAGGAGTTCCGGAAGTTTCAGGAGACGGAACCTTTTGATATTTCCGCGTTGGCTGTCAGATGATCCCTTAAACGCTGCTGAGCTTGAGCTGAAGCACAATAGCGTTGACCCACAAGGCTCCGAGTGCGTTACTTCGCACTCGGAGCTTTTTTTGTTTGCTGTCGCCATCACACTTTCGCTAAGGAATCGCGATTTGCATGTGAAGCTTTTTCGCCGTGCAATCGGGTTAGACTTAGCTTCCCAACAAGGGCTTCGCCATTGACCCGGTGGCGTGGTTGGCTGGAAGACATGGAACGTTCTAATCGCCGAGCCGCTCCGTTGTCGCTACGGCCAACAGGCGCGCACTGTACGCCCATCATTTTGAGTAAGACTTCAAGCCCCGCCGGGGGGCGCGTACGTCGATCCAAATTCGGCCACGCATCACGCGGCATTTTGACGAGCATCTATTATTAGTTGCCGAAGCCCATGACGCCCAGCCAGCGGCGACCTTTGGATCCGGTTTGCTTCTCTGCGTCGGCCCGACCTTCAATCTGGCCGTCGGCATTTAACGTAAGCCCCATAACGCGAGCATTCAATTCCAGCTTGCGCCGCGTTTCTTCAAGATGCGACAGTTGCCGTGAAACGCGGGCTCTCTCCAAAGACAGTTCCAGTTCGCCCAGTCGCACCTGCTGGTCCAATGCTTGCAGGCTCAGGTCAACTCTGGCGGCAGTTTCTTCCGGAAGACTGTCCTTCAGTTCGCGAAGCTGAGTTGCGTTAAGTGTTTGCCGCGAACGAAATTTTCTTTGCAGCTGGCCAACCATTGTGGCAATCACGCGTTCCTGATCCAGAAACGCAGAACGCAGTTGTTCTTCGTTTAGCTGCGTCGTGTCCGGTGGAGTGTAGTCGTCATAGATAGCGAAATCTTCATCCAGTTCGGCTGCCTTCGCCTGAAGAATTTCTGCTGGAAGATCAGAATTGGATGCTGATTTTCCGTTGTCGGAACCCGAATTGTCGCCGGTGTCTTTGATGTATGCGCTACGGATCTGTTCCCAGGTAGAAGGTGTTGCCGGGGCATTGTCTTCAGCAGCAGGCGGACGACCAGGGTTATCCAGTCGTTCGGCAATCAGGTCTCGGGCGGATGCCGCTTTGGTTTCGGGCGTCTGCTGAAGTTGATTCGAAAGCGATTTCTGCAGTTCCTGAATTGATGAAGCCATGGTCGTCATCGCTTCGTTTTGCCGTTTCAGTGCCTCGTGCACGGTCGACATCAGAGACTCGTTCTTTTCTGCAATCTCGTTGCGGTTTGCGGCAAGGTGTCTGGCCAGCAGTTCGGCCAGTTCACTGCTCGACGTGCTTTGCGATTCCACTGGTTGTTCGCTGGTCAATGCGGCAAACTTTGCATCCAGTTCGTCGATGCGGCTTAGAATCCGGCTGGCCACCGTTTGACTGGGTTTGGCGTCGGCGTTTGTCGAACGTGCTTTTAGTTCATCGCTGCCGGCTTCCGGCAGATTGTTTGCAAGGTTCCTGGCAACTCGCTTAGCTGCGGTTTCTTGTTTGGGAGCTGAATTTGGCATGGTACGGAATTCTATCGTGGATCGATCCAACGTTTCGGCCAGCGAACTGTCGAAAATCTAACTATGATGTGGTGAAAACGTAGGTCACCAATTGACGCAAAAAAGAGTCACCTGAAGCCAGCTGTTAACATTCGCGAATAACCTTATTCCAGTTGTGCCGGATGTGACGAATAGCGCAAAATGTCGGCACGGAGGTGGTTTTCGTCGCACTTCAGGCACCTGAGTATTGGGTCCGAACGCAAGCGGGCGGCCTTGTTTAGCGTCCGGAAATATCGGGATGCCAGGCGAGCGATTGCCCGCTGCTTGTACATGTACGGTTGCGATGTGTTCACTAGTCAGTCAACGCTGGTGGCCTTACGCGTTGACTGCATTTGAAATCTGTTTTTGATTTTGTTCAAAAGCTTCAATCCGGCGAAATGTAACGTTTGTTGGTCACCATGTATTGAAGCTCGAAAATTTCAGGAAAGTACGCTCGTGCGAAAGTTGATTCTGACGTCCTATGCGTTGAAAAATGGTCGCTGCGAACTTGCTGCCGAAGATCTTCCCGTTGTGTTGGGTAGAAGTCGGCACGCGGATATTTCTATCGACGACGAATTGCTAAGCCGCAAACACTGTGAGATTGTGATTAACGATCTGGATCAGTTTGAGGTTCGTGACCTTGAATCAACCAACCTGACAATCGTGAACGAACGCGATACGGAATCTCACGTGCTTCGAACGGGCGATCGCATTTTGATTGGCGACACAGAGATTGAAGTGGAAGTCGTTCTGGCAGAGCGGGAAATCAGCGAGCAAACCACGCGAGATCTTACCGTCCTGCCACGAAACATCGATGAAACTCTTGGCGGAAAATAGCCAGATGCGGCCCGTTCGCTGATCGTGCCGCAGTCGGTGTGTTGCCCAAAGGGAAAACCCGCTACACTTCCTGCTCGAGAACTGGATGACAGGGATCGCGTTATTTTGGGCTACTATAACTGCGAAACGAGACGGAGTTCTGGAGATGACGTTTACCAAACGTTTGAAGACGCACGCATATCCAATCAGCAAAAACTCACCATCAGCAGCCAACCGGCAGCACTGTCCGGAAATCACACAACCAGATTTTTATTCTGCCACACATCCGCCTAACAGGCGAGACAGTTGTAGCAATCGTGTTTTTTCAGTGTTGCTGGGAATTATCTGCGTTGCCCTTGGCACTGCTTCTGCCAATGCTCAAAAACCTGGCATTCTGGTGCCCGCTGGTTTTCGAGTTGATCATTATGCCGATGACGATTTGGCTCACGATATTTGCTCTTTAACAATCGACAGCAAGGGGCGAGTTGTTGTTTCCGGACCAGGCTACGTGCGGATTCTGATCGATTCCGACAACGACGGCAAAGCGGACACGTTTACTCAATTCGCGGATGGCCCCGTTGCGGGAGCTCAGGGCATGCACTTCATGGGGCCACACCTGATTTGCACCGGCGACGAAGGTCTGGTGATCTACTACGACAACGATGCAGACGACAAAGCCGACGGGCCACCCACGACAATTCTTAAGATCAAGTCGGGTAACGAACACGACGTGCATTCCATTCAACGCGGCCCGGATGGCTGGTGGTACATCATCGCTGGCAACATGGCAGATGTTGACGCCAGCTATGCAAAGTTGGCAACGTCGCCCATTAAGAATCCGACAGCAGGAGTGTTGATGAGGCTGAGGCCCGATTTCTTTGAGGGCGAGATTGTGGCCGATGGCTTACGCAACGCCTACGATTTTGCGTTCAACCCGGCCGGCGATCTGTTCACCTTCGACAGCGACGGCGAACGAGATGTGTCGTTGCCTTGGTATCAGCCTTGCCGAGTTATTCAACTGACACCTCGGTCTAATGCCGGTTGGGTGTCGCGAAGCTGGAAGCGTCCGGGCTATTTTCCCGATATGCCACCGGTCATCGCCGACTTCGGTCGCGGTTCTCCAACGGGTGTCGCCTGTTATCGTCATGTGCAGTTTCCCAGCCGTTATGATGGAGCATTGTTTGTGCTGGACTGGACGTTTGGTCGAGTGCTCGCAATTTCCATGACGGAAGAAGACGGACTTTGGAAAAGCACTCCAGCGGTCTTTGCCAAAGGCACCGGCAATTTCGGATTCGCTCCCACAGACGCCGAAGTTGCGGCGGATGGAAGCTTATTTGTGAGCGTTGGAGGCCGAGGCTCACGTGGCAGCGTGTTTCGATTTGTGTACGCGGAAAACGAACAGCGGCTGGCCCCGCAGTTGGCGGACGGTGCGACTGCTGTCGAATCGCTGAATTTTGTGCTTGGCATGCCGCAGCCTCAAAGCAGCTGGTCGCTGGCAAGATGGCAGCCGGTGGCCATTCAACTGGGAGAAGCGGCGTTTGTTGCAGCGGCATTGGATGAAGGTCGCCGCCCGATTCAGCGCGTGCGAGCGATTGAGATTCTGACGTCGCTGTTTAATGGACCTGATCCTGCCACTGCACAACGCCTGACGAATGCTCGGTCTGTGCCTGTTCGAGCTCGCACGGCCTGGTCCGTTAGTCGCAGCAACCCAACGTCTCCTAATGCTGACGTGTTGTTTGAATTGTTGGACGACGAAGACCCATTGGTGATTCGTTCTGCATTGGAAGCACTGACGACTGTGCAGGATGAACTGATACTTAACAAATGCCTGCCCAGAATTGCCGTTGCGCTGGGATCTGAAAGTGTTTCTGTTCGGAAGTCTGCCGCAAACGTGATTGCCAATCTGAATCAAACGCAGCGTGACCAGGTCGCTCAGCTAACAGAAGTCAGCCTGCAGGCAGCGGTGTGGCTGGCAATAGGGGCCACGCAGCGATCAGAAGACGCGGACCCGGCCAGTCTGGCTGTCGGTATCGCAGCACTGCAGCAAACAGACGCAACAACAGAACAAAGGCTGGAGGCCGTAAGGCTGATTCAGCTGTCGCTTGGCGATGTCGGTCCTGCGGCAGGCGTCGTTGCGGCTTTTGAAAGTTATACGGCGAAAGCAGACTTAAATTCCGGCGGGCTGCCGCTGGCCGAATTGCGGGTGATGCTGGCCAGTTCGCTGCCTTCCGGCGACGTAAATCTGGACAGTGAATTGATTCGGACAATCGCGATGCTGGGTTCCACCGATCGACCGTTGATTGGCAAGTTGCTGGCCACCATCACGCCACCTGCCAGCGCCGCACCTGCCAGCGCCGCACCGTCCAGTCCCACGGCAGACATCCATCGAATGGCAGCCATCAGTCGTATTCAGGCGGCTCGCACAGCGGAAGAATCATCAGCGACTGCCGCTGCATTGGTGAACCTGGAAATCAAGATTCATCAGCAAAACCTTAAACAGGATTCCAACTGGGAAGACCGCGTTAATGAGATCTTCGACGCTTTGTCCGTCGCTGATCCGATGATGCCCAGTAAGCTTCCCGATCAGCGTGGATTCGGACTTCCGGGACACGTGATGTTTTTAAGGAAGATTGCTCCCGATAAAACTCAGCAGGCCATTGACAACTTTGCCGCTAGAATTCAGGCAGACCCGGACTATGAATGGTCGCGAGACGTGGCGTTTGTATTGGCACGCAGCAGCAAAGCCGAACACCTGGAATTGGTTCGCGGCCAACTTCAGAATCCGGCAATTGTGGACGCTGTTTTGCTGGTCATGTCCAGAGATCCGCTGCCGGCAGATCGCGGCATCTATTTGCAGTACCTGGATTCCGTTCAGCTAAACGCCGTGGAAGCCAGCTTAACGGCATTGCTGAAGCTACCTCGCACCAGCGACGCGGCAGAACAATTTACCTTGCTGAATGCGGCTCGCAGATTGAATCACGACAAGCGGGAGTTCGGTTTGCGAGAAAACGCGATTCGCCTGCTGCAGAACAATCTGGGGCAGAGTTTTGCGTTTACGTTTGGCGAAGAGGGACACAATCAGCAACTGGAAGCCATTGGTCGATGGGCCGATTTTCTGAAGTCACGTTATCCGGACTTCACGCCCACGCTGGCGGCTGGTCAGGATGCTGCGGCTGTGCTGGCGATGCTGCCGGATGTTGAGTGGGATGCAGGCGACGCGTCGGCTGGCAAACAATTGTTTACAAAGCTGACGTGTGCCAAGTGCCATTCCGGTCGAAAAGCTTTGGGCCCCGATCTGCAGGGTGTCGCCAAGCGGTTTGCTCGCCCCGATCTGTTTGTGGCAGTGGTTGACCCCAACCGTGACGTTTCGTCTCAATTTCAAATGACAACAATTGCCACCACGTCGGGCAAAACGTATTCTGGAATGGTTGTTTATGAATCTGTGGATGGCCTGATTCTGCGAGACGCGGATCAGAATAGCTATCGAATCGAAGCCGAAGATATAGAATCAAAGGTCAAGGTTCGAGCATCGTTAATGCCTGCCGGACTACTGAAGAACGTGTCAGCTAAAGATCTGGCCGACCTGGACGCTTACATGCGAGACCTTTAAGCTTGTGCCAGCCAATGTGTTTAATCTGAATGACATGCCGGTGATGTGTGTTTTTTGCTTGAAGGGTCAGTCGGGAAATAAGATCCCGACTTGTCAGACATGAGATTCGCCCGGATTGGTCATGCTGTAGACGCCGGAAACTCTGTTCAATTTTCGGCGTCGTTGCACGTTGCGTTGATTGAGTCACGGAACGAAGACATGTGATAGCCTCGGGTTTCAACCCAAGGTTGGCTGCCGTTGGACGAAAGTAAGCGGCAGAGCGGCGACTGTACCTGACACAACAGCTGGACACCGCCAGTTGTCTATCAGCCGCACGGCGTTAGCCGCGGTTCTTTTGTGATTGGACAAACCGGGGC
>CALFSX010000290.1 GCA_937916515.1 uncultured Planctomycetaceae bacterium | reverse complement strand
TGGCAAATACAATTCCCGGTCAATCAGAGCGTGTCCTTTTGCGGAGCGATACGCATGCTGCATCTTGGTGCGGGCTTAAAAATTATTGCGTTGTGTTATCTGCTGGCAACACTGTTAGCGGGCAGTTGCTTTCTGCGGAAATCCAATTCAACCAGCAGCGAACCGGAAGAAGGGTGAGGAGGAAGATCGAAAATGCGGGATTACTGTTTTGATGCGTTGCGATAGTTAAGGGGAGCCGTTTGGCCGGGTTGCATCAGCGATTCGTATTCAACGGTTCCTCGACGGCGTTGCAGTTCGGCTTTGGCCTGCTGCAGAGTTTCCTGGCTGTGTAGTAAGTCGAAGATAGATACGGCCAGCGTTCTGGCAGCAAGGTGCATGCCTTTTTCTGCGATCCTGGTTCCTCCACACGCCACAGCCTGCCATGAATGTCCGGGCGTTCCTGGAATCCAGCAGGATGTGGAAAATCCGGTCGTTGGGACCACCCACGATACATCGCCGACGTCGGTTGAGCCTTTTCCAACAGTGCCGCTGACGTCTTCAACGTTACGAATGGATTCCAGTGGTTGAGCATTGGGAATCTGCGGCAGCAAACGTGCGGCAAAGTGCATGTCTTCTTCGCTGTATTCCAGATCATTCAGCTGTCGAAGGTTTGAGGCCACGACGGCGGACAACGTCTGGTTTGGCATGATTTCGCGAATTCCGCCTTCAAATCCGATTTCCAGTTCTGTTTCTGTGGCGAGTGCTCCCGCTTTGGCACACAGTTCCAAACGCTGATACAACGGCTTCAGCACACTGGCTTCGGGGTGTCTGACGTAGTAGTAAACTTCTGCAAACGCCGGAACGACATTGGGCGCGTCGCCTCCCGCTGTGATGACGTGGTGAATTCTGGTGAAGTCGGGCGTGTGTTCTCGCAGAAGCTGAGCAGCGTGATTTGTGAGTTCCACTGCATCCAGTGCCGATCGCCCCTGTTCTGGAGCACCCGCAGCGTGAGCTGCCTGGCCTCGAAAACGGAACTTCACGGCCATACGTGCCAGACTGCTTTTGTCTCCGGCTGCATTCTTGCTTGATGGATGCCAATGTAAAACGGCATCGCAGTCGTCGAACAATCCTGCCTGCACCAGAAACACTTTAGCGCTGCCGCCTTCTTCTGCCGGACACCCGTAGAACCGAACGGTTCCCGAAATCTTGCCCGCCTTCATTTGTTCCACAACTGCAATGGTGGCTGATGCAGATGCGGTACCGAACAGATGATGGCCGCAACCGTGTCCGTAGCTGTTGCCGTCTTCTCGAGGCGTGCGTTCCGGTGCATCTGTTTGTGTTAAACCTGGCAGGGCGTCGAATTCGCCCAGCACGCCGATCACGGGCGAACCGGATCCGAATTCCGCAGTGAATGCCGTGGGAATATCCGCGACTCCTTTTTCAACTTTCAGTCCGGCGGCTTCCAGTGTATCTGCGAGAAGTTTCGATGAAGTAGTTTCCTGATAGCCGGGTTCTGCGGCCAGCCAGATTTGTCTGGCGATTTGCCACGAGGCTTCTCTGCGTTGTTCGATTGACTGCAGCAAGGCATCGCGGACAGGATTTGGCGTGACGGGTTCGTCTGCGAAGATGGATTCGCAGGCTGCGGTCAGGCATCCGCCAATGACCAGGGTGAAAATGATGATGGTGCGAAAGCTTGGTCGGTGAATCATAAGAGTATCCTGAGAACGAGGTCGCTTTGCAGACCAGCATAGTGGATGTGATTCAGAAGCCAAATGAACGGCGGTTGCCGCTTCAGGGGGATTGATAAAGTTTTAGTGGTGTAAGCAATCCGATTGTGGATGTTTCAGCGTTCCTGTTGGTCTACTGCTAAGGGGCAGGGGACTTCGTCCGGAATTCTTAGCAGGTGTCGAAGGGGTTGGGGCAACTTCTACTGCGGTTTTTCAGCTGCAATTTCTGTTGCCACCGCAACGGAGGAAGCCGGTTTTAACGGTCAGCGATTCGGATTCATCGTTGCAATTGTGCCGAATTGCCTGGATTTCGCTGACGCCACAGCCTGAAATTTCGCTCACAGACCGGCTGAATTCGCAGGAGTGCAGCTGATTCCGCTTGCTTCACAGCACTTCTGCGGCGCAAACTATGGCAGACGCGAGTCCCGAAGTCTTTTCTGCCGAACAGATTAGTGAGCGAAGTCACTTTCGGCGTTGCTGGCGAATTTACATTCTTCGCTGCATTCAGCGGAGATGTTTTTGCGAAAAAAGAAGACGTGAAAGAGCTTCGGCCCATTCACCTACACGACTACGGTCTTCAGAATAATGATCTCCCAAACAATGATGACACGCAAATCGCTACTTCTGACTGTCTGTTTGCTGGCTGCTTTCAATACGTCTCGCGCGGCGGCTCAGGGGCTTTTGTTTTACCTGCCGGAAGATAAAACCGGCGTGGAATACGAAGGCACCATCGAACTCACGTCTATTCGCACGGATATTGCGGAAGGCAAAGAGACGATCACTAAGGCTCGCGAAATGAGCATTAAGTCAGTTGGTCGCGAAGATGCGGAATTTGAAGGCGTGGTTCAGCCGTGTCGTTGGATTGAAATTAAAGTGGTCACTGGTACGGCTGGGGAGACCGGCATCGAAACCGGCCCCGTGGGAGCTCGCATTTACAAAGTGCTGGTTCCTGAAGCCAAGGTGATTGCTGAACCGACGGATGCGAACGGCATCCCCAACATCACCTTGCCAATTGTGCGAGGTTTTCGCAGAACGGGTGAATCACAGGTTCAGCCCATGAAAACAAACGCTCTGGGAATTTATCCAACGGTTAGTCAGCTAATCAATTATCCTGAACCGGAAGTTGTCGCGGCATCAGAAACGCCTCAAACCAAAGTCGCCAACATGTCGTTTAATGCGAAGCACATGCGCGGAGTTTACGTCATGGAAAGCCCTGATAGCCGCTCAACCAACAACGGCAACTTCTGGGTGACTCAGGAAGTTCCGTTCGGGCTGGCTCGCTGGGAAGTGGTTGTGACTCGCGAAAGCAAAGAGTCAACGGCTGATCGTGACAAATTTCAAGAAGTGGAAAACGTGAAGACGACCATGAGCGTCAAGCGAATCCTGAATTCCGCCGAAAGCGAGTTGGTGACGAATTAGAGCGACAGCCACGACGCGTGCCACCGGCCGAAGGGGCTGCGTGGCCGATTGTTTTGCATGGCCGAATGTTCTGCGTGGCCGGTGGGAACCGGCTCTGCATTTGGGCGAATTGCGAGAAGCTGTTACTTCTTCGTGGCGGGCCAGCGGCTATTGACTACAGTCGAGCCAGTTCAGCATCCGCATCGCCAAACTGGTCTGCCTTCAGCCCCATGCGATTCATAATTGACAGATAGAAGCTGCAGAGTTTTCGGTTTTCGTCGCCGTCTTCTAAATAGTCCAATGTTCGCCCGGTTTCCAGGGTTCCGCCAAGACCGCCGGCTGTCAACAGTGGCACCTTGGTTGAATCGTGTTTGCTGCCGGACCACATGTTGTTGACGAACACGATGCACGAGTTGTCCAGCACGGTTCCTTCACCTTCCGGCATGGCGTCAAGACGTTCTGCCAGATAGGCCAGCTGGCTGCAATAGAACGTCGTGACCTTCTTCCAGTCGTCAGACTTTTCGTTGTGCGATGCAGAATGGTGAGCGTTGCGGACATCCAGAAACGGGTAGAACAATCCGGATATGTCGCGACACAGCAGCAGTGTGCCAAATCGAGTTTTATCGGTTTGAAAGGCCAATGCGATAATGTCGCACATCAGCCGCATGTGTTCGCGGATGTCTTCCGGCAGGCCGTTATCCGGGCGAGCCATCGTGATTGTGGATGTGCCTTTGTTTTTTGCTCGTTCAATGGCCTGCTGCTGATTGTTGCGTGTTTTGTCGATTCGCTTTTCGACTTCGCGAACGCTGGTTAGATATTCATCCAGCTTGGCCTTATCGCTGGAACTGGCCTGGCGGCTCAAACTTTCAGCGTGTTCTTTAACTCGATCCAGGACACTTTTGTTTCGGCGGCTGCCGCGATTGTCGAACAGACTGTCAAACGCCAGAGAAGGGTAGACTTCCATCGGCACGGGCGACGTCGCATTTTGCCACGAAATGTGCGAACTGTACGCCATCGAAAAGTTTGTTTCGTGATAGCCGGTGATCGGCTGTTCGCACCCCAGCACCATACTTGGTTGAGCGGTTTCCTGTCCCAGATGATTGGCCAGCAACTGATCGACGCTGATACTGCCTCGCAGTTCGGATCCTTTCTGCAGGGAAGCTCCTGACAGAATATTTCCGGTTTGTCCCGGATGAATTCCCACGCCGGTTGAGTTCTTATTGAACAGCCCTTGAATTACATTCAGCTTTTGCTTGAGCGGCTCCATGGGCTTCAGGCAATCGCTGAGTTCCATTTCTGCGCCAGACCCCTTGGCCCACCAGTGGTCAGGATGCACGCCGCATGCCATAAACATCGCGGCAAATCGTTGAGGAAACGGGCCGGTTTCAACAGTAGCGGCGGGATCGAGCCCCCAGACCGGAATCGAATCCAGCCAGGGTAATGCCATGGCCACACCGGCACCTTTTAGCAGCGTGCGGCGACCGACGGTTTTTGACTGGCTGTTTGTAATTGGCTTGTTCATGGGATTTAACTGTCTGGTGAGAACGTTCGGCGGAATTGTGCCACCCAATTAAGGCGATCTTCTGACTGTTTCGGTCACTACTGTTCGCCCGATCCTCGTTTTGTTAGAAACTGTGGGCTGGTCACAATTGTTTCGATAAGCGTTGCGAAGTGATGATCATTCGCTTTCAGGTTGGCTTGAATTTCCTGAAGTAGAATTTCATCCGGCAAAATTAGACCTCGTCCCAGGCCATAGGATAGCAGCTTCCGACAGAAGTTATCCACAAATTCTTCCTGCCGATCATCGTTTATATACCTGCGAAGGTCATCCAGGCCGGATGCCTGTCGTCCGTTGGGAAGTGTGGCGGTTGTATCGACGGGACGATCACCCAGATCCACGGTCCGCAGCTCACCGACCGGGCCGTAGCCTTCAAACACAAGTCCGATAGAATCAATGCGTTCGTGACAGCCGGAGCAGCTTTTGTGTTCTCGATGCTTTGCCAAAGCCTGCCGCAAAGTGAGCTCGCCCAGCTTTGATTCGTCATCGGGCAGCTCAGGGACGTTTGGTGGTGGCGGTGGAATTCGTTCTCCCAGTAATCGGCGAACCACCCAATAGCCGCGTTTGACCGGGCTGGTTCTAAGTCCCGGTGCGTTCTTTGTTAAAAAGACGCTCATGGGCAGCAAACCGCCTCGCCCAAACTGTTCAGCACGATCGATTCGGGTCCATGCAGTTGATTCCTGAAAATCCGCTGCTGTTGTGGCAATTCCGTAGTGCTTTGCCAATGTTAAGTTGACGAAAGTGTAGTCCCCATTCAGAAAGTTCAGCACAGAACGGTCGTGTTGAACAAGATCGATAAAGAACTGAATCGGTTCTTCAAACATGGCTTGTCGCAGATCGTCGTTGAATTCCGGGAAGCGTTGTCGATCGACGCTGTTGTGTTCTTCGAATCTGCGAATATCCAGCCAGTTGCCTCCGAATTCGACGGCCAGGCCACGAATGCGATCGTCCTGCAACATGCGACGGGTTTCTGCAAGAAATACTTCCGGCTGATGAAGTGTGCCGCGCTTCGCAGCTTGAAGCAGGCGTTCGTCAGGCATGCTGGACCACAGGAAATAGCTAAGGCGGTTAGCCAGTTCGAAGTCCGTCAGCGGGCGACTTTCTGATGTGTTGGCGGCCATGTCCACGCGATAGCAGAAGTGGGGCGACATCAACACGGAAACGACCATGTCCTGAATGGCTTCTTCGTGGTTAAGATGCTCGTCGTTCCGCAGCAGTTTATAGAAGTCAGCCAGTTCGGAGACTTCGATGGCAGTCAGCGGGCGACGGAAAGCCTTTTCGGCAAACTGAATAACCGCCTGGATATGACTGGGTTCCGCTTCCAGGCGAGCTTTCTCCACCCAGCGAATCTGTTCATTGATGCCGTCAAAAAACTGTTGGATCGCTTCAATGGCTAAGCCTTCTCCGCCGTTTTCGCGAGCCTTCTTAATGTATTCGTCGGCGAGTTTGTGGATCATGTCGGCCGATTGAGCGTGCTTGTCTTCGGCTCTGGCAAAGTCAAACTGAGGGTCTCGCATGTAGCGTGAATCGGTGCGTTCAAACCACAGGAATCCAACGTATTGTCGCATCGGGGCCGAGGCGACAAAATCCAGTTGTTGCCACAGGGCATCCAGTTCCTGTTGCTGCTGTTCGTTTAGAACAAGGTCGTAAAGCGGCTGGTCGTCTCTGAAATATCCCATCATGCTGTGGAAACCAGCACTTAGCAGACGTCCCTTTTCTCCCTGTTGTTTACTGGATTCGTTGACGTAATCTCGGCCACGTTCTGAAATGAAGAACTGGTCAGGAAACACGTCGCAGAACCTGGCGAACGCAGCCTGTTCAAGCTTTTGCCGTTCCGGATCTGCGGAAATCAACAGGTCTTTGCCGACGTTGGTATTGTCAGGATCGCTGACGATCAGGGCTTCCGTATTCAGGGTTCTTCGATTGGCCGCGTATTGCCGATTTCGCCACAGGACGAAAGTTTGTGAGCCCGTGTGGATTTCCTTTACACCCACCTTTTCCACGGGTGGCACCAAAGCTGATCGCAGCTGGGTGACGTATTCTGACATTGCGACGCACTGTGATCGAACAGCGGCATTAGCGTTTTCGACTTCGCCCTGCCCGTTGATTTGCTGCGAAGCGGGAAGCTGGTTCCACATGCGTTGCAATGTTGCTACAGGTCCGAAGGTTTCTTCGGAATCTGTCAATAACTCATGGACCGTTTGCAGATACCGGGGGCTGACGTTTTCTTTTGCAGCAATGTCGGCAATCGTGACTGCGGCGGAAGTGTCCATCAGGCTTTGTTGATATTTCCACGCGGCATAGAAATAGTCGGCATAGTTGACTGGTTGCCGCTGATAGAAATCGACGATGCGGTTAACGCAATATTTATCGCGATCGGTGTCGGTCACAACCGGGTGAGGAGCGAACGCAATTCCATTGGGCAACAGCACAAGATGTTCGGCCACTTGACGAGCAGCGTCCAGGTACTTTTTCAGCAATGCAGGAGACATCGTCAACGATTCGCCCGTGTTATCAAACCCAGCTTCGTTGGCGGAATCTACGGGAAACGTATCGGTCGGTCGAATGTCAACTTTGGTCAGGTCGCGAATGGTGTAGTTGTATTCGGCGTTGCTAAGTCGGCGAGCCAGGACGATTCCTGGCTCACCCGCATTCCGTTGCGCTTCCAGTTGGCGAGCTGTTTTAATCCACGCCGCAATCGCCGCACTTTCCTGTGAGGTTGGCTGTGGCTGCGAATCTTTGGGAGGCATTTCTGCCGCTTCGATGCGTTCCAGCACAACGGCCCAGGTTTGGTGAGCCTTGCCGACGTCTGTGGCGGATTCGTATCCGCTAAGGTCCAGCATGGCTTCCGGCTGGTCGCTGCCGTGGCAGTCGAGGCAGTACGTTTTCAGGTGTGGCAAAACCACGTTCTGAAACGACTGATCCAGCGTCGCGTGATCATCGGCAGCCGGCGCGCTGCCGCTTTGAGCAAAACAGAACGCAGCTGCGTCGGTGAAGGCCACCGCGGTAAAGAGAAAAAGAGCACGTGGGAACACGGTGATGGATATCCAGAATATGTGAATTGAAATTCACTCGATAATGACACAGGTCGGTCCGCTAAGGAGCAAATGCGACAGGATCTGCGGGCAGGGGGCCACCCGTTCCGGGCTGTCGTACTTCACGTGTCACCCATTGAACGCCCTGTAAATTTTCAAGCAGTGAATCTCGGGAATCAAGTTCGTTGCGATGATCCAGAATTCCGATCGGACCGCTGTATCCGCTGGCAATAATCTGTTTGATCATGTTCAGTTCATGAGCGCCTTTGCCGATGCCCAGAATCTTGGGTTGAGCGGCGTCGTTCATGCCGTTCAGATTCAGGCAATGCAGATAAGGAAGCATCAATTTTAGAGATTCGGCCCAGTCGGCGATGTGATCATGGCCGTGGTGAAAGTTATAGACGATGCCCACGTGAGTTTGGCCCAACTCGTGAAGTCTTGCGCAAACGGCCGCCATGTTGTATGGTTCGCCGCCCCAGCCACCGTGGTTGTACAGACTTAGTTTGCAGTCCATCGATCCGGTTTGCTTTGCCAAAGCCAACCATTGCTGAGCAGCTGCTTCAACTTTGGCTGCCTGGTTGTCTCCAGATGGTTCGCCAATCATCTGCCAGATCTGAGGATGAATGTCGTGCTTTTGGAACAGGCGAAACGCATCGGGGTGGCCGCCCCAGAACGCGAAGAAGTCGATGCCGTGTTTTTTGTATTCCAGAATTTCCTGTTCAAACGACGCGACATGTTCGGCTCGCCAATCATATGCGCACCGAGTGATGCCCAGTTCCTTCAGCATCGTCGCTCGTTCGGCTGGGCTGCGTCTGGCTGCGTCGAACGGCACAATGCACCAGGCAACCAAATTCTGCTGATTCAGCACTGCTGCGGGATCGTTTGGCGATGAGGGATTTTGAGCAACGCCGATTGAACACAGCGTCAAGCAAGCGGCGATCGCGGCAAAGCGAATGGTGTACGACATAATGATGTTTCGTGGCAGGATGTCTTCGGGAGGGATAGCTGTTGATATCACTTCAGGCAGCACAAAGGCCCGCGTTCAGCGCACAACAACCACACAAACTTTGGCGGAATTTGCGACATCTGACAAGTCACTTCACGAATTCGTAGAAAACGAGACCGATCACGGTTTTCGCAGTGCTTTCGAACCTCACGCCGAATACTTCACCAGACTTTGCTGCACGATTCAGGCCGCGGTTAACGTGATTTCTCGCCCACCGGGTTCGTTTAAAGCTTTGGAACAGCGACGCGTGGAAATTTGCTATTTGCCAGATTCACCGGCGGGGCGGTACATCCATTTGTGGAATTCTGCGGCTTTGGAACCATCAATTTTTCGGTGATGAAACTTCGTCCCGACATCGTCGACCATGGGAAGTTCCATGCCGTCTGTTTCGTGCAGAATCTGAAACAGCCGCTCGTTCATTTTCTGCACCTGATTGGCATACTGCGGATCGTTAGCCAGATTCGTACGTTCCAGTGGATCAGCTTTTAAATCGTAAAGCTCATCCGTGTCCCAGATCCCGTGGTAGCGAACATACTTGAATCGGTCGCCTCGCACAGCATGCATCGTGGGCGTTTGAGGATAGTTGCGTTCCCAATAATATTCGTACAGAAGATAGTCTCGCCAGGCCACACTTTCACCTTTCAGCAGCGGCAGCATACTGCGTCCCTGCATTTGCGGCGGAACTGGAAGTCCGGCTACTTCAAGCAGTGTGGGAGCGACGTCAAGGTTGGCGACAACTTCGGAAATAACGGTCTCTGGTTTCACGAGATCCGGGCAGTGTACAAACATCGGAATGCGGATAGATTCTTCGTAGGCACAACGCTTGTCGATTAATCCGTGTTCGCCAAACAGAAAGCCGTTGTCGCCCAGAAAAAGGATCAGCGTCGAATCCAGTTGACCGGACTTTTCCAGCCACGATGTCACTTTTCCGACACTGTCATCGACCGCCAAAATGGTTTCGCAATAGCGACGATAATAGTTGGCCAGATCAAGATCCGTGTAATACGCGAATTCCGTCCCGTGCCGGCTGTTGCGTTGATTCTTCACCCACATAGGCATGTCCTTAAATGCTGCTGGTTGGGTGGACCAGTTGTCCGGCAAGGTCACCGCTTCGTCTTTGAATTTGTACGCATGACGGTTGGGCGGCAAAAAATCAGCATGCACGGCTTTGTGAGACAGATACATCATCCACGGTTTGTCTGCTTTACGACCATCAAGCCATTGCACCGCATAGTCGGTTAGCTCATCTGTGATGTATCCTTTCTGGTCGACGTTGACCCCGTTAACGTTGATGCCGCTTTTGGTCGCTTGAGGAACGTAGCGTCCCTTTACATTCAGGCCTGTATGGTGCGGCCAATAGATGCCCTGGCCTTTAAAGCTGACCCAGTGATCGAAGCCGCGTTGAGGTTGTTCGTCGTCGCCCATGTGCCATTTGCCAACAAACGCCGTTTCGTAACCAGAGGTCTGCAGCAACTGAGGAAAGAACATCAGTTCTTTGTCAACGGGGTTGTAGTTATCGACAACTCTATGGCTGTGAGCGTACAGGCCCGTCAAAATGGTGGCTCGACTTGGTGAACACAGCGACGTGGTTACAAACGCGTTTTTGAAATTCGCACCGTTGGTTGCGAGTCGATCGATATGCGGCGTCTTCAGAAATGGGTGTCCCGCGTATCCGACGGCATCAAATCGCAGGTCGTCAATCAGAAAGACGACGATGTTTCGAGGAGATTCCGCCAGTACGGGGATGCAGGCTTGAACAAAAAACAGGCAGGTTAGAATTCGCAGCATGGCTGATTGTTTGGTTTCTGTTGTGGTAAAGCAGTGCGGTGCCTAAAAAGGGCTTCGCCCTTGACCGAGTGGCGTGGTTGGCTGGAAGACATGGGACGTTCGAATCGCCGAGTCGCTCCGTTGTCGCTACGACCAACATGCACGCACCATGCGCGCATTATTTTCAGTAAGACTCTAACGAGGCTGTGCCTCAGACCATTTGAGCTGACGCTCAGAAACGCTCCGTTGTCGCTCAGAAAATTTGACTCAACATGAACAAATTTGCTGCTTTAATTAAGAAGTCTAACATCCGGAAATTTAATGTCGCCGACAATGATGACATGCCAAAGCGTGGTTTACCAGGCCGAACGCTAACGGTCGCACTGAAGGGGACCGCTTGTGATTTCGATGTTCTCATGACCTCGGCTGCGTCAGCGTTCGTTTGTCAGCACCACCCAACAGAAGCGTCTGTGTTTACCGCAGGGCGGGATTTTCTGGCCAGTCGCGGGAAGTTGCATGTCAAACACCACAAGACGGCAAACATTCGGCATGTGATGTGCCCTGTTGAGTTGCAGTTACAACAAAATTGGTGGCGCAAACGACTCGTTCAGAGCCCCCAGACTGTGCCTGCAAAATATTCATGAAAGCAGCTTCAATGGCGAATCCGGAACATGTGCAGATTGTACGAAACGGTGTGGATGCAATTTTAAGCTGGCAGCAGGAAAATACGTACCAGTCGCTCGACCTGTCAAATGCTGATCTGAACGGCCTTTGCCTGAAAGGTGCTCTGTTGACGGGAGCCAACCTTTCGCACGCAATTCTGGATGCCGCAGATCTTCAGGGGTGCGACCTAAACGATGCCATCCTTGAATTTGCGTCGCTGAACTGTGCGAATCTGGAACAGGCACAGCTAAAGCGTGCCAATGCGTCACACTGCCGGATGGTTGAAGCAAAGCTGACCGACGCATCGTTTGAACAGAGCGACTTAAGCTGGTCCAGCCTGATTGGCGTTCAGGCTGCCGATGCCGATTTTTCCAGGGCGGAGATGATTAACGTTGATCTTACAAACGCAAAACTGCAGCGAGCCAGCTTTGTTGATGCCGTTTTGATCAAGGCCAACCTTACCAACGTCGACGCAACGGAAGCCACGTTTCGAGGTGCTGATTTGGTGGACGTGGTTCTTAGGGAAGCGATTCTGCAGGAATGCTGTTTCCTGAATGCAAGGTTGATTCACGCGGACCTGTTTGGAGCTGACCTGCGGAAAGCCATTCTGGGTGATGTGGAGATCAGCGATCTGCGGCATACCAACCTGTCGAATGCAGACCTTGAAGCGTCTCGCGTTGTCGACTCACTGTTTAACGACGCTGACATGCACGAAGCAAAACTTGCACGAGCCGACATGCGCGGCGCAGATCTGCGAGGAGCGGACCTTACCAATGCAGACATTCGCTCTGCCAATCTAAGTGGAGCCAATCTTGCGAACGCACAGGTCAACACGGACAAATTCTGGACGCAGCTGGCAGGCGATGGGAAAACGCCTCAGGATATGGAACACCTGGCAGAAAAATGGGAAGTCATTACAAACTCAAATCTGTACGGACATCCATGCCATGTTCTTCGCCAGCGCAAGGGATAGACGGCTGAACGAACTCAGACGGCTTTCCGCGCGGCAAAGTTTCGCGTTGTTATAGGGGCTTGCCAGTAACGAAGACTATCCGCTAGTCTTGCCTGCTCGCAGTGCATGCTCTGTTTCATCAAACTACGCCGCAGCGTCATTCAGATAATTGGTATTCCGGAAGCAAACTTATGCGTATCGCCTTCTTCAGCACAAAAAACTATGACCGTCGCTTCTTCAACGAATCCAACACTGGTCACGAACTTTTCTTTCACGAACCACGATTGACGGCCGACACCGTTGCGTTGGCCAAAGGTTTTGAAGCTGTTTGCGTGTTTGTGAATGACGTCATTGATCGGCAGGTGATCAGCGAGCTGTCTGCCGACGGACTTAAGATTGTGGCACTGCGATGTGCGGGTTTTAACAACGTCGATTTGAATGCCGCTAATGAATTCGGCGTTAAGGTTGTTCGAGTTCCAGCGTACTCGCCCTATGCAGTTGCCGAACACACGTTTGGGATCATTCTGTCTTTGAATCGGCAGCTTCACAAAGCCTACAACCGAGTGCGCGAAGGTGACTTCCGATTGGACGGCTTGCTGGGATTTGATCTTCATGGACGAACCATAGGAGTGATTGGGACAGGGCGAATCGGGGAATGCGTGTGCCGCATCGCCCTTGGATTTGGCTGCAAAGTGATCGCTTCAGACAGTATCCGAAACTCGGCGTGTGAAGCGTTGGGCGTAACCTACGTTGATACGGCAAGGCTATTGTCTGAATCGGATATTGTCACTTTGCATTGTCCTCTGGCGCCAGAAACGCACCATCTGATTAACGACGCGGTTATCGAGCAGATGAAGCCGGGAGTCATGCTGATCAATTCCAGCCGAGGTGCGATTATTGACACTCAGGCCGTCATTCGCGGGCTGAAGTCTGGACAGATTGGTTCGCTGGGAATTGACGTGTACGAAGAAGAAGCGGACCTGTTTTTTGAAGACCTGTCTGGCAGTGTCATCCAGGACGATGTGTTTGCTCGGCTACAGACGTTCCCCAACGTCTTTA
This sequence comes from uncultured Planctomycetaceae bacterium, assembly GCA_937916515.1. Taxonomy (GTDB): domain Bacteria; phylum Planctomycetota; class Planctomycetia; order Planctomycetales; family Planctomycetaceae; genus Fuerstiella. The sequence goes on along the minus strand of CALFSX010000290.1, from coordinate 277 downwards.
TTACCGGTCACCAGGGCTTCTTTACAAAGGATGCTTTGATCCAGATCGCTTCCACCACGCTGCAGAACATTTCCGAAATTGAAGCGGGCCAGGATTGTGGTAACGAAGTACGACCTCGAACTTCCTAACAAGGGCTTCGCCCTTGACCCAGTGGCGTGGTGGGCGGCAAGACATGGAACGCTAAAATCGCCGAGCCGCTCCGTTGTCGCTACGACCAACAGACGCGCACCGTGCGCGTATCATTTTGAGTAAGACTCTAACAAGGGCTTCGCCCTTG
>CALFSX010000289.1 GCA_937916515.1 uncultured Planctomycetaceae bacterium | reverse complement strand
TTCAACAGACGTAACTTCAACAGACGTAACTTCAACAGACGTAACAAGGACCATGGCCCCTAGAACTCACCTATCATTTCACCGTCATGTCGATTTCCCAACCAGGAAAAAAGATCCGGATCAATATTCTGGCTTAGAAATCGCACAGAACCATCAGCCAAAGCAAACTGGGCTCCGCCTGTATGGGAACTGCTGAAACTTCCGATTTGCTGATCTAGTGGCGGCAGGACTTCTTCATCTTCGCCCTGCTCATCCCCGACGACATTTCCTGCGCCATAAGTGCCAACCATGCCATAGTACTTTGAGGCATTTCTCATAGTCGCCGAAGTCCCGGAGATCCAGCCAAGATCCTTTGTCCCCATGAAGTCCTCAAGACGTCGTTCGCCCAGCATGATCGTATTGCTGGCTCCGTCACGAATCTCTTTATCCTGAACGCTGCTGTTCAGAAAAAACAGCCCATTATCATTGGTGTCAATGGGCACATCATCACCGCCGGTGCAGCCCATATAGTTGGTTGCATATCGCTGCGAATTCACTGTCGGGTCAGACGGGCAAAACAACGTCACTATGGCTGTTTCGCGAACCGCCGCATTGATTGGATCGTACGCCGAAGCAGAAAAATCAATCTTCCGAAACAAAGGCGTCTGATCAATCATCGGCAACACCTGAGCGACCCAGCTCATGTGATAGCCCTCTTCCAAATTTCGAATGGGGCCGGTGGCATTGACGCAGCCCGGCGGAAAACAACCGAACGATGCCTGATAGTTATGCATGGCAATCGAAAGCTGTGACAGGTTGTTTTTGCACTGAGTTCGCCGAGCGGCTTCACGACACTGCTGAATCGCTGGCAGCAGCAACGCCACCAGAATGCAGATGATCGTAGTAGACACAAGCAGCTCAATCAGCGTAAAGCCATGCACAAGTTTCCTCGGATTGCGAACTTCATCTCCCTTGTGATTTGCTTTATCAGCCATAAATTCACCGGTCCCAATCACTCCAACAAAGGGAGTTCCCGTTAAACAACATCTGCACAGCGCCCTGTTTCTATGAGCCGCAGGGCGTTAGCCCCGGTTTTCCGTATTCCGAACTAACCGGGGCTTACGGCCCTGCGGCTGATGTGGGTCGCAGAAATACTGACCTTTCATTGAACCTGACGCTGTCCAGCTAAAAGTCACCCGTCAGTTCCAGGTCTTCTCGATTGCCCAAAAATCTGAAAACGTCATTATCAATGTTCTCACTGATGAACCGCACAGAACCATCCGCTAACGCTACCTGGCAACCGCCGGTATGCTGACTGCTGAAACCGCCGGTCGCCATATCGTCGGGAGCCACGGTTGGGCCAGTAACCTGGCTACGTGCCTGAAAATAATTAACCACGTCCCAGCCACGATTGACGGGAACGCCCGTGTTTCGCAACGTTGCAGAAGTTCCGGACATCCAGCCCAGATCCTTTGTATCGCGAGGATTCACTTTTTCACCAATGGCAATCGTGTTGGAAGCCCCGTCACGAATCTCGCTGAAACGCGTGGAACTGTTCAGATAAAACAGACCATTGTTCTTCCCGTCGATCGGCACATCATCGCCGCCGAAGCTACCGGCATAGCTGGCAGAACGCACGTTGCCGATGGGATCCACCGTGTACTGAAAGCTGTAGTCCGATGGGCATTCCATCACAGACATCGCCATTGCTCGCAGCTTTGAATTCGCGGGGCCATAAGCACCCTCATCAAAGTTCACCATTTTGAAGGCATGACTTTGTTCCATCATTGGCAAATGCTGCACCAGCCAGCCCATGTGATAACCTTCTGGTATATTTTTAATAGGGCCATCCGGGTTAACGGTGCCAGGTGCCAGCATTTCAAAAGACATGTCATAGTTGTGCATAGCGAGTGCCAACTGACAAAGATTGTTTTTGCACTGAGTCCGTCTGGCTGCTTCACGAGCCTGCTGCACGGCCGGCAGCAACAACGCGATTAAAATGGCGATGATTGCAATCACCACCAACAATTCGATCAAGGTAAATCCGCGAATGCGTTTTCGACGACTTGTTTTGCAGTGATTCATTTCGAAAGCCTTATGGTTCTGGTGACCTGAATGGGAAGGTCGGAATTGAATGGATACTTAGCAACAACGGTGGCTGTTCCTTCAACAACAGAGATGACCACCTGTGCCGAATTTGTTTGATGCAGAACACCAGCAGGAATTTCCCAGATGTCGCCGGAATAAGCATCGTCTTTGGCGTACATTTTGACAGCACGATCTTCGGCCGCCAGTGCCAGTTGAAAGGTCTGCTGTTGCTGAAGTTCCTGTCGCATCTGACGACGATCGCCGACAGCTCGTCGAACAAACTGAGCAATCATGGCTGACATAATCAGCAACACCACCAGCACCATGACCGTCACGACCGCTCGACGCCTGCAGTCCACACAGGCATGCGTTCCCGAAACTGCAGGCAACGTTGTTGTTGTTCTTGTAACAGACGCCTTCATCATGACGGTTCTCCTTCCGTCGTTTCCGGCAGAGGCAAAATCATTTGCACGATATTGCTCTCCGTCGAAGACGTTTCCTGACCGTTTTCCGTGTGCGTCATAATTGCCGCTTCTATCAACGTGGCAACAATGGAAGAACCAGACTCCTGAAACGAAAGTTGTGTCCCTTTGTGAAAGGCGAAACGTTCTGAAGACTGCAATCCTTCTGCATTACTGGTTTCACGCGTCACGACGTTCTTATTACAAACCCACTTGTGAGTCTGACCTTCGCTGTTTGTAAACACTAAAACATTTGCCTGCACTTCCGCCGCCACGGCGTTGCCAGCGTCCGTGCGAAGCGATCGTTCCAATTGCAGCAACGATCGTAAATATGTGGAAACTTCGCCATCCAGCCTGTCCGCCTTCAGCACGGTATGCATGCACAAACCGGCAGAAGTGAGCATGACGCTGCTTAGAAACAGATACATCATGTAGTAATGAAAGATCGTGCCTTTGCGAGCATGATGAATGTTGCGAGCACTCGCAGCAGAAATCCGCTTCATGTTTCGTCCTCCGGAAGGGCCACCCAAACGGTAAGACTGCGATTGAATTCGACTCCCGCATCACCGGCTGGATGCGCAATCACGATCCGCAGAGGATTCGCCCCACCTTCTGAACTGGCGGCGTCAGGAAGTTCGCTGATCTGCAACGATGCCCCTGGGTATCGCTGTAAAAACCACGCCGACAATTTCACATCTGCCGCGGGGGTGCTCGCAGACATCTGTAACAACGATGCCTGATTGTTAAGCTCAATCAACGTCAGAGTTTCGCTGCGAGTAATCTTCCGTTGCCTTTGAATGGCATGCACGGCTGGCACAAGAATGGTGGCGACCAGCGACAGCAGGACGGTACAGACCACCATTTCAACCATCAGCGCCCCACGGCGGGACAAATGCAAACTGGCAGAACAGAAAAATTTCCGGGAAGCCACATGCCGTTTCGCTGCTGGTCGCCGCTGCGGCAGGCAGCGGCCACTTCCTGCAAGCGGCTGTTGTTTTTCAGAATAGGTGTACACAGAAACCTCGATCACGAAAGATCGTTAAGAAGCTTAACCAGAGGAAGAAACAGAGCAATCACAATGAATCCAACCATAAAGCCTACAGCCAGCAGAATGCACGGTTGAATGAAAGAACACAGCCGTTGAGCCCAGATTTCCCGTCGTCGCAAGACAGTCCGTGACAGGTGTATCATGCCCCAGTCCAGATGCCGAGTACGGCGAGCTGAATTCAGAAACATGACTTCTCGGCTGTTCAAAAAACCATCCTGATACAAGGCTTCCAGGCAATCGGTGCCACCGTTGACCTTCATGCGAACGGAGCTAAGAGCATTAGCCGCACGTCCTGGACGAAGTTCGCCAAGTATGGCGTGTAACCCATTACTGATCGATGATTCCGCCGCCACGGTGATGCTTAACATGCGAAGAATCAGGGGTGTCCAGAATCTTGGATAATGTTCAGTAAAGAAAAGGCGCCCATGAGACACCCATTGAACGTAGCCACGAAAGAACCAATATTTAGTAAGGGCCACAATGGTTATCAGCGGAAGCAAAGCCAGATACCAATAGTGCATAGCCCAGTCGCTCATGCCGATTAGCGAGTTGGTCATCTGCGGCAGTTCAACGCCAAAGTCATCAAAGATCTTTTTGAACTTCGGAATGATAAAGATCATAATGAATGAGACGACCGCCATCGCAATCATGCCGATTGCAACAACCCACAACAACGTACTCGGCAAGGTCGCTCGAGCAGGATTTCCATAAGGCGTTCGCATCAGTCCCTGAGCTTCTGCGGCCAACACCTGTCGCAGCGTTCCTGTTTCTTCACCCACGCGAATGGCAATCAACGTTGGTTCCGGCAGCAGCCCTTGAACGGCAGACAACGCCTGCGAAAGCGTTTGCCCCTGTTCCAGCAACGCCGCCAGCTGCATCACGCGAGTGCTCCATGGAGCACCCGATTCGGCAGCCAAAGCCTTCAACCCGTTCAGCAATGTTGATGCCTGACCGATACCGGTCGCCAGTACCATCAGCAAAGATGCCTGACGGATTGGCTCCGGCCGGTTCAACATAAAAAGCAAAGCTTGTAGGTAGCCGCCACGCATGCTGTATTTACCTGATCCGTAAGAAAACTGTACGCCTACGACAAATCGTTAAGCAACTTAATGAGAGGAAGAAACATTGCCAGAATACTGAAAGCCACTGTGAATCCAGTAAACGAAATCACAATGAACTGAGCGATGACGGCCAGCAACCGTCCTTGTCCCAGTGTTGCCGCCTGAAGCATTTCAGACAGATTCAAAAACGTCGCCGCCAGGGCCGATCTGCGTTCGCCCTCGTTCTGGCCGGAATCTGAAACAAACAGCATCGACAAGGGCAACCCGGATAACTTGCGGGCAGCCAAAGGTTGGCCGGATCGTGACTCCAGTTCCCGGGCAATCACTTCACCATGCATTTTCACCGACGCAAATCCACTGCCAGCCGTGGCCGTTCTTACTGATTCCGGATAGGAACAATCGTTGCGAATCATCGACGCAAGAATCCGAGCAACCCGGGCCTGCATGGCCCAGCGAAAGGTGATCCCCATCCCGGGAATGGATTCCAGAAGCTCCGCACCTTTCCCGCTTGCCAGGCAATAGGCAGAACCAACAACTGCAGCACAAGCCAAAGTAATAAACAGCAGCCAGCCGGTAATTCCTAAGGCAGCAACAAAATCCGCCAGCCCGATCAGCTTCGCTGTTAACCACGGCAACTCCGTACCAAAGTCGCTGAAGATTTTTCCAAACTTCTTCACAACAAACAGCAGACTGGTGTATAGACCGATCGCCACCGCGGCAAACATGACCATGGGGCCAACCATGGTTAACACAAATTGCTGAGACATCAAGCTGCCACCCAAAACGCTGGGAATCAAATCGGCGGCAACGCGTGCTTTACTGGAATCGCTGACACTGGCGTTCATCACGCAGCGAATTTCCGTCGGCATTCCCATACTCAGACTGCTCGGCAATGCTTCTCCGGATTCCAACTGTCTGGCCAGATCAAACAGAACCTGGCGAGGGCGAGTCTGGTACGCTGTAATCAGCAGCATTCGCAGAATTGGTACAACAACGATCGCAAAGATTCCCGTCGACCACAACAAGCCCTGGTACGTCCCCGTGACTCGGCAAAATACAGCTGTCAGCAAAAACGAAACAATCGCCGTCATCTGCAACCACGGCATCACTGCTGGTATGGGATGCGACAATGGTTCAGCAGCCACAGAACGCACGGCTTCATGAGCTGGCAAACCGGTCAATAACGCATCGCGAAGCTGTTCGCCAAGTCGCAGCTGATAAAGCCGAGGCAACGAGCTTTGGTTTTGAGCGATCAGCGAGTCCAGCGAAAGTTCCTGCACGCTGACCAAAGTCTGACGCCGACCAGCAAGAGTCGCCTGCAGCGCAGCGTGATCCACGGCATCAATTGTCCCGTGAATCGGGATTCCGTGAGCATCAATGGCTTCGTAACGAAAACGAGGCATAATGGGGCCAACAAAAAATCAGTTGGGAGTCAGAAAACGATACACTTCAATCACTGGCCAGAAGACCACCAGCGAATACAACAACACAGTGCCGCCGCCCAGCACCACAAACAGTACGACTGGTACAATATTTCGCAACCACGACACGCTAAGTTGCAGCCGACGACGGTAGTAGCCAGACACGCTCACCAATCGCTGTGTGAATTCCGATTCATGTTTGGAATTTCGCAAACACGTTTGCAGCAGTGGCGGCAGGTCTCCGCTTTTCCATTCAGAATTCGGTTCCAACGCTGGCACCGCCCCACTGCGAACCTGCTTCACTGCGTTCTGGCAGGCCGTATCTAATGCATCGCTGCCACAGCATGCACCTGCCAGCAATAGTGATTCATCCAGAGGAACCTGGCGTTCCACAAGCATTGTCAGCATTCGAGCCAGATTATAAAACTGCAGATCGCGAATCATGGCTCCCACACCGGGCAGCAAGAACATCAAACGCTCCGGGCCTTTGAATGACAAAGATTCGGCTCGACCAGACCAAAACCAACCAATACTTACCACAACAAACATGGCCGGAAACAACCACGGCCACCACCAGAACTTCGCATCCAGTTCAATCAGCCACGTAAGCAGCGGCGCCCCATCGCCACCAACTTCCTGCATCACAAATCGTACTCGTCCCAGAAAAACTCGAATGAAGACGACAAACATCGTCAGAGCCATCCCGATCACAATCAGTGGATACGATATCGACTGCAAAATATTGCGACGAAGTTCAACGACATCGTTGGCCATATCGCCAAGCACTTCGATGGATGCCCCTAACTGACCACTGCGAACCCCCGCCGCCACAGCAGCTGCCAGCATGCGTGGTGCTCCCACCTGGTTGCTGCGAATTGCTTCATCAAGTGATTCACCATTACTTAGCTTTTCGGAAATTGATTCCGTCAAAGCCCGCAGACGATCTCCATGCCCCACACCGGCATGAGCCAGATTTGCTTCCAGTGGCAGCCCCGCATCAACCAGGGCTTTCACTTCAAGACTGAGATTTTGTATGTCTTCAAGTGTCACAGACATGCTCTAACAAGGGCTCCGCCCTTGACCCATTGGCGTGGCAGGCGGAAAAACATGGAATGCTCGAAACGCCGAGCCGCGACTACGTCGCTACGAAAAATCTACGCACCGTGCGCGCATCATTCAAAGATAAGACTCTAAAACGCATATCAAACAGCAACAACTAACGCTGCATCACAGCTCAATCCTCGGGTAGTGAATCTTGTTAAAGATCCTGAGATACGGGGATCTTTAACAAGATCCACTACAGCACATCCTAATTTTTAGCCGTAACGCGGCACTAATGATTACCCAGCACTCGAAAAACTTCTTCCTGAGTCGTCCTACCGAACTTTATCAACTCTGCCGCTCGAGCCCGCAGTGTAACTGCTCCCGCAGCGTTTGCGATTGACTGCAATGCATGTGAATCAACGCGAGACAAAATCGCGGCAGCAATCTCCGGCTGGTTAGGGTCGAGCACCTCGGCGGTCACAAATCTGCCATGGTATCCCAAACCGCCACACTGACTGCAGCTGTCAGATAGAGCGGTGACCGAACCGGGCTTGTCTAACAATTCAGAAGAAGTTTTCAATTTGCCGCCAACTGATTCAGAACCAGAACAATGCGAGCACACTTCACGCAGCAAGCGCTGGCACACGACAGCTCGCAAAGTGCTGCGCAACAGATACGGTTCAATGCCCAGATCCAGCAACCGAGTGATCGCTTCAACACTGCTGCCCGCATGAAAGGTCGTCAGAACCAGATGCCCCGTCAAAGCCGCCTGAAACGCACATTCGGCAGTTTCAGGATCGCGGATTTCGCCAACCATAATCACATCCGGATCCTGCCGCATCATAGACTTCAGCCCGGTCGCCAAATCGAAACCAACATGTGGACGCACCTGCGACTGAGTGACTCCGGGCACCACAACTTCCACCGGATCCTCCAAAGTCATGATGCTTTTGGAATCACCAAACATGTCGACAATTTCACGCAGGCAGGCGTAAATGGTGGTTGTCTTGCCGCTGCCGGATGGCCCCGTCATCAGCACCACGCCCGATGTCGCTTGCAACATGTCTTTCAACGAAGCTGCGATATCGTCGGGAAGCCCCAAATCTGAAAGCCGCTGAAACTGGTCAGTCTCCGCAAACAGGCGAACAGCCGCTTTCTCACCGTAAAGTGTGGGAAAGGTAGTGACTCGAACTTCGCCTTCAACACCATCATGCACGTTGAACTTTGATACTCGACCTTCCTGCGGCACATCCGATCGGTACGTCAACAGCCCGGACATTACTTTCAGCCGAGCCACAACTTTCGGGCTCAAGTCCGCATCAAAACTGGCCACCGAATGCAGAACTCCGTCGATTCGCCACTGCATTAACAGCCGATCTTCGGCCGGTATCAGGTGGACATCGCTGGCTCTGTGTCGTCTTGCCTGTGCAAGAATTAAATCAACCAGTAACGGAACATGATCGTCGCTCTGAGTTTTCAGTTCTCGCAACGACACTGAAAACTGTTCAGCGATTGAGGCCGATTTCATTCACGCAACTCGTAAAAAAACTACGGTCGATACTGCCATCGCAAACATCCGCCATGCCACTTGGTGATTAAAACTTCAACATATCGGCGGGTATAATTTCAGACCGATTTTTCAGCGTATCGATAATCTGATTCATTTGAGACTTTTCCGGATCGCGCGTCGTTGTCGGTTTCGGCATATCCACGGCAATACGATTTGACTGCGATGGAAGCCCCATTGACGACGACGGGCTGCCGCTTGATGGACTCACGGGCGAATGCTGTTCAGCAACCGGAACTGGTTCAGACTGGCTGCCATTGGGCAACAACAGGCAGAATAGCACTCCCAGGCAACAAACAGCCGCCGCACCGCCAGCATATTTCCAGCGACGAACTTGCACAGCCTTCGCCGTGCTGACGCGACATTCAGACATCACTCGCGACTTGAATCCGGCAGACAACTGAGGGACCGGCGCAGAATCGCGAATCAAAGCGTGTTCGGGGAACACAGGTTCAGGCAGGTTGAATTTGGGGTTGGACATGATCTTTCGCAGTAATAAATAAGCAGCGACGCTAAGAAGTCAAAGATTGCGTTGATGCGCCACACGACTTGACGGTTGTTCACAACAGGAATTTTGTTGCTCAGCCTGTTGCTGCTTCGAAGCTTCGTGCTGAATAATCGGCTCCAGACTTCGTTGCAGTTTTTCCATCGCATATCGATAACGGCTGGCCACCGTGTTTTGTGATTTTCCCAGTACGTCCGCAATTTCGGCAAACGTCAGGTCTTCCCAATGTTTCAGGATGACCACTTCATATTGAGCTTTCGGCAACGTGCGAAGAATCCTTTGGACATGATCAGCCGTTTCTTCACGCTGCACCATGAGTTCCGTTGTGTCGTGGCCACATTGAGTGTCCATTTCACCAAGACTGCTGGTGCGCCGCTTTTGAATGATTCGTAAAGATTCGTTTCTTACGGTCCGGATCAGGTACGGCCAGGGAGAATCGGCCTTGGCCAACAAAACCGGCTTACCAGCGATTCTTGAAAATGCCCCCTGAACCGCATCTTCCGCATCCGATTGATTTCCCGTTATACTGGTCGACAGGCGAACCAATCGCACAGCGACAAGGTCAAACATTTCACCAAGCGCATTCTGAGTGTCCCTGGTCAGGCGACTGACGCAGGTTCGGAATCTTCGGTGAAATTCAGTGGTTTTTTCAGTAGACACGGCATGTCTCTTGAGACTTCCGCAGACAAACTTTGTCTGAAAGAAATCGTTTTTTTTGACTGAATCAGTTCTTTTACTCGATCTGTGCAACAGAATGTCGCCAATCGGACGACTTTTGAAGGCCCGAGTGTACACCGGGCCGATTGCTGTTCGCCACTAACAACTACAAATCTGCGTTCGCCCCCAAATCGGTTTTGGCGGGAAAAGCCGCAGTTTTCCTTTGGTTACGTTTTTTATCAGGATTTGTCGTGTTTGACACCGTTGCCGTCATTGGCGCCACTGGCGCTGTTGGAACCATTATTTTGGAATTGCTGGAAAAGCGAAATTTCCCTGCAGGAAAATACCGCCTTTTCTCTTCTAAACGCAGCGCTGGCACGCAGATTCAACTGGCAGGAAAAACGATTACCGTTGAAGAACTGACTCACGACTGCTTCGAAGGCATCGATCTGGTTATCGCCAGCACTCCCGACGACACCGCCGCAGAATTTCTGCAATCTGCCGTCAAAGCAGGTGCCAAAGTGATCGACGAATCCGGCTATTGGCGAATGCACCCGGATGTCGCTCTGGTGGTTCCGGAAATTAATCCAGAAGCGGCTCTTAACGCCAAAGGAATCATCGCCAGCCCCAACTGTTCTACAACACAGATGGTTGTGGCCATGAAACCGCTGTACGACGTGTCAAAGATCAAACGTGTCGTGGTCAGCACCTATCAGGCAACCAGTGGAGCAGGGCTGCAGGGCAAGACCGACCTGAAAGAAGGCACCCAGGCGGCTCTGGAAGGTCGCGACTACAAGTACACCGCGTTCGTGCATCCCGTGGCCTTTAATGCGATTCCTCAAATTGGCGGCCTGAAAGAATCCGGCTATACCAGTGAAGAGATGAAGATGGTCTACGAAACTCGCAAGATTTTCGGCGACGAATCGATCATGGTCTGCCCGACATGCGTGCGAATTCCCGTTTCCAACTGCCACAGCGAAAGCGTTCTTGTCGAAACTGAACGACCGATCAGTGTGGAAGAAGCCAAAGAACTGTTCGCAAAGACTCCGGGAATTACCGTCGTCGACGATCTGGCCAATAGCCAATACCCCATGCCTTCAACATGCGATGGCAGCGACGACGTGTTCATTGGCCGGATCCGCAAAGACCTGACCAACCCGAATGGACTCGCGTTTTGGTGCGTGTCTGACAACCTTAGAAAAGGTGCGGCCACAAATGCCGTGCAAATTGCTGAACTGTTGGCGGCAAATCGATAGTCCCTGGCTGAAGCGAAAAGACTCCATTTAACCCGTGGTCGACAGATCAGGCCATGAAGTCCTGACCTGTCGACCACGGGTTAAACAATTCACACTTCCGCAATTCGACTTTTGCAGTCCTGGTTCTGACTGCTGCCTGCCACCTTCCAATTGCAGCTCACACTTCCAATTGCAGCTCACAATGGACAGCCCGATGCCGGAACTCGCTGAACGCTTTGAACTTTCGCTGCCTGCTGGCTGGCAACAACAACTTCCGGAATCCACGCTGACTTCAGACGTCGATAAAATGACGTTCGTATTGCAGCTTGCAAGGTGGAACATCGCCAACAAAAGCGGCGGGCCGTTTGCTGCCGCCGTCTTTGAACGCGAAACCAACAGATTGATTGCGGTTGGAGTAAACCGAGTGGTCCCGCAACACTGCAGCCTCGCTCATGCAGAAGCTATGGCCATCGCGTTGGCTCAGCAAAGCCTGCACACACACGACTTATCAACGGCATCCAAACACGGCTTTGAACTTTTCGCTTCCGGCCAGCCCTGCGTGCAATGCTTCGGCATGACGTGGTGGTCGGGCCTTACCCGACTGATCGTGGGTGCTCGATCAGAAGATATTGAACAGCTGACACAGTTCTGCGAAGGCCCGCTGCCAGACGGCTGGCAACAATTACTTGCCAATCGAACGCCACTGCCACCGGTGGAAGTGCAGATGGATATATGCCGAGAGCATGCTCGAGAAGTCCTGATCAGCTACGCTCAATCCGACGGCCCAAACTACAGCCCCGGTCGATCCTGACAAGTGGGTGGCCCTTGATTCAGTCGCGGAGAGGCTGTGAATTAATGAGAAGAATTACGTGGGTGGCCGGGGGTGGAGCGAGGTACGAAGGAAACCCCGGCCACCCGCCCGCGACTTTTAGAAAATATGGAACTGGCCACCTCGGACTAAAGTCCGAGGCTATCACATGCCGTCGCTTTGCGACTTCTTGATGACTCGCGGGCTACACATCTTCGGGTTCCAGATAATAGTTCCAGTCTTCAAACTGCTGGTCCAGGTGCAGCAATTCATCAGCATGGGCTGGAGAATCGATATGGTACAGCTGCTGCTGAATCGCTCGGTCGCGGCCAATTGATGCTGCCAGCGCCTGCAGCACTTCCAGGTGTCGTTCCGGCATGGATGCGGGAGTAATAATCAAGACCATGCAATGCACCGGACGGTGGTCGGGGGCATCCAACGACAAGCCTTCTCGGCAAATCCCCATGGCACCGATGATTTTGTCGCCAATATCAACCCGTGCATGAGGAAGAGCCAGCCCTTCGCCAACACAGGTTGAAGAAACAGCTTCGCCGCGCATCACGGCTTCGTACAAAGTATCCGCATCGATGGAAAGTTTGTGAATCTTGACTGTCAGATCAACCAGCTGACGAATAGCGGATTGCTTATCGGGGCCAGCCAGGTTAGTGGTAATATTGTGCTCCGAAAGAAAGTCCAAAACACGAGCTCGGTCGCGTCCGAAGTCTCCGGAATATTTCAGCCCCATTCTTGTGAAGATTGGACCAATTGTTTCGTTAAGCAACACCATCGCCAGTACCACCGCCAGAAACACCTCGCTCATTTCCTTGAATACAGGATCTTCCGTCACCAGCAACATCAAGCCGACAGCCAGCCCGGCTTGAGGAATCAGGGACAGTCCAATCCAACGTCGGAAACGGTCGGTGGAATTCGCCAGCCTCATGGCCAGATTCGCCGCAAACACCTTGCCCGCTAGTCTTCCAGTGAAGGCGATCACGGCCAGCAGGCCGCCAAGGGCCAGCGAACTGAAATGCAGTTCCATTCCGGCGATCGTGAAGAACACCGCAAAAATCGCGTACTCAAAACTATCAAAAACCCGATGACCGATCTCTTCTTTATCGGGGCTAAGATTCGCCAACGTAACACCCATGCAAAGGCAAGCCAGTAGCACAGACAGCCCAAGGTATTCCGTGAGTCCCGTGGTCAGCAAAATCGCGATCAGCGACAGCACAGACAAGCGATCCGTGCGAACCACACGAACCGTTGAAACGACAAGCAATACTCCGATTGCGAAACCCAGCAGAAGACTAAGCCCGATCCCCGTCATGGGGGCCACCAAACTGGCGGACGCGGATTCTCCCGATTGTGAAATCGACGCGCGAACAATCGCTCGGGCCAGTTCAAACAGAATAATGCAAGCCAGGTTGTTCAATGCAACCGCAGCAATCAGCGTCGTAACGAAAGCACCTTTGGATGCCGTTTCTTTGACAATCGCCAGCACGGTGGCGGGAGCAGTCGAAATCGCAATCGCAGACAACAACAAAGCGGTTGTCCAGCTGGTGTCTGTAAATAAGTACAAGCCACCAAACACAAACAACGGAGTCAGCGACGCTTCCAGCAGCAACAATATCATCAACCTGCGACGAGCCACAAGCAGTCGCTTAAAGTTAAGATGGCTGCCGACAGCCACAGCCATCAGCCCCAGAGCAAAGTCTACCAGTGGCTCAAACGCTTCAACACTGCCCGCTGTCAGAATGTTGAATATGGATGGCCCAATTAATACCCCGCCCACAATCTGACCGGTAACAGACGGCAGGTGCAGCATCTTGGAAAGGAGGCCAAACACGGTCCCCGAAACCAGAATTACCGCCAGCATCAGCAACGAGTTGGCATCATCAAGCATGGCATCTTCAGCCTTAAAGGTGATTCGACGTTGGATTCTTAACGAATCGACAATTCACCACAAGTGGTGCCTGAAAATCGCCTGATTCGGGATTCTCGCACCACGTTAAGCAGACGCACGGAAACGATGTCGCCGTACATCCGGTTGCCTGTGAAAGACCGAATCCAGCCTCACAAGGGCTTCGCCCTTGCCCCGGTGGCGTGGATGGCCGAAAGACGTGAGACGTTGGAACCGCCACGCCGCTCCGTTGAAGCTACGAGCAACATGCGAGTAAGACTCTAACTGGCCAGCTTCAGGTTGAATGAAGGGGCAGTATTTCTGCGACCCACATCAGCCACAGGGCGTTAGCCCCGGTTAGTGTGGATTACGGAAAAAACCGGGCCTAACGCCCTGCGGCTCATTTAGACATGGAGCAGTCCAGCTAAGCAGCTCTACGAGTGGACGTTTTGCCCATGGTTCCCGTTTGATACGACCAAACCTGCAAGGCTTCCAAAACCTGTTCCGCCACCAGCATGGCGTTGACCGCTTCGGTGCCCGATACCTGCGGTGCGGTCCCCGTACGAATACACGAAATGAATTCTCGCAATTCCGAAGACATGGCGTCGGAATTATCAGCCTGAAATTCTTCGGCCTGAATCCATTTACCAAATACACTGTCTTTCAACGTGCGAGGATCGGGAGTACTGGCGGCAATTGAGTGCACCAACTGAGGATTCGTGGCAAACGGACCGGTAGCCTTCCAGTGTTGCACACTGCGCGTTTGCAGGTTGGTAGAAACGCAGCCGTCTGTGCCCCAAACCTGCAAACTTCGTTCGGCAATGGGGCTCATTCGACTGGACGTGATATCAACGATAGTTCCCGAAGGCATCTTCAGGCGAGCAACCGCCATGTCTTCATGAGGCCCAATTCCGACTGCACCAAACGCATCCACAGACGAAGGCATCTGGCCTGTCAGTGCCAACGCCAAATCTATATCGTGAATCATCAGGTCGTGAACGACACCGATATCCGTCGACCGAAACGTGTACGGGCTCACTCGCTGACAACGAATGTACAACGGAAAACCACTGCGTTCCTGCGTTGCAACAAACGCTGGATTAAAGCGTTCAATATGGCCAACCTGCAAAATGCAGTCAGCAGCAGATGCCAGATTGCTTAAAGTCGTCGCATCCGCAACATTGGCAGCCAGTGGCTTCTCAACAAACGTCGCAACGCCAGCGTTAAGAAAGTACTTCGCGGCATCAAGATGAAACACGGTTGGAGTCGCAATGACAACTCCGTCAAGTTCCGATGGCAGTTGTTCTGCGGTGGCGAACCATTCCGTACCCAGACGCTCAGCGACAGCTCGCCCCTGCGTCTCACCCGGATCCGCGACGCCGACCAGCTCGACATCGTCAAAGCCCGCAAGCTTAGCGGCGTGGTATTGTCCAAGAGATCCCACGCCAACAACGGCCATTCGAAGTGAACTCATGCTGCCTTACGTTCCTCTGCTGAAGCCGAATCTGTTTGGGGAGCATTTCGGATCGCTTCGCGAGCACGCCCCAGTTTTCCCGCACGCTGAGCTTCGATAAAGTTCAGCAGTTGCGACAGTTCGAACGGGATGATTCCGTCCAGTGTTTCCTGGAAGTGTTCAATCACTTCCGCCAATGGTGCCTTTTTACGGAACAGCATCCGAAACGCGGCACGAACAACTTCGATTGAGTGTTCAGAAATCCCCGCTCTTCGCATGCCCACGATATTAATCGTTTTCAATGTGGGGTTGTCGCTGCCAGCCGCCAGCATGAAAGGAGGAATGTCGTGAGGAACTCGGCAACCACCACTGATAAAGCTTAGACGGCCAATCGTGGAAAAGTGATGCACAACAGTGTTGCCGGAAACGATCGCTCGATCGTGAACATGCACGTGACCGCCCAACAGCACACCGTTGACCAGAATCACATCATCAAAAATGCGACAGTTGTGAGCAATATGGCTATTCGCCATAAACATGTTTCGATTGCCGATCCGCGTTACATGATCTTCCTTTTCAGCACCACGATTTACCGTAACACCTTCTCGAAAGACGTTGTTGTCGCCAATCTGAACCTCGGTTTCCGATTCCTGATAGCTGATGTCCTGCGGTTCGCCGCCAATAACGCAGCCCGGATACAACTTGTTATGAACACCCAAAGTTGTGCGACCGGTGATCACCACATGACTGGTGAGCTCACAGAAATCTCCGATTGTCACGTTGGGCCCCACCACGCAAAACGGGCCCACTACGACTCCCTTGCCCAATTGAGCCGAGGGATCTACCTGAGACAGAGGAGAAATTTGAGGTTCCATGATGATCATCCTGATCAAGGAATTTTAAAGGAGTTTGAATCATTCAAACCCACTGATTTTTTTGACAGGTTCGTTCGCTGATTCGCATGGATGAACCAGCGAATCAGACGATCTTGCGTGCAACCAATAAACTCAAACCGTAAACCGGTTCGTCATCATAACAATTCTAACGAGGCTGTGCCTCAGACCAATCCAGCTACCGCTCAGAAATCTTCACTCAAGGTGAACAGGTTTCGTGAAACAACAATTCTAAGCCACATTACGAATTGATGAATCGCATTTCCTAATCGTCGACAACTTCCCGGCAAGTTCATGATTCAAATGATGACCACTGCGATAGGCAGTCACATGTCCAGCCAGAATTTTTCCGCTTAATGCCAGGTCACCCACACAATCCAGTATTTTGTGCCGGACACCTTCGTTCGACCATCTCAGTTCGTTATCCAGCACACCATCATCACCAATCACAACAATGTCTTTGGCGGTAAGATGCCGGCCAAAACCCATTGACTGCAATGCTTTGATCTCACTTTCCAGAACAAACGTCCTGGCGGCTGAAATTTCCTGATAGAAATATTCCGGCGTGATTTCCGCAGAGAAGACCTGCGAAGCAACGCCGGAGTTCAACCCATAATCCAGATGATAAGTGATCGCCAGGCACGAATGCAGGTAGGGCCGCATCGTCAACGATTGCCGACCATCCGAAGTTCTGACATTCACCACATGATCCACATGCAGAAAATCCGACTCAACATCAAGTTGCTGAATCCCAGCTTCCAGAATCCCATCGCAAAAGTCGCGACACGAACCATCAAATGCTGGCACTTCAGGAGCATTGATTTCTATCAGACAGTTATCCACACCCAATCCAGCCAAAGCCGCCATCAGGTGTTCCACGGTTTCAACCGTTGCTGATTTCGAAGCCGCCAAAACCGTTCTGCGTGGAACAGTTGCCACGTAGTTGCACAAAGCAGGGATATCTGGCTCACCAACTAAATCAACTCGCCGAAAAACAACCCCCGTGCCCGCATCGGCAGGTAACAGAGTCGCGGTGACGTCAATTCCGTGAAATAACCCCCGTCCCGTGAACTGCACCGGCTTGCACAACGTTGTCTGCAACCTGGAACGAGCACCCTGAAGATTGAAAGTGATTCGTTCCATGAAGTTAAAACCCAAACTCAGAACAGAACAAAACCGGCAGTAGGCTTCCACAGTCGCAGAAGGCCGCTGCCGGATCAACGGGAAGCCCAATCGGACTTCCCATAACACCGTTTGCCCATAACACCGATTAACGAATAACTAGTTGCGAGACGCACCACCACTGCTGCTTACAGGCACAGCGGCAGTACCGCCTGATTTTGCATACTGCTTGTTCAGGTAATCAAGCACTGTGGTTGTGATGTCGTTTTCTGACTTTGTGTAGATGAAGGTCTTGTTCATGGTCTGCACGGCTTCCTGAGGCGTAGTGGCGTCAGTAATACCCTTGCTGTTGTATCGCATAACGTGATCAAACTTAGCGTACTCAGCGTACAACTTTACAGCGGCTGTTACGTCGTTGTAAATCACCTTGAACATTTCAGACTCACGTCGAGCCAGCTGGCGTTGAGTTGAAGCTCGGAAAGAATCGAACTTACCCTTTTCGTCCAGAATCTGACGTTCCGCAGTTTCGTACTGAGCACCACCGGAATCGTACTTAGCCAGCTCGCCCTGCATCTTCTGCAATCGCTCAACCATCGCCTTGGCTTCAGCGTCGCTTTTTTCGATTTCCGCCTGAAGCTCGTTTCTCAAGCCTTCGAACTTGTTGTAGTTCTGAAAGACGTGAGCCATGTCGATCAAACCAATGCGGTGACCGGTTGTTGGTGCGGCGGTGCCCTGAGCCTGAACGGTCCCAAAACTCAAAACAGTCAACGCCAGCAACGTAAGAACAGATTTTTTCACAGGTGGGCACTCCTTTGCCAGATTCTGCCCCGATCCTTGGGGCGGTGAATTCGCGGATGCGTATTTTTTGAAGGTGAGTCGCCGAAGCGAACCGGAAATGTCTCACAGATCCCCCTGACGGTCAAGATCTTTGGCAACTTTCAATCAGCAAAAACAATATACCGGCCCCTTAGAATTCGCGTTTCGGCACAATTTGCCTTCCAGCTAATTCGTCTCCTGCGATTCGCCTGTGTTTGCTAACCTTCCGGCCCGGACATTCTGATCACTCGAACCTGCCCCTTTACGGACGCTGGATTCATGAGACCGTTTCTTAACACAAAACGCCACCTGATACCTTCTAACCTGCTGGTTTTGAGGCCCCGCCGTCGGGCTTTTGTCGCAATTCTGATGACAGCAGCCTGCGTAGCTACATGTTTGTCGCCGACTTACGCTCAAAATAGCCCGGAACCATTAACCTCATCACGTCAAAGCTCGGCTTCAACCAACCGTGCGGCGATCGAAATCCGGCTATTAGCAGAAGCTGAGCGTCCGCCAGATTTCTTTTCCGGCCCCGCCTTGAGGTTTGAGGGAGTCGCCGATGACGCGGCTTTAAACGATGTTTGTGGCGTGGGGCAGCAGGCGTGGGCTGTCGGCGAACGAGGCGTCGTGCTTCGCAGCACAGACAGTGGCCTTACCTGGTCCACCGAAATCCTCCCGTTTGAATGCAGCCTGCACAGCGTTTGTTTCCTCACCAACCAAACCGGCTATATTGCTGGTTCACGTTTCAACGAATACGAACGCCAGCATCAGGGAATTTTGCTGGCAACCAAAGATGGCGGTGCCAGCTGGAAGCTTATTGAAGGGAAACCACTTCCGCCAATCCGGCAGATCAAGTTCTTTGACCTCGACAATGCCGTAGCCATCTGCGTTCCAGACCAGCCTAATTCGCCAAGCCAGGTCCTTCGAAGTCAGGACGGTGGAGCTTCGTGGCAACAACTGGAATCTGACATCAAGACGACTCGCTGGTCTGCCGGTGATTTCCTGTCACCCCAGGATGGAATTCTGGCCGGCGGCGGCAACTCGTACGGAGCCTTGGTCTCCGACCAGATTGTGGCACTTGCAGAACCTCAACAAACTCTTCGCCAGGTCCACGGCGCGTGCCTGACTCGAAGTGGCTCCGGCTGGTTAGCAGGAGACGCAGGTTTCTTGCTGCAAAGCGAAAACGGCGGCATCAGCTGGAAACCCGCAGATACAAAATTGCCCGCCAGGCTTAACGACGTCTTTGACTTTCGCAGCGTTGACCAAAACGGCGCCAACGTGTGCGTCGCTGGAAGCCCAGGCAACTTCGTGTTTTCAAGCAGCGATAGCGGCCAAACATGGAAACCGGTGCCATCCGGTTGCCCCACGCCACTGTCGCAGGTCCGGTTCATCAATGAATCAACCGTGATTGCCGTGGGAGCTTTCGGCGTCATCCATCATTCCAGCAACGGCGGCCAAACCTGGCAGAATGTTCGCAACGGTAACTATCGATCAGCCGTGCTATGCGTTGTGGCCAATACCAGCGATACGTCCATGCGAATGCTGGCCGCAACCAGTGGCGAAGAAGGCTATCGCTCAGTCGTCCTGCAGCCATCAGCTCGGCTTCCTCAGCTGAACATCGATGATTCACATTCCATCAGCCAGCTGCAAGTTGCAGCGTCGCAGGCGGGAGCAAACTACGTCGATCAGGACTGGATGTTCGCCAGAACTCAACCAATGCAGGAAATGGTCCGCGACGAGATCCTTTCGGCATGGGGACAGCAAACAGATGGCCGCGTCGGCGAACTGCTGCCGCAACGACTGGCTGAACAGATTCGCATCTGGCGCCCTGATGCAATAACAGTAGACTTCACCGGAACCGAAGATCAACTAGGCCCGTTGCTGTTGCAGGCATTGGAACCGGCAATTCAAATCGCCGCCAGCAACTCCGCAGACGGACCTGCGGGGCTGCTGTCGTCGTGTGGCCTGGCACCAGTTGAAGTCACGCGAATTGTCAGCCGAGTATCCGGCGATGCAGGTTCACCGCTGTCGTTTCAAGGTGACGCATTGTTGCCCAACCTGCAAACATCCACAGACCTGATTGCGAACTTCTGTCAACGCCAACTTCGAAGAACTGAAGGCACGACTTCCCCAGAAGTTAGAATGCAGCCGTCAAGCGACAGCTACACAGCCTATTCTTCACAACGACCAGCGGCGACTCCCGCACAACTGCTGGCCGGACTGTCGCACGCCCCGGGCACAGAAAGTCGCCGAGCACTACCAATCACTTCATCCGAAAACCGCGATCGTCTGGAACGACTGGCACGCAACGATCGTACTCAAAGAGCCGCTTTAACCGGGCACCTGCAACAGGCCGAAACCCCATTGGCGCTGATCGCGAATCTGCATGCTATGGGCAACGATATGCCCGCTGCATTGGCACTGAAGCAGCTGCAACACCTTGCATCGTTGTATGCGTCTGTTGAAAACTTAGAGGGAGAAATTGCGGTACTGAAAGAAATCAGTCTTCGCTTTCCCGATTCACCAGACGGAGCTGACGCTAACGAGAAATTGTTTCAGTATTACTCATCGGGCGAACTCCGATTTCTGCGACGCCTTACCGATCCCGCTGCACCTGAAGACGAACTTAACAATGCAGCCAGTCGCATTCCCGGTCTCAGCAACCCGACGGTCTCCGGCATTCAGCAAACCGCCGCTGGTGCGCAAAATTCGTTTGTCACACCCGCGATTACCAATCGCGGCACGGGAAGTTCACTTCCAAATTCCGCCGGAAACGAACGTTCGGCGATGGATGCAAATTGGGACCTGAACGCCAACAAAGCACTGACGGAACTAAATCGCGTCGCGCCGCAGCGAGCGAACTCCGCAGAAGTGCTGTTGCGACATGCCGCCAATCTGCTGCGACAGGACACCTACGGAAAAAACCGCTCTGTACTCACACAGGCGGCTTCCGGAGATGGCCTGTATTCGCTGCTGGCACAGGCCGAAATGCAGTCGATGCACGGCACTGCGGAAACGATCGTGCCAATCCTGAACCTGCCTAAAGCAGAATCGAAACCGTTTTTGGATGGCAACCTCACTGAGCCGTGTTGGCAGGACGCCCTGGAAGTCCACTTGCTTGCCACTACGGAATCAGCCAGAAACCCAGACTGTCTGATTATGTTCGCGTGGGACGAAGACCACATTTACGTTGCCGGGCGAATTGAACGAACGACCAATCGCGAAGACCGCATGAACCAGGCTGCTCCCAGACGCCACGACACAAAACACGGCACCAACGACCGCATTGAATTTATGTTTGATACCGATCGAGACTACACAACCGGATTTCACTTTGTCATCGACGAAGCTGGCCAGACCAGCGAACGCTGTTGGCGAGCTGGAAACTGGAATCCCGATTGGTTTTTGGCCAGCGAATCAGATGCAGACGTCTGGCGATTTGAATTGGCCATTCCTCAGGCCGAACTTCAGGAACAGCCGATTCGCCCCGGTGCCCTGTGGGCCATTCGCGTGCAACGAACCGTTCCGGGGATTCTTCAACAATCTCTGAAAGACAAAGATCACACCAGCGACCTTGCCGGAGCTGACGGTTTCGGTCTTTTAAGATTCATTCGCAACAAAAAATAGGCGTTCGCAGTAGTTGCTGAGTCGCGTGAAATTGCGGTGACTCGCGCAGTTTCAGCGGACCGGCAAAGCACCAAACAACGCACTTGCCGGTCGGCTTCAGACAGTTATCCGACGTTACGCACGGATTGTTGAAACATCGTTTCTGCTTCTTTAACGGCAGCTCACAACAACAACCGAACCCGGTGCGGATCTTCCCAGAAAGATGAGTGCACGGCGCGCTCGAATTCGATGACGTGCCTGACAAGGGCTTCGCCCTTGCCCCAGTGGCGTGGTTGGCGGGAAGACGCAGGACGCTGGAATCGCTGAGCCGCTCCGTTGTCGCGACGGGCAGAAGTCTGGGTTGACGAAACCTGTTTCCATCGAATCAGGTTTTCAGGTCGACAATGGAGAGTTTCCGAGCGGTCGTTCAATTGGCCTGCGGCATCGACATTGTTAGACTACTTCGGCCAGCGGCCTGAAAAAGCTGACCGTTATTCCATCGCAGGCGGGAACCCCGTGCTGCTGGATTCCCGCCTGCACGGAAATGACGGTGGTTTGATCGTGGGTAGAATTCCAGCTGCCGCTCGCCTTACAGCAGTGAACCTGGTCACATTGATTCAGGTTTTCAGAGCGACAACGGAGCGGCTCGGCGATTCCAGCGTTCCATGTTTAGCAGCCAACCACGCCACCAGGTCAAGGGCGAAGCCCTTGTTAGGACGGAATTTTTGATTATGGTTATGACGACAGAATGCAAAGTGTTGCTGCACCCGGAATCGGCGGCTCTCAGATTTTTGCCTGAAGGCCCATACTCGCTTCCGCAAGGCGGATTAAGCTGGGTTGGAATTCAGCATGGCGCAGCTTCGTCTGTGGGTTCTGTCAACATTCTGGATGTTGCATCCGGAAACAATGTTTCTCACGAATTGCCGGGCCGACCTGGATTTGCCTTCCCCACGTCAACTCCGGGAGTTTTCATAGCGGGAGTCGAGCGCGAACTGGGACTGTTTGACACTCGTTCCGGCCAGTGGACCGTGCTTTGCGACGGTGTGGACAGCAGTGTTGAGAACACAATTATCAACGATGGAGTGATCTATCACGACAACTTGATTTTCGGCTGTAAAGAACTGGAATTCAAAACAAGAAAAGCCGGCCTGTATTTGTATCGCGGCCGCGACAGGCAACTGATCAAACTGCGCGACGATCAGATCTGCTCCAACGGCAAAGCAGTTACCGCAGGAATTGATGACAGGCTGCACCTGGTGGACATCGATTCGCCTTCCAAACAGATAACAATTGCGGCTCTGGATATTGACGCCGGAACTCTGGGCGAACAATCCGTCATCGTCGACCTTTCTGCTGAAGAAGTTTTCCCTGACGGCATGCTGGTGACACCCAACGGCCAGAGTCTGATTGTTGCACTGTACGATCCCGCTGATCCCGCATTCGGCGTTGCTCGACAATACGGACTCGCTTCCGGAGAACTGGAAGCAGTCTGGACGTGCCCCGGTTCACCAAGAGTCACATGTCCACAACTGTTTTCCATCGAAGGGGCGGTTCACCTGGTGTTGACCACGGCTGTGGAACATATGGAAGCCGACCAACAGGCTCGTCACCCCAATGCGGGCTGCCTGTTCATGGGAACAACGAGCTTCGACAGCATCGGCGATCAGCCAGTGTTCCCAATTAGCGGATAGAACAGCTCGGTTCGACGACTCTGCTTGCTGGTCGAACTCAACACGGCAACCGGCCTTAGAAAGCCTTTGCGTCGTGCGGCCAGAAAACAGAGCAGTGATTTGGTACCAACCGCAGGTTGAATTGCAGCCGCTATAACCCGACTCGAAGAGGAGGCAGTGTAGGTGTGCGGTACGGCCTCCTCTTCGAGTCGGGTTAAACGACCACCTCAGCGCAATTCAGTTCGAGCAAGCTAAAGCATCCAGCCACCGGCCCCAAAATTCGCTGTGGCTGCACTTGGTAGTTAAACGTCGGAATCGATAGACTTCGCCCACTGTGATAACTGAAGCCTTACAACATTGCCGCGGTCTGGGACCGATTAAACTCAACCAGCTAATCAACACTGGTGTGAGATCGTGGCACGACGCGCTGCAGTTGCCGCACCTGATTCCGCGTGGCCTGCGAGATTCAGTGGTTGCAGAATGCGAACGTTGTCTGCAGGCGTTAAGCGATCACGACATTCGCTATTTTGTTGACTCATTTACCGCTCAGGATAAGTGGCGAATTCTGACTCAGTACGTTGATCGATGTTCGTACTTCGATATCGAAACCACCGGCCTGGAATACGACGACACCATCACAGTGATCGCTTGTTGGCACAAAGGCCAGCTGCACACCTTTGTTGAGCACGAAAACCTGGACGATTTTCTGGATCTGCTGGATGAAGTCGAACTACTGATTTCATTTAATGGAAGCACGTTCGATGTTCCCAGAGTTCTGGACGGATTCCACATCCCGGAATTGCCATGTCCACATCTGGACCTGCGCTGGCCGTGCTATCATAGAAAACTGGAAGGCGGGCTTAAGCACGTCACCACGCGACTTGGCCTGCAACGTCCTCACGATCTTCACGACGCCGACGGAAGTCTTGCCGTGCGACTATGGTCCGCGTGGATTCACCAAAAGAACGCGACAGCTCGTGACCAACTGCTGCGTTATTGTGCGGCAGACGTTTTGCTAATGGTGCCTTTGGCAGAACACATTGCCGGAACCGCGATGACTTCGCTGGACGAACTATGGAAGTTTCTTCCAGCCGCCGACCAACCACTTCAGGCACCGTCCGCCAACGAACAGCGGAAGCAGTTTCTGGCAAAGATGTTCGGCAGTGCCAGCCCGACCAAACTTCGAACTCGCCGATAACGCTAGCCGGCGCTAAAACCACGCCACAACAACAGCCGCTACGCTGCGTTCTTGCCAGGCTTGCGATTCGACACAGCGTCCAGAGCCAGCACAACAGCAATTCCCACAATGCACAGAACAACAGCGCCAACAACATGACCGCTGACGGAATCCGGCATGAAGTTCTGAAAGACTTTATCTTTGAACTTCACGATCTCAGGAGTCGTGTCTTTTTGAAACGGCCAAAGCTTGTAAAGTGACCCCAACATAAAGCCGCATAAAACGGCCATCGTGCTATCGTGATGAGTGCTCAATAACCAACGCAGCACGCGACTGAAACTCAGTAGTCCCGTCAGGCAACCCACGGCAAACACGCCCAGCGACACAAGAACCTCGACACTTATTTCGCCGTGCAGGATTCCCTTGATGCTTTCCGTGATGTAGTGATAACGACTTAATAACAACAGAATAAACGCACCGCTGATGCCAGGCAAAATCATGGCCGTGATGCCAACCATGCCGCAGATAAACATGTACCACAGCGTGTCCGGTGGATTCTGCAATGCAGGCAAAGTCACTAAGCGTAGAGCAACGATAATCCCCAGCAGCAACATTCCGGAATGTTGTATCTTCCAGTTGGCGATTCTTCTGGCGACCAACAGGCTGGATGCCAGAATCATGCCGGTGAATGTCGCAAACGTCAAAGACATCTGATTCGTCAGCAGGTGATTCATCAGCGACGCCAGGCCGGCGATTCCCATGGCAATTCCGCTGCCCAGAGCCATCACAAACTTCAGGTCGATGTGCTCGGCCGCCGCTTTCCATTGTCTGGCCAGCAGCAGCTTTACGAAGCTGGAATTACACTGACTGATTGCCGTCACAAGCCTCTCATAAACTCCCAGAATCAGTGCAACAGTGCCGCCGGAAACACCGGGCACGATGTCGGCGGCTCCCATCAGAAAACCACATCCGGCGGTTTTGATATGAGTCGCCATCGTCGAAGGTTCAGAAGTTTCGTTGGCAGCATTCACGGCATTATGACCAGCTGAGTTCACTTGTTGTTCGTGGAAGTGCAGATTCCGGAAGCTCGGTTCTCCGGCAGTCGCAACACGGCGCTGATGATCGCCGATTCTCGAAAATTTTGCGCTGCCAATTTCACGCAATCGGTATTAGCAGCGATCCGCGTGTGTCAATTTGAACTCAACAACGGGCAGGCCTGACGGGAATCGACGACTAACGTGCAGATTTTACTGAACGGCACCTAAATCCCGAAGCGACCTGCGGTTCGTGCAAATCCACTAACGGCAACCTTGTGAAAACTCGTTGCGATGTCGCTTCAAGACACGAATAAAATACAGCAGAGGTACTTCAAGCAGGCTTTAATGCCGCAAACGCAGCGTCACACCTGGCCTTTTCAACACAACACATGTCGGATCTCAGTTTCTATGACTACCGCTAAAGAGGCATTTGATTCGAAACGTGAGTTGATGCTGACACCGAGCACTGACAAGATACAACGATGAGCGACGTCACGAAAATCCTGTCGGCCATTGAACGCGGCGATCAACAGGCGGCGGAACAGTTGTTGCCAGCGGTTTATC
>CALFSX010000288.1 GCA_937916515.1 uncultured Planctomycetaceae bacterium | reverse complement strand
CTGAAAGACGCGATAGTCGGCGTCTTTCTGATGCACGGTTGCCACCTGCATGGGTTTGTCGTTTTGGTGCAGGCCAGACGTTTCGGCGGAAAACGGAAACGATCCGGCGATCTGCACGCTGCTATCGACGGCGATCGTTCCATCCGGTAGACGGTACGTCCACAGCGTGAGTTCACTTCCGCTGTCATCCTGAGGGACCACATGAACAAGTTCTTCGCTGCGGGACATCACATCAATAGACAGAGCCAGCTGCCAGGTGGATGTTCCTGGCTGTCGACGCTGCACCAGAATCCTCACCGCCAGGCGATCAGAAGCGGCGGCGCTGGTGGAATCGCTTTCGTGAGCGGCAAAGCCAAAGTTCATTCGGGCGTCTGTTTCCGCCAGCCAGGCGACTTTGTGGTCAAACAAACTTTCCATTTCGCAAAGCAGTATCTCTTTGTTTTTTAGCTGTTCACCGTGCAGCCACGCGTAATCCGGCGGAACTTCTGCAGCCGGCGACACATGTTGCGAATTGCTTCCGCTCACCAGTAGCGTGATGGCCAGCAGCGATGCCGCAACAGTTCCAACCGCAAGACTCGACAGCCAGTGTTTCGACCTGGCGGACGGACCATCCAACGATGGTCGTACAACCAATTGCACACCATTTTCGTTTGCGCCCATTTGAGGCGAATCGGCTTGATGAGCCTGAAGCAGCGAAGTCACGATGCGATTGTGCAGTTCGCTGATGCGTGCGGATGGCGCTGATTCGCTCAACCAGTCACTTAGCAGCGCATCCAGTTTTTCGTCTTCGTGATCTGCATTCATGACAGGTGCTCCGAAAGAAGTTGTTCCAATTTTCGGCGGCCTTCGTGCACTCGCCAGTACATTGTGTTTGTTGAACAGTTTTCAATTTCTGAGGCTTCGGTGGCCGTCTTCCCCTGCAGACAAACCAGCACAATGGCTGCGCGAAGCTGAGGTGTGAGTTGCAGCAGAGCCGTCTGAATGTTCGTTGCCAGTTCAGCCTGCAAGACAGGCCCGTCCGCTGTATCCTGAGACACCGTCAAGTATTCATGCAGCTCTTCGCGGCCGTGATCGCACAAACGTTGCTGCTTCTGCAGGTAAGACCGAACAGTGTTCATTGCAACCTGAAACAGCCATGTGGAAAATTCGCTTCGCCCTTCGAAACGATCGATCCCTTTAACGACCCGCAGAAAAACATCCTGAGTCACATCGTCGGCCGCATCATTGTTCAGCAGCATCTGAAAAACGATCGCTCGAACCGATGCCAGGTGCCGGTGCAGCAATTCATCCATACATTCCTGCCGCCCGCTTTCACGGAACTGGTCGATGAGTTGTTGGTCTGAATCAGACAAAATCGCCTCACAGGCAGTCAAAACACTGGTTGAGTGATGAATTAGACCTGACTCAGCCCGCATTCCTGGCAGGTTTCTGTGAAAGTTCCAATATTTTGGTAATCGCGGAACAGCAGGAAAATATCGTCGGGGGCAACCGACGGTCGGGAATAGCCAGGGAGCCCAAAATGGGGAGGACGCATTTTGAGCTCTTGCGGAGGCCTGGCAAGGTCCGCTTCGTTGGTTGCCACAATATCAAGTAGGCCGAACATGGCTGTCAGCGACCACAGCGAATCGCTACCCGGCGACTACAGGGTTCGGCATTACGTCGACGCCGTTGACAAACAGGGACGCTTGGAAATCGAAGTGAACGAGATCGAACGTTCAATCGGAGAACTGCATCAGTGGTTTGTCTTTATCAACGGAGAAATCATTAACAACAGCAAGCAACAAAGTGGAGGGAATGCCACCGCGATTCAATATCGCTTCGAAGCTGGTCGATGGGTGCTGAGCAATGGCTGAAACCCGAGTGTTGCTGGCTGATGATTCTTCGGAACGACTTATCGGCGTCTTCGCTAAAGCGGCTCGAATTTCCCCCAAACACCGTGCTTCCGGAACATGAACGCTTTACAGAACAACAAAAAGCGGCTGCGGCGAACTTCCTGTTTTCAGATGACTGGCAAACCTACGAACAAAGTACGAAACTGTAACACAGCCAGTTTCGAACAATCCGGCGGCTTCAAACTGTTCGCTCGCAAACACACAAACACCGCAGCTAAACGTGTCAGAGGTTTGGTAACGTTTTCTTCACGGTGGTCCTGATCGGAAATTCATCGTCATGCGCATCGCAATTTTTCTGTCGTTTTGTTTCACAGGTATCTGGTGCAGTTTCGCGCTTGGCAGTGACTATTGCGTGGTCGCCCGAAAATCCACCGTTCAGGATGCAAACTGGAAGGAAGTTGTGGATGCGTTATTGCAGAAGCACAACGGGGTTCTGCTGACTTACCAAACCAGCCCAACAGAAAGCCTTGCGGAATTATCGAAGCTGCACCCTCGCTATACCTGTTTTGTGGCGACTGCTGATGAAGCGACTGCAGACTTTGTGGCAACCGTTCACAAGTCGACTCGGGGTTTTGACGACGATCCATTTACAGACACCTTGTGGGGAATTTTAACTGGCTACGATGCGGCCAATGCTCTCACAATTGCGAAACACAAAGCACCTCTGGTTGTCCGTAAAGTTGCATCAGGAACAGAACTGGCCACCGACATGTGCCAGCAGGCTCGCTGCTATGACGAACTGGTCAAGAACAAACTTGTCGTTAAGGAAGCCGGACAGCCCGGAAAGGAAGTGGCCGGGCCCGACGATACGACCAAAGCACTGGTTGACACCTTGAATGAGTTTCAGCCAGATCTGATGGTCACGTCAGGGCATGCAACAGAACGAAACTGGCAGATCGGGTTTCGATATCGGAATGGCTACTTCAAGTCCAGCGCGGGCCAGATGTATGGTGAGGATTCACTACGACAAAGGTTTGAAATTGATTCGCAGAATCCCAAGGTGTATCTGCCGATCGGCAATTGTCTGATGGGACACATCGACGGTCCCGATGCGATGGCTCTGGCATGGATGAACGATGTAGGCGTCAAACAGATGATTGGCTACACGGTGCCCACGTGGTTCGGGTACGGCGGCTGGGGAGTACTGGATTATTTTGTTGAACAGCCTGGCAGGTACACTCTGACGGAGGCCTTTTTCGCCAACCATCACGCATTGGTGCATGCGTTGCAAACAAAAACGGGAAATGAACGCGGCCTGGCATTTGATCGCGATGTTGTCGCATTTTACGGCGACCCCAAATGGGAAGCTCGCATGGCCGACGCGGACAAGGCCTATGACCAAACGCTGACTCAGGACGGCGATGTCTACACGTTTAAAATCACACCCAGACGTGGTGAAGACTCGTTCCGACCAATTAACACGAACGGTTCGCAGCGAGGTTGGCGGCCGATGATTCAATGGCTGCCTGAACGTGTTTCGGATGTGAAGATCATCAGTGGATCCGAGTTTCAACCGGTGATTACGGACGATTTCATCCTGATGCCAAATCCACGCAGCTGCGTTGAAACCACGTCTTACGAAGTCCGATTTACAGCAAAGCCAATGCTGCAGAAATAGAGACTGTCAGGAGTAGAAGATTTGCCGTCGCATCTGTGGATGCAACTGTCGTTGCCGGCAACTGCGAATCCATAGTCTGGCCACAAAAATGGCGGCCACGGAATATTGCTATCCCGTGACCGCCATCGAAAGACATCCAGATTATAGACCCGGCTGATTTATACCGCACCAGAATGAGAACGCAGTCTCCTGTTGGTAGCCGGTGTTGAACTGAGCATGTGAAGGAATCCTCGGGGGTTTCGCTCGCTGCTTGCTCGAACCTCGGGTACCCGTTGCAAATCCGTTTCGACAAGGGGCTATCTAATTGCGATTCGACTGAATCTGCATTACCGGTTGAGGACGTTCGCCACCACAGATGACCAGCAGCAGGTTGGAGACCAGAGTCTCACGTTCTGAATCGCTCATATGCAGCTCAGCCGCCGCCAATTGGCTCACGGCGTCTCGAACGATTTCCACGGCACCTTCAACGATTGTCTTGCGAGCATCAATCAAGGCCAAAGCCTGTTGCCGCATCAGCATAGCTTGAGCAATCTCAGGAGCGTAGGTCAGGTCGTTCAACCGCACGCACAGAACTCGGATCCCCGCCGCGTTGACTGCTTCCTGAAGTTCTTTGACGAAGGACTGAGTCACTTCATCGCTCTCCACTTTCAGGCACGGTTCGCTGTGATCTGCAGATTCATACGGAAACTGCGAGCTGCAACGTTTCACCACAGCACCGGCCTGGTCTTCGATGAACTTGCGATAGCTTTCGACTTCCAATGCGGCCTTGTAGGTGTCTTCAACTCGGTACACCACAACGGCGCTGATTTGAATCGGGTTACCGTTTCGTTCCAACACTGTGGTTGTGTGGATGTCCAACGTCATGTCGCGAGTTGGAATGCGGTGCAGAGCTCTCCCAACCGGATGAATCCAGCAGATCCCCTGCTGTCTGAGAGTCGTAACAAATTTACCAAACCTCAGCACGACAACTTCTTCGCGAGGGTTCACAATAAAGAACCCGAACAGAAGAATCGGCGGAAAGACGATGGTCAGTGCGATGACCAGAAACATTTCCAACGAACCCTGATTCTGGCGTAGTTCGTTTTCCATGTTCATATTTTGATTTTTCGTATTCATAGCGTTTCTTTCTGTTGCCCAACGTCAGGGCAAGGTGCCACCATGTCTTCAGAAAAAACGACCCCGCTGTGGCGTATGAGCGGCATCGTTCAGCAGCAGAATAGCAATCTCATTGGGAACTGGCATTTGGCGTGAGTTCCGCATGACCATTCGTACATCGTCCTTAAGTCTCGCCTGCGTCTGTTCTTCAAAAAGCCGGTGACGGACCGCTGAAGGAAGGGGCAGGCTCTGAACGAAAGTCTTCGACCTTCCGGCAAACAGCCGCTGCCGGGAAGCTTCCGCTTAAGAGACTGCCCGCTGCATTCAGCAGCCGTCGGTGGCTCAATAGCCTTATAACGTGGCGGGAAGCACTTCGGATCACAGAGTTCAGTGAATTATGCTCGAAAATTCACAGCGAATTGCTGAAGAATCCGCCGATGGGAGGTTTCCCATATTAGGTTGGCTTGAGATCCACAGTTTGGGGGTCAACACTTTCAACCGTTTGATTGTTACCGCAAAGGTAACGAACAAAACGCCAGAAGCGTTGCAGTGGCCGAGCGGTGAATCGAATCGCAATCTATGCGGCTTTAGAGGCATATTGGCTGGCTGGCACTCGTCCAGTCCCGCAACTCTCATCACCCAACAACAGCTTCGCCCTTCCCGCAGTGGCGTGGACTGCGAGAGAACGCGGAAAGTTCTGATCGCGGAGCCGCTCAGTTGTCGCTACGGGAATCACACGCACCTGTTCCGCACCATTCTGTATAAGGCTGACACGCATCCGCGCAAAAAAGAAACTCCGCTGCCTGTCCCCGGCGTTGGGGCGGTAAGGCGAGCGGAGTTTCTGGTTGCCGAACAGCAGTTTAGAAGGTTTTGGTCTCGATTCGGAATTCTACCACGTCAAATTCGCTGGAAATTTCCAGAAAGAGGGCCGATTCCAGGGGGGACCTACTTTTTCGACTCCGCAATACAATACACGGTACTTCCTGAGCGAATAAAGATTTCGCCATCGCTGATCGCTGGAGTCGCGCTAAAATCGGTTTTGTCTGAGGCAAATTTGTTCAGGCCGACCTGTTTCATTTCTTCGCCCAGTTCAATCACAAATACGTCTCCATTGCGTGAATTGTAGAACATTGTGTTACCAGCAATGACAGGTGACGAATAGTCCTGGCCACCAACGCCGCCTCCACCATATCCGCCTCGGCCACCTCCACCACGTTGTCCCTGAGCATTTCCCTGGTCTGAACCGGGTGCAGGACGCTCAGGCTGAGCTTCGGGCTTTTCTTCTGGTTGGCCGCTCGCAGTTGCTGTCAGTCGTGTTTGAGCAATGCGTTTTCCCGTTGCCATATCGACCGACGTCGCCACCTTGTTGTTGACCAGGTACATCTTACCGTTATGAATGACAGGAGAAGCCGTGCTGCTGACATCTCGCCCTGTCCACACAAGATGTGTGTCTTTCACGTCGCCCTTGCCGCCAGCTCTCACTGCAATCGAAGTGCTTCCGCCGCGTCCGCCAGCCATTGCGATAACGACGTCGCCATCGGCGACCACACTTGCTCTGGCGGAATCGCTGCCAGGAACTTCGCAGTACCAACGCAGTTTGCCGTTGTCTGGATTGACTCCCCAAACTTCGCCGGGAACTGCCATCACCAGGTCTGTGCGGCCTTCCGCTTCAACAAGAATAGGAGTGCTCCAGTTGCTGGTATAGCCAGGTGAATCCTGCGACCACACAATCTTACCAGTGGCACCTTCAAACGCGACCGTTCTGTCGCCTTCAATGAACGCAGGCACGATCACAAGATTTTTATAGACGATTGGACTTGATGCTGAGCCCCAGCCACGTTGTTCCAGGTTCTCTCCCACTTTCTGCTGCCACAGCTTTCGGCCGTCTCCCAAATCAAACGCCAAAACGCCTGACTTGCCGAAGAACACATACACGCGCTCGCCGTCTGTTGTGGGAGTGTGGGATGCATATCCGTTTTCAGCGAACATGCTGCGAAATTCATTCTCCGGAAGTATCGGCTCTTCTTCGTGGCTCCAAAGCACATCGCCGGTGGCACGATCCAGGCACAGAACGTTACGTTTCAAATTCTCCAACGAACCGAGCTCGCCTTTTTCCACGGCATAACCGCTCCAGCACGTAACGATGACTCGATCACCGACGACAATCGGGCATGACAGGCCTGGGCCGGGCAATTTTGCGGTCCACTTCAGGTTCTCTGATTCGCTCCAGGTGGTTGGCACTGGAGTTGAATCTGTTGCAACCCCCGATCCATTGGGACCACGAAACCGAACCCAGTCAGACGCTTCAACTTCGGGGGCCAAAACAAAGCCCAGCGCCACAAGTGCGCAAGATCGCAGGAACATTTTCCAACTCCGTTGTGAGAATTTCAGCACAAAAATCAATCGCAAAACCACATCGTTCGCGGACAACAGCAGACGCGAAAACATATATCGGAATGCATGGTCATCACTTCGTTAAATCCGTGGTCGCGGACGACGGGTTTAACGAAATTTTGCCTGCCAAATCCTGGTCTGCGACAACACGTCAAGCGACAGCAGTACATGCGACCACTAAGCAAACAAGTCCTTGGCAGAACGCGACAAACCGGCAAGGGAATTATGCCCTTTGCCGGTCTGCGATATTTAATGAAAACTATAACGAAGCTGGTCTATTCTTCGATAGCAGGTCGACGTCGTTCGCCACCCTGACCACCAGGACCACCTTCACCGGGGCGACCGCCGCCAAAACCGCCTCGACCGCCAGGTGCACCCGGACCACCAGGTCCGCCGCCCTGGAATCGACTGCTCATCGCTTCCAGTTCTGCTTTGTCGATGGACTTGTCTTTGTTGGTGTCAACGGCGTCCAGATTCTCTCGCATGCGTTCAGGAATTTCGTCGCCAGACAGCTTGCCGTCTTTGTTGGCGTCGAATCGTTCCAGCATGAATTGCGCCATGTTTCCTCGAGGACCACCAGGGCCACCTTCCATACCTGGACCGCGACCTTCAGGACGTCGGTCACCTGGACCTGGGCCTCGGCCTTCCGGACCACGATCGCCTGCTCCCATTTCGCTGCGATCAAGCTTGCCGTCGTTGTTCTTGTCAAGCTTCTTCAAAGCGACAATGGCCAGATCAATTTCAGCGGCGGACAGTTCGCCATCTTTGTTGGCATCCAAAGCCGCCATGATGGCTGATGGGCCGCCCATACCTGGACCACCAGGTTGACCGCCGCCAAAGCCGCCTCTACCACCACCCTCACGACCGCCGCCAAAGCCGCCTCTACCACCACCCTCACGACCGCCGCCAAAACCGCCTCGTCCGCCTTCTGGACGTGGACCGCCTTCGCCGCCGCGACCACCTTCTGGACCGCCGGTGCGTGTTCCGATTTCAGCAGAGATCTCATCTTTGGTCAGAAGGCCGTCTTCGTTCTTGTCAGCTCTGGCAAACATGCTTTGCAGGCGTTCAGGAGCTTCTTCTTTGCTGATTTTTCCGTCGCCGTTCTTGTCGAATTCCATCATGCGGTCAACCATGGAAACGGAATCGCCACCTGGCCCACGCCCGCCTTCGCGACCACCTTCACGTCCACCTCGCTCACCTCCCGGTGGCTGTGCAACGCTCATTGATGCGGCTGTTAGCGTTAGAACGAATGCGGCCAAAGAACTTTTTTTCATAGCTTCTCTCCAGAATAGGCGGGCGAAACATCAAGGCGATTTTCGGAACCGTTTGAAATTTCACCAGTTAAAGTTTGCGGCCGAAAGAGCTCGACCATGATTGGTTTTAGATACGCGACCGCAGCAAATCTGCAATACGACACGATTCAGATTCGCACCAAATCTGCCAGCGGTCCGCTACAACCTTCGGCTGGCTTCTCATTGCGAGACGTCCCCTGAACTCACAACAACGGTCCTTTTCAGTATCACTTCTGATGCTGATAAGTTGTTAAGTCATGCAAGACACAGTTTATCATGAGTCGCCTTGAATCGGCTGTGAATCTGACATTCAGATAAACACCCGAAAACCAATCGATAGTCGGGCAAATGCGATTTTTTTTAAAATCCGAACACATCACCACCGCCGGAAGCATCTGCAATGTTCCATTGCTTTACTATCAATGATGGAAAAGTTGTTGCAACCACGACCGATCCGGCCAGCCACAATCAGCTCGCCAATGATGAATAATGGAATCTCACGACACAAGCAAATCCACGTAGATATCGTTATCCACGTATGCAGTCTCGTGAGCAGCTGTCGCTCAGGATTTGCACAAAATGCCGCCCAAATTCAACAAATGGCACCGGCATCTGTTGAAACTCTGCCCCCGTTCGAGCTAGCTAATCCTGTGTGATGTTATTCTTTTTCGCACAGGCGAGTTTGGGAGTTATGCTCAAACAGAAACGCGCACGGGGCGCGCATCATTGTTGAAGCGACAACGGAGCGGCTCGGCGTTTTGAACGTGCCACGTCTTGCCGCATACGACGCCATTGGGGCGAGGGCGAGGCCCTTAATGAGAGTTTCCGGGCCAAAACTTTGCACGCGTCTTAGCCGCATTCGTCGCAAATTCGAACGGAAAATTGGAACTCACCGCAACAAATGACGTATTCCACGAGGTCTGCGTTAATTCAAGCTGGAACCAATCTTTAGCGCGAAAGCCCGCAGGAATGGTTGATTGAGTGGAACGAATGGAATGCTGTCGCTTACCCCTTGGTCGCAGTCCAGGATTCTTCGCAGCATCTGGTAGGTCCACGACGACCGGTTAAACGAATAAAACAACGCCCGGTGAGCGATTCCTGAGTTCAAAGACCAACTTTAAGTTGCAAAAAGGCTTGCTGGCAGCCATAAGACAGCACGGATTGAATTGGGACATTTTCCGAAACTGATTTAGCTCGACGGCACCAGGTTCAATGAAGGGTCAGTGTTTCTGCTTCCCACATCAGCCGCAGGGCGTTAGCCCCGGTTAGTGCGGATCACGGCAAAAACCGGCACTAACGCCCCGCGGCTCGTTCAGACGTGGCGATGCCCGGTTAGACTACTTATTGGCGCGAACATGTTCACATTGAGTCAAGTTTACAGAGCGACAACGGAGCGTTTCCGAGCGATAGCTCGAATGGTCTGAGGCACGGCCTCGTTAGAGTGTTACTTAAAATGATGCGTGTACGGTGCGCGCATGAGTCTCGCAGCGACAACGGAGCGGCTCAGCGAATAGAACTTTCAAGGTTCTCTCGCAGGCCACGCCACTGGGTCAAGGGCGAAGCCCTTGTTAAGCAGAAACAATCGACATGGCAATGTACGAAATCGAAACGGAATCGCACATCATGGTCGGCTGGGCTTCCAGCAACGAACAGGCTGAACATATCGCTCAGCTGCACTACCCTGAAGAGCGAATTATTCGCATTACCAAACGCCCGCGAGATTTATGGGTAATCAGCAAACGGTTGCTGGGGCTTAAAGGGAAAGGCCAGCCCTGCGATGTTGCTCGAGACTGCCTGAACAGAGCATCGGGAGACAAGCTGCACGCGATTCGACTGTACATGCTGGATACCGGGTCTGACCTGCACGAAGCTCAACGAGTGATCGAAACCAACATGGCCATGGGCTGGTAAGTGCGAAACAGAACCCGTGTACTGTTCTCATGAAGTACTCGCGGATTCCTGCTGCAATTTTACACGCTGTTCGGATCCATCAGTTCAACGGCGTTACCTGTTGGATCGCTGATGTAGATCGAACGAGTTCCATCACGGTGCAGTTTCAGTTCTCCGTATGATTCAGCTTTGGGAGTAACGAAGCCCAGGTGCGGAGGGTGCTGTTCGGCAATCACCAGCGCCAGTGAGGCATTAGCGAATTTCAATAGTGCCCATGTTTCATCCTGGTATTCAATTTCGCAGCGAAACGTTGTTCGATACCAATCTACGGCCGTCGCAATGTTGTCGACAGAAATCGCAACGTGGTGAATGGAATCCAAATCTGTGCTCATCAAAAAATCTCCGACGCTGCCAGGCAGAAAAAGCCACTGGCTAGTTTAGCACACTAAGGCCAGGTGTAGTAGTTGCTGCAACCGCAGTTGGGCTTGCCGATTCACAAACAAAACCTGCTGGCAGAAGTCGTTCATCAAGATGCGTTGCATACAGGCGGAAGTGTGGGCGATAGTTTACAAATGCAACGTTCAAACTCGCACGAAGAAGCGATTGCGATACATCCAATAGGCGACCAGCCAGAACACGACAAACGTAGCCGACGGGACGACCATCGCCCCGATGCCGTCCGACGACAACGCGGCGTCTCCAAAGATTGACCGCAGCATTCCGCCGAAATGAATAGACACAACTTTCTCGGCGACCCACGGTCTTAGCAGTTGTCCCAGCATGTACATCACAATCGAATTCATGCCGACAACAACCAGCGGAAACGCCAGCTTGCGTAACGGAAGCATGTCGAACAGCAAATAGAACGCCGCTAACATCAGCACCACATAGCCGCCACTAAACAGAACCCAGCTGGGCGTCCAGATACGTTTCACAATCGGACAAACCGTGTGGTGAGCGGCAACTCCTGCGACAAGGCACACAATGCCAATCGAAACCAGCTTCAGCAGTTTGTTTCTGTCGGAATCCGTTGCCAGAAGCAGTTGGCCGCACAAGATTCCCAGCAAAGTTGTGGCGATTGACGGTATAAAATTCAACGTCAGGTAGCCACCGCTGTTGTGAGTGTAAGGTTCCGGCGACGAAAACCACCAGCGGCGGATCAGAGACGATTCGGCCGCTTTGACTTCGGGAACAGCAACCGCTGCTGCGACCGCAGCTTCGTCGTTTGGCTCGGAAGTCGCTGTAACGTTGGATTCAGAATCTGTTGCAGGTTGCGGAAATTCGGGTGAGCGAAGTTTGTTCAAAAACCAGACGTCGAAAAAATGTGCGGCGTTGGCATTCTTCGACCAGGCGGCCATACGTCCGGAAAACACTTCCCCCTTTTCGAATGACGCATCTACTTTCTCGTAGTCGAAATTTTCGGGAGGCCGATTCATCACGAACAGGCCCCAATAGGCAACCAGAATTGCCACAAACACGCTGATTTGAAGCTGCCGCGATCGCCCCAGGCATAGGTAGGCAAAGAAGTAGCCGAGCCCAATTTGAGCCAGCACATTGGTAAAGATCCAGTTTGTCTGAGCATGCTTTAACGAATACAGAAACACACCCAGCAAAACCAACACGATGGCTCGCACAGCCGCATGCAGGTTGCGTTTCCACGCCGAACTGCCCATCGCTTCTCGCCGCTGATAAGAAAACGGCATGGCGACCCCCACCATAAACATAAACGCGGGTTGAATCAGGTCCCAAAACGAAACACCAAACCAGCCCGTTATGCTGACCCACGCAGGGTGGTCGAAATGAAACCTCAACGCCTGGAATCGATCGTAGTTCCATGTCTTCCAAACATCGCTGTCTTTGCTGATTCTGGCAAACTGCAGAATGCCGAATCCGCTGGCCGCCAGCATCGACATGATAAAACCACGATATGCATCCAGCGAAACCAACCGCCTGGCGGGAGCCACAACAACAACTGGCGGCCCCGCCGCTGCAGGCCTGTGAGAACTTGATTCCGGCGCTGAAGGTCGCTGCTGCAGGCGATAGGTGTCCGACATGAAGTGACCTTTGTTAGTGTGTCGCGGTTAGCGTCGAAGTTGATTGTTACGAAAAAGTGCGACTATTGCGAATCTCACGAGGCTTTGGTGAGGCCGATATGATGGTTACTCAGTCTTTCGAAGCCGTCGTTGGTGATGAGGTAATTGTGTTCAAAACGCATGCCGCCAACGCCTTCGATGTACAGGCCGGGTTCGATGGTGACGACATCTCCAACCAGCAGCACGTCGTCACTTTGCGGAACCAAAATTGGCGGCTCTGGATGTTCCATGCCCAGGCCGTGGCCGCAATGGTGGGCCAACGCCGGATAGTTGCGATCGATAAACACGGCTGATGCAGCTTCGTAAACTGCTTTGCCGGTTGCTCCGGCTTTCAGAGTCGATTCTGCCGCCGTCATCGCGTCTCGACAAGCTTCAAACTGAGCGACCTGTTGAGGGCTGGGCGTGCCAACAGCCATTGTGTTGGTGAAATCGCTGCGATAGCCGTGAATGACCACGCTGAAATCTGCGATAAACAGATCGCCTTCCTGAAGCACGTAGCCTGTCGGCAAACCGCCCGCTTTAAACGTGACAGCATTGGTGGCTCGAAAATCGCCATACACGACACAGGCGACGCCCGCATTCAACTGAGCCGCCCGCTGAATGGCAAGGTAAACTTCCAGTTCTGTAACACCCGGGCGGACCGTGTCAAACGCGGCCGCATGACCAGCGTCGCAGGCGATCATGCAGCGTTTCATGAGTTCAATTTCGTCCGGCAGTTTCTGACGACGCAGTGACCGCACGATGTTTCCAATGGTTGAACGTTCGCCGGATTGAACGTCATCAACCTGCCATTCGCAGCTTTCGGCAACGGTGGCCGCGACCATTTCTGTGACGCCTTCTGGTTCCAACACGCCTTTGGAACCGTGCCAAGTGCTGCGACATTCGTGCAATGCGGTCACGAGCGCGTCATCGCGGTTGGTCACAGAACGTTTGTGCGTGTACCACGGAACAATAACTTCAGCATCAACATACGGATCTGCGGAAGCGGCTCGACGAGTAAAATTATCCGCCAGCAGAGTCGCCTTGCCACCGCGTTCCAGCAGCAGCAGACTGCGTTGGTCTGCGGAAAAACTGATCGGGTTGACTCGAAAATTACTGAAGTACTGAACGTGCCTGGCGTCGCCGATTAAGACCCACTGAATGTCTTGGGGTATTCGAGCCCACAGATTTTTGCGTCGTTGCAGACAGCCTTCTTTTGTCAACATAACTTACAATTCGTTCTGATCGGAAAGATCAAATAGAGGTGGTTGCGTTTGTCTCGGTTGTCAGCGAGCGATACAAAACGCCATCGCTTTACGCCTCGTTGAATGATATTAAATGTTCCATTTGAAGGAAACCCGGTGGCCGACTGCTGGCATGTGTGGCAAAGCCTCAGGAAACGCTCTGGCGAATCAGGTAACTCGAATGCTGCCCCAAACTGTCGCGCCAGCGTTGTTCAAGGTAAGCTCCAAAGCGGTTTCCCATCGCTACGCGACACGCGTTATGCGGAGACGTGTCGCCATGTCGCCATGTCGCCATGAAAACCATCGGGGACCACGTGCCGGCAGTAGCCTGCTTGGGTGGCGCCCCACAGCAAACCGCTAGGGCGGTCCAGGCCACTCGGACGTTAACTCAACGGCCACGCCCGCCACGCCCTGCCCGTTCGCCAATCGTAAACCGAACAACTTTACCAATACTGTTCAAGCTTCGGTGAATACGCGATTAACTCAGATCCACAGATGCAATTTGGGGAAGTAAACATCCAGCGGGTTCGGTTCCTGTTTAAGGAAACCAGTCGATTGCTGCCCTGAAATGTGGGGAATGGGCGGGTTGACGGCCTGATTCGCGTTGCGGAGAACGCTGTAGTGGATACGATCCGCGTTCAGACAGACGCGATTCAGAAAGAACATGAAAACGATGACGGTTAGAACACGTTTTGCTCCCAGTCCCACGGGTTACATGCACATCGGCGGAATGCGAACCGCTTTATTCAACTGGCTGTGGGCCCGCAAAAACGGTGGCCAGTTTATTCTGCGAATTGACGACACAGACGCCGGTCGCAACATGGATGAGGCGTTGGGGCCGATTCTGGATGCGTTTCGCTGGCTGGGGCTGGACTGGGATGAAGGTCCGGAAGTGGGCGGCGATTACGGCCCGTACTTTCAATCAGAACGCCGGTCGTTGCACGATGCGGCCTTGAAGTCGCTGTTGGATAATGGTGCCGCGTATCGCGATTTCGAATCGCCCGACGACACCAAGGCTCAGCGCGAAGACGCGGAAAAGAACAAGACGGTTTATGTCAGCAGTCGAACCTCTGTCGGTTTGTCCGCAGAAGAGGTGCAGGCAAAGATCGACGCGGACGAAGCATATGTTGTGCGGTTTCTGGTGCCACGTGGTCGCAAGATTTCAATCGTCGATCAGGTGCGTGGCCACGTTGAATGGGACAGCGATTTGATGGTCGACCCCGTGATTGCTCGCGGTGACGGATCTCCGCTGTATAACTTCGCCACCGTTGTCGATGACGGCCAGCTAAAGATCACTCACGTGATTCGCGCGGAAGAGCATCTTTCCAACACGCCTATTCAGGTGCTGCTGCATGAAGCATTGGGTAACGATCTGCCCGTGTTCGCTCACATCCCGTTTGTGGCGGCACCGGGCGGAAAGAAGAAGCTCAGCAAGCGAGACATCGACAAGTACCGCAAAAGCCCCGCTTTCCAAAAGCTTTTTCAATTGGGCGATGACGTGTTGACTCGCCTGGGAATCGATCCGACGGACAACTCGTTATCGCCGGTGATGGTGGCCTATTATCGCGAAGTCGGCTTTCTGCCAG
Source organism: uncultured Planctomycetaceae bacterium (assembly GCA_937916515.1). GTDB lineage: Bacteria > Planctomycetota > Planctomycetia > Planctomycetales > Planctomycetaceae > Fuerstiella. The sequence continues at coordinate 9,801 of CALFSX010000288.1, read as the reverse complement.
CCGGAGTGCTGAACGCATTGGCTCGCTTAGGCTGGTCGCTGGACGACGAAACCGAAAACATGTCGCTGGAAACAGTGCAGAACGCCTTCACGCTTGATCGAGTTGTGAAAGCAGCTGCCGGGTTGGACCCCGACAAACTGATGAGCTATCAGGCATACTGGATGAGCGAACTTTCGGCAGACGAAAAAGTCGCTGGCTGTGCAGATTTTCTTTCGCGAGCCGGTTTGATTCCTGAATCGCCGGATGCCGAAATGCTGACTCGCGTGGCTGCCGTAGTGGAACTTGCTGCGGACCGCCTGCGAGTGTTTGGCGACATTTTAAGCATGGACGAATTCTTTGTGTCGTCGGACCAGCTGGTTTTTGACGAGAAGGAATTTCAGAAACGCGTGGTCAAACCCGCCGAAGCTGTCGATCTGTTGCGTGACGTTCGCCACATTCTGGCCGATGTAGAGTCGTTTTCCGCCGAAACGCTGCACGACGCAGTCAACGGATTTGTTGAAGGCAGAGAACTGAAGTTTGGACAAATTGCTCCCGCACTGCGGTTGTCGATCACTGGAAAAGCAAAAGGTGCCGACTTGTTTCCCACTCTGGAATTTCTGGGGCGAGACGAATGTCTGGCTCGACTGGACAAAGCCATTGGGTCGGCGGAATCACAACGCGTTTGATGCTCGTCAATCTTCAACTTCAGATTATCACGTTGGCGACGACAACAGCGACAACCAGCCTGCTGGTTGACAATCTTACTACTCATCATTTGCGAAACGGGTGTCACAATGTCAACGGTATTGGTCACAGGCGGAGCGGGTTTTCTTGGCAGCCACCTTTGCGATCGTTTGATCGAACGAGGTGACGAAGTGATCTGCCTTGATAATTTCTTCACTGGCAACAAAAAGAATATCGAACACCTGCTGGGCAACAACCGCTTCGAATTGGTGCGTCACGATATTGTGCACCCGTTTTATCTGGAAGTAGATCGCATCTTTAATCTGGCCTGCCCGGCATCGCCAGAAGCGTATCAATACAACCCCATCAAGACGATCAAGACGTCAACCGTTGGCATGGTCAACGTGATGGGGCTTGCAAAGCGCTGCGGTGCTCGAATTCTGCACGCTTCGACGTCGGAAGTTTATGGCGATCCATTGGTTCATCCACAGACGGAAGACTATTGGGGACACGTGAATCCCATTGGCCCCAGAAGCTGCTATGACGAAGGCAAACGCATTGCTGAATCGCTGATGATGAATTACCACGAAGCGCATGGCGTGGCGATTCGCATCATTCGCATCTTCAACACTTATGGGCCTCGGATGGACCCTAATGATGGTCGAGTGATCTCAAACTTTATCACTCAGGCGATTCGAAACGAAGACATCACCGTTTATGGCGAAGGCACTCAGACGCGTTCGTTCTGCTATTGCAGCGACCTGATCGAAGGCATGCTGCGACTGATGGATCAGGACGACCACACGGGGCCGGTCAACATCGGCAACCCTGTCGAGAATACAATGCTGGAACTAGCCGAAGCTGTTATTGCAGCCGTCGGCAGCAAGTCGAAGGTGGTGCACATGCCTCTTCCCAAAGACGACCCACAGCGTCGTTGCCCGGACATTACTCTTGCCAGGAAGTGGCTGAACTGGGAACCTCAGGTTGCGTTACAAGATGGCCTTAAACAAACAATCGACTGGTATCGTAAATTGATTACTCCGTAACTAAACGCTGCGTCCAGCTGATTTCCGCTTCATTGTACGGCTTTTTCTGCTGAAACGGTGCAAGGCAGTTCGGTCCAACAATCTCACAAATCACAACCACCAGCAGATGATATTTAAATCATGGCTCGAATTTTAGTTACCGGTGCAGCCGGCTTCATTGGGTTTCACACCGCCGCCAGATTGCTTGATCGAGGCGACGAAGTGATTGGCCTGGATAACCTTAACGATTATTATCAGGTGAAACTTAAGCAGGATCGTTTAAGTCATCTGGAAGGTCGTGACGGATTTCAATTCGCCAGACTGGCGCTGGAAGACAAAGCCGGAATCGATAAGTTGTTTGCAGAAAACAGCTTCGACAGTGTCATCCACCTGGGAGCACAGGCGGGAGTTCGCTATTCGTTGGAAAATCCGCAAGCGTATGTGGATTCCAATATCGTTGGCTTCATGAACATTCTGGAAGCCTGTCGTCACAACAAGACGGCTCACCTGTCTTACGCTTCCAGCAGTTCCGTTTACGGTGCTAACAAGAACAAGCCTTTTCGCGTGACTGATCGAGTTGACCATCCTGTCAGCCTGTACGCGGCATCCAAAAAGGCGAACGAACTGATGGCTCACACCTACAGCCATTTGTTCGGCCTGCCGACAACAGGCCTGCGATTCTTCACCGTTTATGGCCCCTGGGGACGCCCGGACATGGCATTGTGGCTGTTCACGGAAGCGATTTTAAAGGGCCAGCCAATCAATGTGTTCAACCACGGTAAAATGCGACGGGACTTTACGTACATCGACGACATTGTTGAAGGCGTTGTTCGAGTTAACGATCGTATTCCGGAACCAAACCTGAACAAAGATCCGCTGGATGATGCGACGACTGCGGCTCCCTATCGAGTGTACAACATTGGCAACAATCAACCGGTTGAGCTGATGCATATGATTGACACTCTGGAAGCCGCCATTGGAATTCCGGCAAAGAAGAACATGATGGAAATGCAGCTGGGGGACGTTCCGGAAACATTCGCTGACATCGACGCCCTGCAGGCTGATGTCGGCTTTCGGCCTGACACTCCTATTGAGGTTGGCATCGGGCGCTTCGTGGAATGGTTCCAGTCATATCACGGCCAAACTTCATAGTGAACAGTTGAAACAAGGTTCACCCGGCCATTGCCTTCATGAATTTGCAATTTTGCTCGGTCGTTATCCTAAGGCTGTTACGGCTGGGCTTTAGGTGAGACAAGAAACGCAACGCACGCTTTTCAGGAGCCATCAATGATTCCCAGAACTCTTGAACCTGAAGTGATGGACACCGTTGAGGAAGCCGTGGATTATGATTCCATGGATCATTCCACTGTTAACCGCGTGTTTGTCGCTGACCTGTTGCGTTTTGTGGAACCGGCTGCGAAACCAGTTGATTATTCCCTGAGCATTATCGATCTGGGTACGGGGACCGCTTTGATCCCAATCGAACTGCTCAACAGTGAACACCGTTTTCAGTCAGTGCTGGCCTGTGACCTGTCACAGGAAATGTTGAAAATCGCTGGCAGACACCTGAAGGACCATGAACTGAACGATGTCATCCTGCCCGTTTACTGCGATGCCAAGCGTTTGCCGGTGGCTGAGAAGTCAGTTGGATTGGTGATGTCGAACAGCATCGTCCACCACATTCCTGAGCCAATGGATGTCTTCCACGAAATCCGCCGTGTTGTCGCAGATGACGGAAGCATATTCATTCGAGATCTGATGCGTCCGGATTCAGTACAGCACTTGGAACAGATCGTGCAAACCTACGCCGGTGGTGAAAACGAACATCAGCAAAAGATGTTTCGTGAATCCCTGCACGCGGCGTTAACCGTCGAAGAAGTTCAGGCGATGTTGGACGCCGCAGGGTTTCCGCAAACATGGGTCACCGCAACCAGCGACCGACACTGGACCATCGCGGGCCGCTGGCCGGAGTTGGACTGAGCCTGAGAAGGAACGCCCGGGGGTTCGCTCCAACCGCGGCCAGTCGCCGCCATCGCATTCGAACAAACATCAGTCTTAGACTTGTTGAAGCAGCTAACTTGTTCACGTTGAGTCAGATTTTCTGAGCAACAGCGGAGCGTTTCCGAGCGGCAGCTCGAATGGTCTGAGGCACGGCCTCGTTAGAACTTGTTCAACAGTTTCTTCAGACCGTTGTTGATTTGATCGTTGACCTTCCCTTCGATCTGCTGACGGCCAAGATTCTGCAGCAGGCCGGCAGTGTCCAGTTGCGGTCGATCTACCGTGCCACCCACCGGAATGCGAATGCTGCGCCCGGATGCTGCGCTGGCAGCCTTTTCCAGGGGAATATCCAGTGCAAGTTGAACTCGGCGATCCAGCCCGACACCACCGGCACTGCGGACATTGTAGCCTGCCAGAGACATTTCCAGACCATCATGAACGACCATGCCATCAACCAACTGAACGGGGACGTCCTGCGGCGGAAACTCCAGTTGCCGATTCGCGTAGTCCCCCTTGCCGACCACGCTTAACGCCTGCAGTAGCGGTTGCAAAGAACTTCCCGGAGTTGCGCTGCCACGATGTATGGTTAACACTGCCTGAATTGTGCTGCTCGCAGGCGAATCGATGAAGTATTGAAACTGGTGCACTCGGGCGGAAATCGTGCCATCCACGTTGGCAGAATCAGCCAGCATGGGAGCCACATAGCCCAACCATTCTCGACACAATTCCGGCGTTAACGCCAGATTGCTAAGACGGCTGCCGGACGCCAGCTGCAACAGGTTGCTGTCCAGATTCCATTGAGGCATGACAGACAGTTCTCCGCTGCCAACCGTACATTGAATCGGTTCAGCTCGCAGCAGCCCATTCCTTAGTTCCGCAACCACAGTTCCGGGGCCAACCGGGGTTCCGTACAGGCGTCCGGCCGTCCAACTCAGCTTGCCGTTCGCTTGCAGAATGGAAACGGCATCCTGTTGGGCGTTAGCCTGGTTTGAAGGTGTCCACGTTCTTTGGTGCTGAATCAGATCGTTGTCGGTCCACAATGCCGGAGCGCCGCTCAAAACGAACGTCTCACGCCCACGCCCCGACAACGAAATACGGCCATCGGGATCGAGCACTCGCAAACTCAATTGATCAAGATCGTAACTTGTATCTGCCGTCAGGTTCACATTCAGCAGCCCCTGGCGGACTCCCATCGTTCCCGTCAGGTTGGCTTGCACGCCCGGTAATTCCAGCAGACATTTTTCAACAAGAAAGTCGCCTGTGCGTTGATCTGCCAACAGGTTGGCATCGATCTTTGCCTGATCGATCACCAGGTATGATGACTCTGCCGACGTATTTGAAATCGTTTTGTAAAGCGAAGCCGGTCTTACCGGGTTTCTGGCGAGCACTATAGCATTTAGAGTAATTTTCTGGCGTGGGTCCGCTTCCAACCTGGCGGTGATGGTTGAAGAATCGGAAAGCCACGACGCGGTGTGCCAGGGAGCGATCAGCATTTTAATGGCAGACGAGTCGCCTCGGATATCCAACGTTCCTTCACACATTTGCAGAGCAGAACGAGCGGGATAGATATTCAGCAAGGGGCTGTTTGCTTCAAGCCCTTCGCTTTTCAGGTTGATTCGAGACAGCTGAAATCCATCTTTTGCGGCTTCCACGCGGGTGAAGAATTCTACGGTACCTCTTAAGCCAGGGCGTTGAACGTTCAGCAGATCTCGAAAGTCATTCCAAATGCTTTCCGGATTGATCGTTCCGGAAATTTCGTATCCGGCATCCAGCGGCTCCGCCGTAACTTTGCCGAACGCGCCCTGCAAGGAAACGGCATCGACGGTGCCACCCTGCATGTCCAGCTTTCCGACAGCATCCAGTCGGCAGGCGGAATCGACATTCAGACTCTGCCCATCACGCATTGCCTGAACGGGCGACGTCTGGGCTGCAAACTGCCAGCGGAATCGATTCTTCGGGGCCGACAGGCTAAGCACGTCGTCTGCAGCCGGAACCTGGTTTTGCACTTTCGTCGAAAATCGCAGTGTTGCTGACTTCACGACGACGCCCTGATCCAGGTTCATTGTTCGAGGAATCATGCGAGAAATGGCGGCAACGTCGACAGACCCCGATATTCGCACCTGTCCCGCTGTGGCTGCCTGGGCTTCCGCAACGACTGAGCGTTCTTCCGCTGAGCGGCCACTGGCAACCTGCTGCATTACCTGAGTTGGATCCTGCTGCAGCTGGCGAACTTCTCCGTCTCCTGAGAGCTCCATGACATCGGATTTGATTCGCAGATCTTTAACCAACACGCCGTCTTCCGCCAAAGCAACTGCGCCTTGAGCCGTCAAGGCCCCCAGGCTAACAGACTCCCCCACGGCCCACGTCGAATTTCGCCAGGCAATATTCTCGCCCATCAGCTGAAAGCGTCCGGCAAGTCCCTGCGCAATATTGTCACCAATGACGTGCCCCTGTAAGCGACACGATAGTTCGCCTCGAAAAAACGTTTCTGGAAACCAGCGTTGCAGCAGCACTTGCAGTTGTGGCATTTGCAGCCGTCGAGCTTCGACGGTGACCTGCTGCATTTTGTCTTCTGTGGAAGGTCCAAGGTGAATCTTTAGATCCGGCTCTGATTCTGAATCACTCAAAGTGGAAAGCTGATCTGTGGTGAATGGAACCAGCGGAAAGTCGCTCGACAATTCATCCAGCGTTGCCGCAATTTGAGGAGCACGCTGTTTACGTGCCGCCACTTGTTGCTGCTGTTGTGCCAGCGATAACTGCCTGACGTTTGCAACCAGAGTTATTTCCGGAAAAAGCAACGACTGATCCAGTGTTGACAGCGTTGCATAGATGCCGGTGATTGTCGTGTAGGGGATTTCTGTATTCGGGTTGCTGGTGACTGAATTTTCCAGCAGGCGGATGGTCCCGTCTTCAATGGTGGCGGAGATTGCTGACTTGCCACCACTGCTGCCCCCTGAATTCGCAAACAGACGTTCCATGGTTGTTTCGACGTTAGTGCGACCATCGTGAACACTGACGTTAAGCACGGGCTGCCGAATTACGAACTCCGCGCCACGTCCTCCAGATAGGACAATTCTCCACAACGGCTGCACTGATACGATAGATGCGACGGAAGCCAATGGAATCTGCTGTGCAGACGAATCAACATTTCCCAGCGACAAGTCCTGTACTGTTACGTCCACAATCTCAATGGGAGCCCACCAGTGAGTGGAAACAGTCTTGTAGCTGACGGCTGATTCGAGCTGCGGGCTGAAGAACTTCAGGATGGCACCGTGCTTTGCAGACACCGTCAGCAGTGAAGGTGTTAGACCAATCGCAACTACGATAAAGGCGAGCCACTTCAGCCAGCGCGAACCTTTGGATGACGGTTCAGGCGATTCTTCGGCAGTAGATTTTGACCTGGAAGTAGTCATTCCGCGGTTCCCGTTTCGCCACAATCACACAGATGCTGAGCGGCGGGATTCAGATTTGCGGTGGCGACACGCAACGTCTGAGTCTCTCAATTGCCGTACCTGTGTTATCGACGTTTCAAACGCGGAAACTGGCACAACCAGACTGTTGGCGGGGCTATGCGGACAATTCGCCCACGACTTCTCCGATCATGACAGTTCAGTCAGAAGGAGATTGCCGGTCGCGTAAACTTTGTCGAATGCCATCGTCCGATTCGCTGGCGCAGACCATTGCCAGCGCGTAAAAAAACGAGCCCAGTGTGATTAACGGGGCTCGTTTCTGATGTTCTTAACAACACAGCAAAGTGTCGCAGTGATCGACTATTGGAACACGACAGTGATCCAGCCATCTGTAATGTCCAGGCGAGTCACCTGCAGACTCAGGTCGGACTTGTCGGCCATCTGCAGGTTTAGATTTGGATCAACCGTAATCAAAGGTTCAGTGAACGTCTTGTCAAGAATCTCTTTGGCAATGCCTCGAGCCTGAGCGACAGATCGCAACGATGCTTTTCCTTCAATCGGTTGTGGCTTCAGTGACAGAATGCCGCGTGCGTCTGTCGAGGGTGGAATCAGGCAAATATTGCCTTCCCGAAGTTCGATACCCATTGGGATTTCGAATACGTGTTGAGGAATTCGGCGATCGTTTTCTGGCTGATAGAAACCGGTTCGCAGAATGAACACAACTTTGCCTTCATCGAAACGAATTCGAATCGAGTCTTTTGCTGTAAAGTCGAATTCCGTTTTGTCATCATTGGTGTTGCCTTCAGGTCGCAGCACAACTTCGCGGTTCAGGAAGTCTTCCAAAGATGACTCAATACGTTCGATGACTTCTTCAATCTTCATCTGGCCAGAAATGCCAAGACTGTCAATTGCAGCATTGATCGCTGATTCATGCATCTGCACAGCAACGCCTCTGGCAGGCGCCGGCGTTGTTGGTGGAGCTGGAGCCGACAGGCTTTGCGGTGACATGGTGCGAGAGCTAACCGCAATATGAGTTTCACTGGATCGAGCACTGTAGGACTGCGGTGCGATTCCCTTGTTGCGCAGATTGTTCAGAATGTTGTTTTGAACGTTGTCATTGGCTTCGCTGAATTTCTTGCCCACCTCTGATTCAAATCGCGGTAGAGCCTGGTCTGCAAGTTTTCTTGCAGCGATCGCTTCAGACGCGTGCTTCTTGTTGGCAACTTCGTTCATTGCGATGTTTCTGACAATCCCACGCAAAATCGGGATCCCGTCGAAGTCTGTCTTCAATCCAACAGTCTTGTTGTAAGCATGCACGTCCATATTGGCTGGACCTGTGCTAAACGAAGTACCGTCAAAGTAAGTTGGCTTAACAATGCTGAACGTGTGATCTCCGTGCGTGTAAACCGTGGCAGGAGACTTGCGGCCTTGAGTGTTTGAAGTGGTGTGTCCGTCAACCAGCAGTTGGAACATACCTGAGCCCGTTGATGGCTTAATGTCAGCTCGAACGGAAGTGTCTGTTGACTGACTGCCGGTGACCCATGCACCCAAAATGCATTCAGCAACACCGCCATCTTCAGTTCGATAATCAGAAACCAAACGAGACAACATTGGCTCAGAAAGCACAAAGTGCAGATTGTAGTTGAAGTATTCATCCATCATCACAGGTCGAATCGCCTCGTAGACAGCCGGATATTGCAGCTTCAGCGATTGATAGTCCTCGCGAACCATTTCTGAATGATCCTCGCGGACCGTGTTTTCGTAGTCGACAGTTAATCGAACCAACAGGCGGTTGGTGATTTCACGTGCCTCTACAGCTTCACCGGCAGATTTCAGGGCATTCAGAGCGGCTTCTGCGACTCGTGTTCGGCGTAAAATCTGACCTGCCAGGCTACGCTGTTCTGCAGACTGCTGATCAAGAGAGCGAGCAATTTCATTCAGGCTTTTGACGGCCTGAAGTCGTTCGTCGTCAGATTTTCCTGCGTTGTAAAGAATGGCCAGAAGAGGCTCCAGCTGTGCTCCCGCTTCGTCACCAGCCATCGCAGCCAGAGCTCTGGCGTCTTGAGCAACTCGTGTTGCCACTGGCGATTCATTTGCGAAAGGATCAACTGCTTCGGGCGCGTCCTCCTCGTAAGGAATCGCTGGCACCTGCAAGTCCTGAAACGCACACGCTGTTGCGAAAGGTGTCAGGCAAGCTAGAGATGTACAGGCAACTTGAAAGATTGATCGCTTTTGGACCATGGTCCCAGACTCCATAAAAACACAATATCAGTAGCCAGTAGATCTAGACGTCTCCCCAGCGTTATCGGAACTTTGGGGTGGTCTACTACGAAAACTCGATGACATCCGATCAGGGCTTCGCAGTGGCTGTAATGTGCCTACATTCCTTATCTTTCAGCGAACACGCAAGCCGTAGAATGCGCATATTTCCAAAAATCACCGTATAGCGTCATTACGTTGCCCAGTTTAACATGACGGCCTTTGCTGGTCCGCATCGCCTGGAAATTCAATGCACTGAAATTCGCTGGGATGAGAATTCCCTTGCTGGCGAGCTGACCCTACTGCTCAGCCTGCCTGCCGGTTGCGGAGAACTGGTCATGGGGGAAGATTGGCAACAAATTAACAGGCAGCTGGTTTAGACTGACGGTGATCAGCCTGTGGTGACTTCAGCCTGTGGTGACTTCAGCATCGGCGGCAACGGGAGA
>CALFSX010000287.1 GCA_937916515.1 uncultured Planctomycetaceae bacterium | reverse complement strand
GCTTGCGGACTGTTTTTTGGCGAGTACTGTGCAGTTCTGAGTGTCGTTGGGGAGGCATTTGTAAACCTGCTGCGAATGACGGTGCTGCCGTATATCGCTGTGTCTTTGGTGTCAAATATTGGCAAGCTATCGCTGACCGAAAGTCGGCGACTGGCAGTCACCGGCGGTGCAGTACTGCTGTTGTTGTGGAGTGCCGCCATGGTGGCCGTTGTGGTGCTGCCTTTCGGGTTTCCCGAATGGAAAGCGGGATCGTTCTTTAGCACCACCATCAGCGATCCGCCCGTCAAAACCGACGTGCTGTCGATGTTTATTCCATCAAATATCTTTGCCGCCTTTATTAGAAATGACGTCCCCGCAATCGTGCTGGTTTGCATTGCCCTTGGCCTGGCTCTTAGCACACTGAATCGAACGGATCGCCAGCAGTTGATCAGTACACTGGATATCTTTTCCAGGGTGCTGATCCGAGTGTCCATTTTTGTAAGCCACCTGAGTCCAATCGGGATATTCGCAATAACGGCAAATGCGACCGGCACAATGTCGTTTGAGGATCTTTTCCGGCTGAAAGCGTATTTGCTGGCATACACTATTGGTGCCATCCTGCTTGCATTTCTGGTGCTGCCTTTAATGGTTCGAATACTGACTCCGTGGCGTTATCGAGACGTGATGGCTGTCGCCAGAGATCCGATGATTACGGCCTTTGCGACCGGAAAACTGATCATCGTGCTTCCACTGCTGATGCAGCGAACGGAACAGCTGTTTGCGAAAAACATGGAAGCGGATGAAACAACAAACAGTTCGTCATCTCCCGATGTTCTGTATCCTCTCGCATACGCGTTTCCGCACATTGGCAAGCTATTGGGAATTCTGTTCATCCCGTTTTCTGCCTGGTTCATGGGAAACGCGTTGTCTCTGCATGAATACCCGGGGCTGATCGCCAGCGGCATTCCGGCATACTTTGCGGGGCCAATTATCGCGACGCCATGGCTGTTGGATTATGCTCATCTGCCCCACGATATGTTTCAGCTGTTTCTGTTGTCGGGAGTGTACTGTGAACGGCTGGGAGACGCTCTGGGAGTGATGCACCTGACCGCATTTACGTTGCTTACGGCTTCAGCGGTTAAACGCCGATTGAAGTATCCGTTGGTGTCGCTGCTGAAGGCCTTTGTTGCGATCAATGTCACAGCCGCGATCGCTCTGGCGGCAATGAGCTTTCTGCTGCAGCAATCGTTGAAGCCGGAAGACGGTCGAACTCACGTCTTATCGCAGATGCAGCTGATTGAGCACCCAGTCGCGTCAATCGTTGAACCAATCTCAGGGCCAAATCCCGCACCATTGGGGCCGAACGAAACTCTGCTTCAGAGGATTCGGCGGCGAGGTGTTATTCGAATTGGCTTCAACGAAAACGAGCTTCCGTTTGCATTCTTCAACGCCGATCATCAACTGGTCGGCTTTGATATCAACATGGCACACGCGCTGGCCGCAGACCTTGATGTTAGTATCGAGTTCGTCAAGTTCAGCCGCAACAACTTGATTCAGCAGATCAACAATGACAACTTTGATGTAGCGATGTCAGGACTGGTGGGTACTCTGGAACGTGCCGAAAACATGGTACATACGAGTCCGTATCTGGACGTATCCATGGGATTTGTTGTACACGACTATCGAATCCGCAGCTTCAAAACTTTTCGATCAATGCGAGAACTTCAAACTCTGCGTATTGGATTTGTTGACCACAGCCGCGACTTTATCAAACGGATTGAAGCTCATCTGCCAAATGCGGAATTCGTCGAAATACCAAACAACAAAGACTTTTTTCAGCCAGAAGCTACCAACACTAAACGCGATCTCGATCTGGACGCTTTACTAATAAGCGCTGAAAGCGGTTCTGCCTACACAATTCAGTACCCTGATTATCAGGTGGTGGTACCAGATCGTAAAACGATATCTCTACCGCTGTTCTATGCGATCGCCAACGGTGACGTTGAGATGCGTGATTTTCTGGAACATTGGATTCGTCTTCGAAAAGACGACGGAAC
>CALFSX010000286.1 GCA_937916515.1 uncultured Planctomycetaceae bacterium | reverse complement strand
ATGGAACCGAAGAAGTTGCAGATCACGCAATCGCTCTGACACTGGCGCTGTGCCGGCAGTTGTTTCCGCTCGACGAAGAAGCCAAACGCCTGGGCTGGGTGATTCGCGTTCAGCCAAAACTCCGACGGCTCCGCGAATTAGTTTTTGGCGTGGTTGGACTGGGGCGCATCGGAACGGCCACAGCGCTGCGAGCCAAATCGCTGGGCTTTCAGGTTTGCTTTTACGACCCCTACCTGCCCAACGGTGTCGACAAGGCCATCGGGATTGCCCGCGCGAAATCGCTGCCGGAGCTGCTGGCGAAAGCCGACGTTCTTTCGGTGCATTGCCCGTTGAACGACGAAACACACCACATGATCGCGGAGGATGAATTGGCTCTCATGAAGCCTTCCGCCTTTGTCGTAAATACGGCTCGTGGTGCGGTCATCAAGAAGACTGCGATCCTGAACGCCCTGCGAAGTGGTCAACTGGCCGGCGCGGGTTTGGATGTCGTCGAGGACGAGCCGCTGAAGACGCCGGACGAAGCCGCCACACCGAACCTGATTGTCACCTGCCATGCCGCCTTTTGCAGCGTGGAGTCGAAGAACGAAATGCGGGCGACTTCAGCACGCATCGCCGTGGCTGCAATCGCGGGTTTGCCCTTGGAGAATATTGTCAACGAAGTTGAGGTGCCGATATGAAACACAGCATCCTAGCAGGCACGCTTTGTGTGCCGTCCGCGATTCGACTTGTAGGCACGGCGCATCGAGTGTGCCTGCTGCTTTTTATGGGTTCGTCGCTTTTTGCCGATGAGATTCGCTTCAATGAACACGTTCGTCCGATTCTGGCCGAACATTGTCTGCATTGTCATGGTCCGGATGAAAGCCATCGCGAAGGGGAATTGCGGCTGGACACGGAGGACGCTGCGAAAGCGTCCGTGATTGTGACAGGTGATCCGGACAAGAGCACCTTCATGCACCGAATCACATCACAGGATCCAGACGAACGGATGCCGCCGGTTGAATCCGGGAAGACGCTCAGCAGCCAACAGATTGAATTGCTGCGGCAGTGGATCAAAGCCGGCGCGCCTTATCAGGGACACTGGGCCTTTGAACCGATCGTCAAACCGGAATCGCCGACAACACAAACCAAAGCAACTTCAGAAATAGATTGCTTTGTCGTCGCCAAGTTGGAGGCACAGGGGCTGAGGCTTTCTCCGAAGATCACTCGACAGCAGCTCATTCGCCGAGCCACCTTCGACCTCATCGGACTGCCACCGACATGGGAAGAAGTCGAGGCGTTCATCGCTGACGATACGCCGGATGCGTTCGCGAAGTTAATCGATCGGTTGCTGGAATCGCCTCGCTACGGCGAACGCTGGGGGCGGCATTGGTTGGATATCGCTCGTTACGCAGATACGCATGGCGGCAGCGCGATCGGCTTCACGAAGTTTCCCTTTTCGTATACCTACCGCGACTACGTGATCAAGGCCTTGAATGCCGATGTGCCGTATGATCGATTTGTGACCGAGCAACTGGCGGCCGATCAATTGGGACTTGGCGAGAATGATCCTGCGTTGGCGGGATTGGGCTTCCTGACGGTCGGCATGCAGTTTCGGAATCCTCATGACGTCATCGATGACCAGATCGACGTTGTGACGCGCGGACTGATGGGGCTGACGGTCGCATGTGCTCGTTGCCATGATCACAAGTACGATCCGATTCCGACCACGGACTACTACGCCCTGTACGCGACTCTGGCCAGCAGCACGGAGCCCGACATGCTGCCGATCGTGGGCGGGCCGCCGGATTCCGACGCCTATCGTCAGTATCAGAAAGAACTGGCCCAAAGTCAGACGATTCATCGAGACATGGCGCGCGATCAGACGGAAGTCATGCGTGGACGGCTGCGCATGCAGGTGGGGCTGTATCTTCGCGAACTCGCCAAGGGAACGCCGGAACAGGATTTGTCAGCCGCTTTTCTTTCGTATCGCACCGATGATCTGCGACCGCTGGTGCTGAATCGCTGGCGAGACTATCTGGCGGAGATGCCGACCGATGATCCCGTGTTTGGCCCGTGGCTTCAACTGGCAGCTCTGCAAGGCGAAGATTTTTCGACGCAGTGTTCAGCAATGGTGGCGGCGTGGACGAGAAAAAACGGTGACCCCGCAAAATTTGCGAAGCTGCAGAATCTGTCCACGGCCGCTCCGAAGTGGAATCCTCGCGTACTGGATGCTCTGACTCAGAAACAACCCGCCAGTTTGCTGGAGGTGGCTGATGCTTACGGCAATCTGTTTGTGGACGTACAACGACAATGGATAGCGTCGCTGTTGGAATCATCATTGGAAGCAGCGGCCGGCGCAGAAATTATCACCGATCAGGACGCTCGGCACGAAGCAATCAACAGCGCGGTCAATTGCCAGTTGAGGCGACATCTTCACGAGCCCGGAACGCCGACCGCGATGCCGGATGAATTGGCGACGACGCTGCTGAATCGTACCGTGCGAGATAATCTCGGTGGCAAGAACGGAGCGATCCATAATCTGCAGCTTTCGTCGCCCGGCTCGCCTCCACGTGCGATGGTGCTGGAGGAACGAATTCCCGAACAGCCGTTTCACGTGTTTCGTCGAGGCAACCCGATCGATCGCGGTGAAGTCGTTCAGGCGCACTTCTTAACGGCGTTGAACTCCGCGACCGCTGAACCGTCTACGTTTCCCGACGGACAGCGACGACTGGCACTGGCACGCAGCATTGTCGATCCAAGCAATCCGTTGTTGCGGCGTGTGCTGGTTAACTGGGTCTGGCAGCATCATTTCGGAAAAGGTCTGGTGATCACGCCGGACGACTTCGGGGCTCGCAGCCAGCCGCCGACGCATCCACGGCTGCTCGATTTTCTGGCTGTGAGTTTCCAGGAAGACGGCTGGTCACTGAAAAAGCTGCATAAGCGAATCATGCTGTCAGACGTTTATCAGCAGGCGGCGATTGAGAACGCCGACTCGCGTAAAAAAGACCCAGACAACCATCTGCTGTGGCGCATGCCTCGTCGGCGCATGGTAATGGAAACGATGCGGGACGCGACGCTCGCGGTTTCGGGCGAATTGAATGTCAGCACAATCGGTGGACGTCCGTTTGATTTTCTATCCACCCCAGTGGTGCCGCGACGCAGCGTTTATGGATTCGTGAATCGCGACATCATCTCCAGTCTGGCCAGTACGTTCGACGGAGCCAATGCCGCTTCGTGCACTGCGAAGCGGTCTGAAACCACCGTTCCTCAGCAAACCCTGTTCGCACTGAATTCGGTGTTCATTCAGGATCGCGCAGTCGCGTTCTCCCAGCGCGGTGCGAACATTGAAGATGCCGAGCAACGCGTGACATTCATGTATCGGCAGGCGTATTCAAGAGAGCCGCAGGACGATGAATTAGAGACCTCGCTGCAGTTCGTCAGCAATCAAGCAGGCGAAGAAACAGGCGACCGCTGGCAGCAGTTGGCTCATGTGCTGCTGGCCGCAAATGAATTTGTATTTGTTGATTGAGAGCTTGTGAACCATGAACGAGGCGACAAGATGAACGAACCTGAGAAGCAGATGCCACGCATCATTGGGCGGAGGCAATTCCTGTCACGCAGTGGCATGGGCATCGGTTCGCTGGCGCTCGCTGGGCTGCTGAGCGACGATGGTCGAGCGGGTGATCAACCACTGCCTGCGGGTCGCACGCATTTCGACGGGCCCGCGCAGCATGTCATTCATGTGTTTCTCAACGGGGGAATGTCGCAGGTTGACACCTTCGATCCCAAACCGGAACTCACCCGGCGCGGCGGACAGATGCTGCCGTTCGATAACCTGCAAACCGAACGCAAAACCGGCGTCGCTTTGCCTTCACCGTTCACGTTTGCGCAGCATGGTGAAAGCGGTATTCCGGTCAGTGATTTGTTTCCGCACTTGTCGAAGTGTGTCGACGACATGGCCGTCATTCGGTCGATGCACGCGGAACTGCCCAACCATGAAATGTCGCTGATGCTGATGAACAGTGGCGATCAACGGTTGGTGCGTCCCAGCTTCGGTTCGTGGTTGACGTGGGGCATGGGCAGCGAGAACCAGAACCTGCCCGGCTTTGTCGCCTTGTGTCCGGGCGGCCTGCCGGTTGGCGGAGCGGGCAACTGGCGAAGCGCATTTCTTCCAGGCGTGTATCAGGGAACGCTGGTCGACACATCGGGCACGGATGCATCGAAGCTGATCAAAGACATTCGCAACGAACGTCTCACGGGCGCTCAACAGCGTCAGCAGTTTGACCTGCTGCAAAAGATGAACTCGCGTCATCTCGAACAGCGTCCCGGAGAAGCTGCCATCGAAGCGCGCATACAGTCATTTGAAATGGCGTTTCGCATGCAGACCGAAGCCACGGAGGCATTTGATGTAACTCAGGAACCCGAGCACATTGTGAAGATGTATGGCGACGGGCCGCAAAACCGACAATTGCTGATCGCTCGGCGTCTGGTGGAACGCGGCGTGCGGTTTGTGCAGACATGGCATGGGAGTGGTCAGCCGTGGGACAGCCACTCCAACATCAAAGGCGAACATCGCAAAGTTGCTGAACAGTGCGACCAGGGGCTGGCCGCCTTGATCATCGACCTGAAGCAACGGGGGCTGCTGAGCAAAACGCTGATTCTGTGCACGGGCGAATTCGGCAGAACTCCGTCCGTCGAGATGGGACAGAACGGTTCTGGCGCATCGCAAGGTCGCGACCACAATCACTGGGGCTATTCGCTGTGGATGGCAGGGGGCGGAATCAAAGGCGGAACCATTTACGGCGCCACGGATGAATTCGGTTTCAAGGCGGTCGAAAATCCTGTTTCTGTCCATGACTTACATGCCACGATGCTGCACCAACTGGGCTACGACCACAAACGTCTCACATATCGCTTTGCCGGTCGCGACTTCCGCCTGACCGACGTGCACGGTGAAGTTATCAAGGAGATTCTCATCTGATGTTGGAAACCATATTGTTAATCGGAGCGATTGCGCTCGCTGCGGGTGACAGTGCCTCGCCGGCCGTGCAGTGGGAGTTTGGCACGGAGGAGGCGACGTCATTGACGACCAAAGGCAACGTGCAACGTGATCAGGCTGGGCCGCGGCCTCCGGAGTTTCCGGAGATGGCTGAAAACAACACCGCCGTGCGGCTTGATGCTGCTGCCTACCTTGCTGTGCCCGACACAGGATCGAACAGTGACTTTGACTTTACGAACGGCGATGCTTTCACCATCGAAGCATGGGTGAATCCGTCTGTCCTCGGCGAAGGTCAGGTCGGCTATATCATTGGCAAAGGTCGAACCGGCTCGCCGAATTTCGCTCGCGATAATCAAAACTGGTCGGTGCGCGTGGTCGGTGCAAAGAATGAAGCAAAGCTTAGTTTCCTGTTCGCAACGAAGCTTTCCAGCACCGAAGCACACTGGCATCGCTGGGATTCGAAGCTTGGCTTCCCCGTCGGCACAGGCTGGCATCACATTGCCATCGCGTATCGCTTCGGCGATCCGAAATCGATCCGAGGCTGGGTCAATGGCGAGCCGACGCAGGGAACCTGGAGTTATGGCGGCGAAACAACAGAGCCGCCGGTTGTTGATAATGATGAGGTTCGTATCGGCAACGGATTCGAAGGTCTGCTCGACGGGATCGCCATTCATCGCAGCATACTGGGCGATAAAGTCATAGCGTCGCGTTTCCATCGAGTAGGTGATCCGCGAATCATCAAAGCACAGCCGGAAGTCATGCCGCAACTCGATGGCATTGCCGAGGGTCGCGTGCTGGTGCAGTTGTGCGAAGCGTTGCCGGCGCATAATCGCTGGTTGAACGAAGGGGAGCAGTGGCCCGGCGAGTCCATTCGCTGGACCGGCGATACGTTCCTGCTGCGACGCATTCCGCTGCAATACGATGCGTGGGGCATCCGTTCTGGTTGGAACGCTCCCGTCCTGCTGCGAATGGCTGGCGATGTGGAACTGCCGGCGGGGACGCATCGTTTCCTGCTGCGGGCACGTTCGCAAAGCCGCTTGTGGATCAACGGAAAGATTGTGGCACGAACGGAGCCGGTCACAATTCGCCCGCCCGATGGCGAGGAACCTGTCACGCCTGTCGCCGAAGCACCGCTCGACGGTGTGCGAATCCACGGCTATCACCAGCAGGAAGCGTTCGGCGAAGCGACGATTGAGCCTGACATCACCGGCAAGTCACGCGTGGTGCTGGAACTGGTTGTTGGCGGCAAAGGGCATCGGACGGAGACAGGCGAAGTCTGTGTGGCGATGCTCTCGGCGGATGGCAAATCGTACGAAGTGCTCGGTGCGGGTTCGAATCGACTCCCTCTGACAGACGCGGCCGTAGAGCCCGTTCTGTCGTCGATGGAGAAATCGCTGGCCCGGTTTGACGATCAACGCCGCCGCAGTGCTGCTGCATCGCAGAATGAATTCTGGCAAAGACGCCATGACGCTGCGCGTGCGTGGACGCAGCAGACAGCGAATCCAGACGGAGGACAGCCCTTCCGGGCCGTCGCTAAGCCTGAACAGACGGCCCGGAAGGGCCATCCTACAGATATCGACGGCTTCATCACGTCGAAGATCGAGCGATCCGTTGCAGCGTCGGCGGCTGCTGACGTGCGACAGGCCGAACATTTTCACGGCGAGGTTCTGCCGATTCTGCGAGAACAGTGTTTTCGCTGTCACGGAGAAAAGGACAAGGGCGGCTTGAAGCTGGACTCGCGCGAAGCCCTGTTGAAGGCGGGCGACTCGGAGATTCCCGCTGTTGTTCCCGGCGATCTCGATGCGAGCGAAATGATCGCCCGCATTCGCAGCGGCGATATGCCTCCGACTGAAGAAGGCCTCTCGAAACAACAGATCGAACTGTTGGAGCAATGGGTGGCAGATGGTGCGCCGTGGCCTGCACCTCCGCTGACAGACGTCGATGTGGCGATGGCGCCAGTGATCGACGATGCCGCTTTCCTCCGCCGTATCTATCTGGACACGATCGGAGTTCCGCCCACAGAGGACGAAGCGAGAGCGTTTCTGGGAAAGTCGCCTTTCACTCCTCGAAAAGTGCGCGATGCTCAGACGCTACTTTCGCGGAGCGAAAGGCGACAAAAACTTATCGATGACCTGCTGGAAGACGAGCGCTTTGCCGATGGATGGATGAACCTCTGGCTCGATCTGCTCGCCGAGAATCCGACACTAATCAATGCATCGCTGAACAGCACAGGACCATTTCGCTGGTTCCTGCATGACTCGTTGCGAGACAACAAGCCGCTCGATCGCATGGTCACCGAATTGATCATGATGCGTGGCGGTGCAGCGGAAGGCGGCAGCGCGGGATTTGGCATCGCGGCGGAGAATGATGCTCCGCTAGCCGCCAAAGGGCACATCGTCGCGTCGGCGTTCTTGGGCATCGAACTGCAATGCGCGCGTTGCCACGATTCTCCGTATCACACCACAACGCAGAAAGACCTCTACTCGCTCGCCGCGATGTTCAATCGCGAACCGGTGACTGTTCCCAAAACCAGTCAGGTGCCAGCCGCATTTTTCGAGAATCAAACGGTTCGAAAATCGCTCATTCAGGTGACGCTTGAAGCGAATGCTTCTGTCGGTCCCGAATGGCCGTTTGCAACTGTCACCGGTGTCTCCGACGGTTCGGAAATCGACAAGCTCATGCAGAATCCAGCGGATACACGTGAACGACTTGCCGCGCTGGTCACGGCTCCGCAGAACATTCGATTCGCACGTGTCATCGTCAACCGAATCTGGAAGCGACTGATGGGAGCCGGGTGGGTCGAGCCGGTTCATGACTGGGAAGGCAGCACCGCCAGTCACCCTGACTTGCTTGATTGGTTGGCGCGTGAAATGGTGACTAACGATTACGACCTTCGGCATGTCGTGCGATTGATTGTCACTTCCGACACGTACCAGCGTACGGCTGTTGGTAAGAATTTGGTTGCGTCGGTGACGATGCGATTCTTCAACGCCCCGGAACGTCGCCGTCTATCGGCCGAACAAATTGTCGATTCGCTGCACCAAGCCACGGGCCGACCGATTGACGTGGAAGAGCTGACGTTTGTCCACGACGGACGCCGCGAACTGGGGCAGCGTCAGACGCTAGGCAAACCAAAGCGAGCGTGGATGTTCGGCGATCTGAAGAACGAACGCGATCGACCGAGTTTGTCGCTGCCGAAGGCCCGCGCCGTCGTCGACGTGCTGGAAGCGTTTGGCTGGAACGGCGCCAGGCAGATGCCGATCGCTGAGCGTGAAACGGATCCGAATGTCCTGCAGCCGGGCGTATTGGCGGGCGGCACGCTTTCGGTCTCACTAACGCGGGCGTCGTATCAAAGTGAAATGGCGGATCTCGCAGTCGCCGCGAAATCGCCGGAGTCGCTCGTGGAGTCCATGTTCCTGCGATGCCTCAGTCGCTGGCCCAAACCGGACGAACGAAAGGCATTTGCCGATGCGCTATCCGAAGGCTTCGACACGCGTCTGGTTCCGGCTGACAGTATCGCACATGTGCAAGAACTTTCGCCGCTTCCACAGGTCACGTGGTTCAATCATGGCCGAGTGAAGGCGAATGAAATTCAACTGGAAATCGAACGCCGTGTGCTCGCCGGTCCACCCTCCGACCCACGACTTTCACCTGAGTGGCGTGCCGTCTACGAAGATGCACTGTGGAGCCTGATCAATCACCGTGAATTTGTCTGGATACCGTAACGTAGAACGGCCTTTCCAGGCCGTCAAACGAAAAAAAGGAAGAAGCAAGACGGCCTGGAAAGGCCGTCCTACGGTTTCCTCAGTCACCGCTCGCTAAACAATAGAATAATCAATCATGACTTCATCAGCTTCATTCAATCGTCGCGATTTTCTGGCCGCAGGTACCGCTGCAGGTTGTGGCCTTACTCTTGCCAACGCGGCAATCGGCGCAGACATGCTCACCAAAGGCAAGTCCGAACATGTAATCTCAATCTGGCTCGGGGGCGGGATGGGGCAGATCGATACGTTCGATCCCAAGAGGAAAGGCGACCCGAAGAAAAAGCTCGCCGGTTCCTATTACGACTCGATCGAAACCGCCGTTCCCGGAGTGCGAGTGTGTGAGCACCTGCCGCAGCTTGCCCCATTAATGGACCGCGTCACCGCTGTGCGCAGTGTGCATCACGAGGTGATTGATGAACACGCTGCAGCGACCAACCGCATGCACACCGGACGGCCGGTCAGTGGAACGATTGCATATCCTTCGCTGGGATCGATCATCGCCCACGAACGCGGCGCGGCGGGCGATGGCGTTCCGCCTTATGTTTTGATCGGTTATCCGAACGTGACGCGCGGCCCCGGATTTCTCGGCACGCGCGACAGCTATTTGTACTTGACCGACACCAGCCAGGGACCAGCCGGATTGGCTCGCCCCGATGGCATCACTCCGAATCGGCAATCGCGCCGAGAAGATTTTCTTTCCGTTTTGAAACGCAATGCCGACCCAACGACCGATCAGCGATTGCTCGATTACGATGCGGCGATCGAACAAAGCCTGAAGCTAAGCGGTCCTGAGTTCATGCAAGTCTTTGATTTGGACCGCGAGCCAGCTGACCTTCGCAACCGATACGGCGGGGAATTCGGCCAGCGCTGCCTGCTAAGTCGGCGATTGATTGAGCGTGGCGTGCGATTCATCGAGGTATCGCACAATCTGAACTTCCTGAACGGCATCGGCTGGGACGTCCACAATGAGGGCATTCTAAATCAGCACAAATTGATTCAGGAACTTGACACGGCGGTCGCCACGCTGATCACAGATCTCAAAGCAAAACGGATGCTCGACAAAACGCTGATCGTCATCACCACCGAATTCGGCCGACCACCGGAATTCGACAGCGGCGGCGGACGAGGCCATCAAGGCACGGCCTTCAGTTGTGTCCTCGCTGGCGGCGGCCTGTCGCATTGTGGAGCCTGGGGCGAAACCGACGATGTCGCGAAGAAGATCGTTTCCAGCCCCGTCAGCGTCCCCGACTTTTTCGCGACAATTTGTGCGGCGGTTGGTATCGACTACCACAAGAACCTGTACGCCGGCGACCGGCCTGTTCCCATCACAGACATGGGCCAGCCCATCGCGGAGTTATTCGCATGACGAACACGGAGGCAGCGACCGCTCGCCAAATGCTGGGCTTTGTTCGCCCCATCGGGACCGCATGCGCGGTGTGCCTCTTGCTTCTCCTCTGCACTTCGAGGTTAACCGGGGCAGAACTTCCCGCGCCGCTTGGTGAACTCATCCGGCAGACCTGCGTCGACTGTCATGACGGCGCGGCGGCGGAAGGCGGACTCGATCTCACTTCGCTGGCATTCACGCTTGACGACCGAGAGCTTCGCGAGCGTTGGATTCTGATTCATGATCGAGTCAAGTCGGGTGAGATGCCGC
>CALFSX010000285.1 GCA_937916515.1 uncultured Planctomycetaceae bacterium | reverse complement strand
TTCGTGACTGAAGCCCATTCGGCATGACTGCCTCTTCTCCAGTTCAAACAGTGTTCTTGCTTTTCAAAACCTTTCACGGCAAGGGGCTACCGCCTCTTCGAGGCTTTTGCTGCAGGCATACATCCCCGATTTTTATTGCAACCCAACGATAACGGCTGTGTTGTTTACACTCCCAGGTCGCGTTCGAGTTTTTGCAGTCGATCGTCCATATCTACCAGCATGGATTCCAGGCTGCGAATCAGGCCGGCCTGTTCCTGAACTGTTGAACTTAGCTTTTCGATGGCCGACAACGCTTCTTCAGAAAACGCAGCGACTGCGGGTGCTGCCTGGTGAGACGCACTACGCTGAGAAGACACTTCGGATGGAGAATCCTGATCCGACACCGTGTTGTCATCCGCAGCCAGAGTTCCGATGTGCATTCGTTCTCGATCAGGGTACAAATTGTGGTCAACTTCGACGCCGCGTCGTTCCAATGGTCCGTTGGATTGTAGATAGCCTTTTTCCTGAAGGTCGGATAATTCCTGCTTCAGCTGATCCTGGCTGTCAATGCGCACCATGCGGCTGGCTCGAGTTCTAAGTTCGCCTGGCTGCTGGCGGCCTCGCAGCATTAGTTCTGCGATAATGGCGAACTGTGCTTCTGTGAAATCAAACTTGTGTCTCATGTAGTGGCGGTAGCGGGGAGCTCGACCACCGTCGCTGAACACTTCTGCGACAAGCAAATCCTGTCGCATGGCATCTAAAGCATCCTGCACCTGATCTTCCGAATAGGCAACCACGGGATCTCGATTGCTTTTTTGATTGCAGCCCGTGGTGACGGCCTTCAGCGTTAATGGATACTGATCCGGGGTGGTAAATGCTTTTTCCATCAACACGCCCAGGACGCGTCGTTGAATCTTGGGCAATTCTTTAATTTGATTCTTGGGCTCTTCGTTCACCAGTTCGCTCCGATGCAACAACGGCAGACACGAAAAATTCGGCTGCTGCGTGCAGTGTACAAAATCACGTCGTCAGCTTGTTGTTTGCTGATATTGTTGTTTGCTGATAGCGGAAGTGGACACAAAAACTTCGTGTGCCTCAAGGGTAACCAGTCCATCTGGCGGCTAATTCTCGATTGGACCAATCTGCCCTGGCGTCTGCGTGTACTTTCAGCAACGAATTCGGTCTGATATGCATTCAAACAAGGGCATGCCCTTGCCGTGAAGAGTTTTTTATCTGTGTCAGTTTGCGGGATAGGTCCGCCACCGTTGAGGGCTCCAAACTCCTATGAAACAAGCAATCCTGCTGACGTTTGTTCGAGGATTCGTAGTCAACTCTCCTCCGACCTTGTGTCGGCGGAAGTCAGACTTTCCAGCTACGGCAAGGCACTCTCACCAATTCCGTGTTGTTTGGGGCTGACTCGCCCATGGCGAGTCAGCCCGAACAACACAGACGGTGTCGAGTCGGGAAGTGCCGTAGCCAACATCGATGCTCCAACCGACGCAAGGTCGGTGGCGGCAACTCTTCAGGACGGAATCACGCTTGCGGACGACGATTTACATAATGACCCAAAAAATGACTACCTGAAATACTTCACGGCATGCCCTTGACCCCAGGGACTTGTCGCGAATTTAGTTTCCGATTTGCATTCAAAGTCGGGCCGGTTCCTACCGGCCAACACCACAAACAGTGGCCGGTAGGAACCGGCCGTACGGAAGTTATTTCAGGACAATTTCAAAGTTGAGCTGCCGCTCGAAATCTGCAAAAGCTGCGCTCAGCGTTGACGCATGGTTTTCGGTAAGACTTCCATTGGCAATCACCGAGGCTGGACAGACATGTTTTACGCGTTTCTTGCTTCGCTTCCGATTCTAGTGGTGGCTGTGTTTTTGGTGGGTCTAAAGTGGCCCGCCAGCAAAGCCATGCCGCTATCTTTGGTGACCTGTGCAGGCTTAGCCTTGTTTGTCTGGAAAGTTCCGACGTGGCAAGTGCTGGCGTTTAGCGTCAAGGGATCGTTGATGGCTGTGGAATTGCTGTACATCGTGTTTGGAGCCATTTTGCTGTTAAACACATTGAAGCAAAGCGGAGCGATCAACGTGATCCGCAATGGGTTTCAGAACGTGTCCGCCGATCGCCGAGTGCAGGCGATTATTGTGGCCTGGCTGTTTGGTTCGTTCATCGAAGGTGCTGCCGGATTTGGAACTCCCGCCGCCGTATGCGTGCCTTTGCTGGTGGCTTTGCGGTTTCCGCCACTAGCTGCCGTCATGTGTGGCGTGATTATTCAAAGCACTCCCGTTTCGTTTGGAGCTTTGGGAACACCCGTGCTGTTCGGCGTGGCCACAGGTCTGGAAGTTTCCACAGGAATCGTACCTGATTCTGCAGTCGCAGTTGCGGGCCACGCGTATGGATTGTTGACGATCAGTGACGCGTCGGCAAGTCATTTGCTGGCTCATATTGGTTTAAGAGTTGCCGCTTTGCATATGGTCATCGGAACCTTCATCCCGCTGATTATGGTGTCGATGCTGACTCGCTTTTTCGGAACAGCATGTAGCTTCAAAGAAGGTCTTGCTTGCTGGAAGTTTGCAATCTTTGCCGCTTTCGCCATGACGGTGCCATCCGTGACAACGGCCGCTTTTCTGGGACCGGAATTCCCGTCGCTGTTTGGCGGGCTGATCGGATTGGTTGTGGTGGTGATGGTGGCCAGGACCGGTTGGCTGGTGCCGAAGGGCGAACCTTGGCTGTTTCCTGAAGCTACTTCGTGGCCGGAAGACTGGACGGCAGATCGGCAATCAACAGATGACGACTCCACCAGCGGGAAGTTGGCCGGCGCAGGTTCCAGCAGCGCAGTTCCGTCCGACGCAAAGTTCGCCGACCCTTTCCCGCAGCAATCGTCGCGTGGGCGGTTGATCTGGGCGTGGACACCTTATCTGTTGCTGGCGGCGCTGCTGGTGGTGTTTAGTCTGCCCGAATTGGGAATTCGAAGTCTGGTGCGACATCCCAACGTCACAATCGCCTTCAACAATCTGTTTGGCACGCCCGCCAGCATCAAACATAGTTTGCTGGCCGTACCGGGAACGATCTTTCTGCTGGTGTGCGGATTCACGTTTTTCTTTCATCGCATGACCGTCGCAAAATTTTCGGCTGCGGTGAAGACTTCTCTGCAAACCACCGCCAGGGCATCAGTTGCGTTGATCTTCACAGTCCCCATGGTTCAGATTTTTCTGGGTTCAGCGGGAGGATCTGCCGGGCTTTCGAAAATGCCGTTGGTGCTGGCCGAACAAATGGCCAGCATCGCAGGTCAGGCGTGGCCGCTGTTCGCTCCGGCGGTCGGCGGTTTGGGAGCGTTCATTGCCGGCAGCAACACGGTCAGCAATATGATGTTGTCGATGTTTCAGTTTGACGTCGGCCAAAAAATTATGTGCGATCCGTTTTGGATTGTTGCTTTACAGGCCGTTGGTGGAGCAGCCGGAAACACCATCTGCGTTCATAATGTTGTGGCGGCCTCGGCAGTGGTGGGGCTGGTTGGTAAAGAAGGCCAGATCATTCGGCGGACTTTGCCCGTATTTTTGTACTACGCGACGTTCGCCGGGCTGTTGGGGCTGGTGGTTTGTTAGTTTTCAGTCTTCAGCAATATTAGACTTCTTAAAGCAGCGAACTTGTCACGTGCAGTCAAATTTTCAGAGCGACAACGTAGCGGCTCGGCGATTCCAGCGTTCCACATCTTTCGACGTGCCACGCCACCAGGTCAGGGGCGAAGCCCGTGTGAGGCGGGGATATTTGCGGATCCTTGCGGTTTCGTGCTTTGATTGGCAGCATCTGCCGGTACAGCCTTTCAGTTTGCCGGGCGGTGGTTTACGACGGACAACCGCTGCAAGCGATACGGTCCAAAAAACCAGAATTGTTTATCTAACCGGCATCAGACGTCCGATGAGAAGTTCGTGTCTTCGATTTGCGCGAGTTGTTGAGCTTGTCAGCCGAAGTCATTTTGAAAATGAATCAAGGATAGGGCGGTAGCGGCCGGAGTTGGTCAGCCCAATCTGAAAACCCGGTCTTAATAGGTCCAGAACATCTGGCGTGCCGCCTGAACAGTCCTTGGGCTGCTTCACCGCGGTTTGTAAAGCTAGCTCAGGAGGAGAGCTTTCATGCGAAAGTACGGAAAATGGTTACTCGTGCTGGGCGTTCTGGCAGCAAACCCTGCCTGGTCCAACGCGGACGGATTGCTTAGCGGTCTTCGCTCAGGCGGTTCGACGTCTCAGGCTGTTCAAAAAGAACAGAATCAGAGAAAGGCTGAAGAAGTTGGCTATGCTTTGCGGCAGGCTCAACTTAACGGCTACGACCTTGAAGTTGAAGTTCGAGGCGACACAGTGAAGCTGGAAGGCAAGGTTCGCGATGTGACTCATCGTGCTTTGGCTGAACAGTCATGTCAACGCGTGCCCGGTATTACTCGCGTGCTGAACAATCTGAAGTATGTCCCAAGTGGCGGCATTCAGCAGACATTTGGTCAGTACGTCGACAGTTCGGTCCGTTTTGCAACGTACGAAACAGAAGTTGGCGGTTCCAATGGAATCGAACAAGTTCGTTTCCAGAAGCCAGGCAAGCGAACACCGACGCCTCAACCGCAGCAACAACAGGTTCGCCGCGTTGTGCAGCAGGCACCTGCTCAGCAGGCTCCTGTTCGTCAAACTCAGGAACCATCGTTGGCTCCATCAGCCATCGACTTTGCAACGATGCCGCCAGCAGCAGCAGCACCAGCAGCACCAGCAGCACCAGCA
>CALFSX010000284.1 GCA_937916515.1 uncultured Planctomycetaceae bacterium | reverse complement strand
CCACCTGTACCTGCACCACCAGTGACGACGACTGCAGTAGTGCAAATCGTCGATAACGGAGACGCCACTTATGCGGCCAACGGCTTCACTGCCTTTGCGGCTGGCCATAAATCCGACCTCGGCTACGCGGCTTCGGGAAGTGGTTCGTCGGCTTCGACATGGACGTTTACTGTCACTCCAGGTCGCTACAAAGTCGCAACGACGTGGGTGCCACACGTCAACCGGGCTACGGATGCACCATTCACGGTTTATGATGGAACAACGATTGTTGGGCAGGCGGATCTGAATCAGGAACTGGCTCCAAACGACTTAACGGATGCTGGATCGTCATGGGAGAACATCGCAACCGTCGACGTCACAGGCACGACGTTGAGGGTCACGCTGACGAATGCAGCCAATCAGTACGTCATTGCAGACGCTGTGCGAATCGAATCGGTTTCAACCACGTTGCTGGCTGCAGAACAGTCCGTTCCGAAACATGCTTCAGTGACAAAGGTCGAACAGGACGAGATCGACACGGCACTCGAAAGTGCGATCGTCTTCTGGGCATCACAGGGTGCCAGCAATTCTGCCTTGGACGCCCTTCGTCATGTTAATGTTGTTGTCACTGATCTGCCTGGCAGAACTCTGGGGCTTGCAGCAAATGGCAGCATCTATCTCGACCATGACGCTGCGGGCTTCGGCTGGACAACACAGGACGATGAAGAAGGGCGAATCAGCCTAAACGACGTCGTCACACATGAACTGGGACATCTGCTCGGCCATGACCACGATTCCCAATATCAAATCATGACGCCTGCAATTGAACCCGTCGAGCACTCGCACGCTGATGCGTTAGAGTACCACAATGCTGACGAATCTAAAGAGCTTCACATCCATCTGCTGTTTGGAAGTGATGAGTTTCTGGAGGATCTGTTCGACAACTAACCAGTCGTCACTTGCAGCTCGCTGAGATTCTCCATCCCGAGTACCGGGTTGGAGAGTCGCAACAAACGGATCTGTTTTCGGAGGGACAATGACTGAGGATCCGGGCTATTCGTACGACCGTCGCAAACAGAAAAGAGTGAGGGAGTTCCCCCGTCCAGGAAGTTTGCGTCATCGCGATTATTACGATAAACCTGTGCATCGGCAGAAATGTATTGTTAAGGCGACTGAGTGGCGATGCTAACACAAGGTAACAACTGTTCCCGATTTCAACCTGGGGCAGTCAAGATCACTGCCATCGTTGCGGGCGAACAACACACGCATTCCTGCGGAGGAAGCGGCGCAATGATGCAAACAGTGCGGGCCATTATTTTTCGCCGTAAGGATACGCGACATGTCAGTTCGACCCAATGCGATTTTCTCAATCGCCCTTGCTGCCTCTATCTGCGCGGCGACATCCAGCGCGGATGAGTTTGTGTTCGGAGCTATTGACCAGTCACCGGTGGTTCACACCGAGCCCATCGAACAGCCTGCCGCGGTGTACAGCGACACTGTCGAATCCCGAATCTCCTCATTGGAGAACGAAATTGAGTGGCTTCGGAAAAACCAATCCACGCAAAACCACAACGTTTTGCGAAACGTGGAATATCAAATGTCATGTCGAGAGGTGGGATGCGGCGGGCTGTTCTTCGCAGCAGAAGCCAGTTTCCTGCGTCCGTACCTGAGCGGAGCGAATAGCAGTGCAACAGCAACTGGTGGTAAGTGGGTCGACCCAACATATGGGACGGCCGCCAGACTAAAACTGGGCTACGAAAGTGATAGTGGTCTGGGAGTTCGCGCACAATACTTTTCCCTCGACCACGGTATCGATCTTGCCAGCCGGTTCGGCGGAGGAAGCCTTGGCCTGAAACTGGATGTTGTGGACGCAGAAGTCACCTTTCGCAGTCGGCTCAGGCAGTGGGATCTCGGCGTTTCCGGCGGGGTTCGCTATGGTTATCTCGGCTACACAGGCGATGGAGTAGTCATCGCGCCGGGGCAATTGACTTTTGAAGGTATTGGAGCCACGGCGTCGATTGACGGTCGGCGGAAACTAGGCAACACTGGCTTGTCACTGTTCGGCAACGTTAGAGGATCATTCCTGCTGGGAGAACTGCACAACGGCCAACCGACAGCAGGCTTGTCATATGGGTCCGTCGAGGACGAGATCATGCATGTGATCGAAAACCAACTCGGTGTCGCCTGGATTGCTGTTTCTGACGGTGGAGTTCAGCTGGAAGTCCGAGCGGCCTGGGAAACTCAGTTCTGGCTGAACGACACTCTGGCTGACGATAACTACGGCATCGGCACCAATCTGGCTCTCAGTGGCCCATCCGTTGCCATTGAACTGAAGTACTAAGGCGGTATCCCTTTTGCGGTGTTCGTCGCTGAAATCACCAGGCGGCGGATCTGCGGCACCGGCCACTTTCTCGGGAAGGCAGCCGTAAACGCAGACAGCATGCACCCGAAACCTGTCTTTGAGGTCCGCGGCGGCGAAACTATCCCGGACGCCTTGATGACTGACAGCCAGTTTGATCGTCGTCGCGCGAGTGTCCGCATCGGCCAGGTGCTGACGATCCACCGCTGTTGATTCACGGCGATTACCGACTTGGGGCCTGACTGAGTAGGATTTCTTCACTCGAAATACGTTCCCCGCGGCCACAAATCAGCGTAATACGCTGTAACGGCAGTTGATGGCGTCTCGTGTGCAACCCGTGTCCTCTTGTTTGTCATCGTAACTGCGCCCGCGGCAATCGTTGCTGTTTTCGGCGAACCTCATATGGGCAGGGTTGTCTACAACTGTCACACCCGGCCAAAGGCAGTTATGGAACGAGAACATGCTGAATCCCACGATTGACAACTTCACAGGAGAGTACCGTTTTCTTTCGAATTTCTACCCTTCGCAGATTCGCTATGAAGGGATCACGTTCGCAGCGGTTGAACATGCTTTCCAGGCAGCAAAGACGCACGAACGATCGGAACGGCTGAGGATCGCCAGCTCCAGATCACCCGGAGCAGCAAAGGGGCTCGGTCGACAGGTCAAACTCCGCAAAGACTGGGAAAGCGTGAAGGTGGAAATCATGCGACAGCTTGTCGAAAAGAAATTCACCGTGCACCAGGATCTGCGGAACCGATTATTGGCGACCAACGACGCCGAACTAATAGAAGGCAACACCTGGAACGACTGCTTCTGGGGCATGTGCAACGGTCGCGGCAAAAATCACCTCGGCAGAATTCTCATGGACATCCGTGCAGGGTTTCTGGTTCGCTCACAGGATCGTACTCTGCGGTCTCGCATCCAAAGAAAACACGTTGCCCAGTCTCGCCATGGGTAGGCATTTGGACAGGAGTGCCTTTACGATTCCGAATTTTTCTGCGGCTGAAGACGGTGCCGTCCTAATCGACGTGCTGACAGAAGAGAACTAACGACGCACCGATCAACAACTGTGGAGAGTTCGCGATGCACAAGGATATCCGCAACAACACACGAGTAGTCTGTATTGCGGAATTGTCTCATCTTAAGAACTGAGTTGCCGAAAGCGACTGTGTTTGCTGCGTAGCAAACTTAGCAGCCGCCGGTCGACTAAACTTCATCATGAAACAACCGCGGCCTGCGGATCTCGTCCTTCCCAATTCCCATCAGTGAATCAATGAAACGACAACGAAGAATCAACCGACGACACGCGCTGGCGGCAATGGCAACGGCCACTATCGGCAGTTCGCGGGCTTTCGCTGATAGCGCCAAGCCGAAACATATCCTGCTGCGATCTTCGTGGCAGACCGTCAATATTGGCGATATCGCCCACACCCCCGGCGTGCTGCGGATTCTTGAGACGCATCTTCCGGATGTGAAAGTCACCTTGTGGCCAGGTAAAATCGACAACGGCGTGGATGAGTTGCTGACATCACGTTTCCCCGGACTGAACATTGCGAAGAACGCAGCGGAGTTAAGGACGGCGTTTGCCGATTGCGATTTTCTGCTGCACGGTTCGGGGGCGTCTTTGGTCGCGCAGCGCGACGTGGATCGGTGGGCAAGGGAAACCAACAAGCCGTACGGCATTTACGGGATCACATTGCCACCGAAGAAGTCGAGCTCCACGCAGGCAACGACAATCGAAGCAATGGCTGAAACAGTTCGCGTTCTTAGCGGAGCGAAATTCGTCTTCTTCCGAGACTCGCACTCCCTGGCCCTGGCGAAGCAAAAGGGCTGCAGTGCCCCGATCATGCAGTTTGGACCTGATGGTGCATTTGCCTGTGATCTCCGCGATGACGAACGTGCAGATGCGTTTCTAAAGCAACATGCACTGGAGACGGGTAAGTTCCTGTGCTGTATTCCGAGGCTACGCTACACGCCGTATTGGACGATCAAAAAGGGTATCGCGTTCGATGAAGTCAAACACGCTCGCAATGAGCAGATGAAAGAACACGATCACGCTCAACTGCGAGCCGCCATTGTCGAGATCGTGAAGACGACCGATTTAAAAGTGCTTCTGTGTCCCGAAGACCAAACGCAGATGCAGGTCGGGAAAGAACTGCTGCTGGACAAACTTTCACCGGAAGTCCGTCAACGCGTTGTCTGGCGCCCCGATTACTGGCTGACGGGCGAAGCGATCAGTACCTACATCCGCAGTGCCGGTTTGTTCGGCAACGAAATGCACTCGCCCATCATGTGCATTGGGCATGGAGTCCCGGCGATCGTGTGTCGCTGGGGCGAACAGACTTCAAAAGGTTACATGTGGGAAGATATCGGCCTGGGCGAGTGGCTGTTCAACATGGATAGCGCCGCTGAGGTCAGGGAGATCGTTCCAGCGATTCTAAAAATGGCGAATGATGCACAGGGAGCAAAGCCGTTGGCAGACGCCGCCCGAAAACGCGTCGAGCAACTGCAGCGCGAGACAATGGCGATCCTCCGGAATACACTTTAAAGCGTATTTGCGTTTGAACCCCCCTGGGGAAATTCTCACACTAGGCAGTGGGGAGTTGCGCTCACAATCAACGAAGCCGTCACAGGTGCGATCCCGTTTTGCGGAGGGCTTTTCGGTGACTGGGTGAGCCATTGATCGGTTAGACTGTTTTGCGTTGTAAGTATTTTTTCGCAGAACAGACCGCAGGGAGGCGGGTTGATGGGAGCGGCGAGCGTGGACGGACCGAACGGTGAAATGATTCAGTCAACCGGGGCTATGTTTGGTCGCTTTTCGGCAGAGCTGTTGCCGCAACTGGGTGAGTGGGAACGGCAGTTGCTTGAGGATCCCGGTCAGCTTGAAATCGTTGAACGTGACGTTCAGCAGGCGTTTCTGCGGGGGGCGGGACTGATGATCGCCGGACTGGTGTCCGTCACGATCCAGTCGCCGAAACTACTCGATGCCGCCGAACAGACGCGGCAGGACTTCAGTCAACCGCTGGAGAAAGGTCGGGAGCGTCGCATCAGCGTGAACGTCCTTGGCGGCGTGGTGATGTGGGTCACGTCGCTGTACTGTCAGGCCCGTCGATCGCCATCGGAAAGGACAGACCAGGCCGGTTTCGGCGTTTATAAGCACCCGCCCACAAATAATCGCACATATCAATTTCCGCTCAGTGTGTAAGGCAACGGCAATTCGCAGGTTGTTATGTGCGAAAACATATAA
>CALFSX010000283.1 GCA_937916515.1 uncultured Planctomycetaceae bacterium | reverse complement strand
TGGAGGCGGGGGGAATTGAACCCCCGTCCTGTGGACTCTTAACCAAAGCTTCTACGTGTGTATTCCGTTGATTGAATTCGCAACGACGAGGCTCCACGAACAAGGCCTTCCGTCACTAGATCACAACTTGTCTTGCATTTGCCGTAGCGATCAATGGACAACTGCCAGTCTGAATTTGCAACTGAACTTCGGACTCCTCAGACGGGGATTCCTTGTTCAGTGACGGCCTATTACTAGGCAGCCAGAGAGTACTGCGTGTTTGCAGTTATTGTTTGATCAGCTTTTTACGTGGCCAACTGATCAACCACGACACGCCACCCTGATCGACGATGACCCAGTCAAATCCGATCGCCCCCGGTGGTGACTAAACACGGCTTCCCGCATTCAGTACGACTTCAGTATACACCGACACTCACGGCCTGGCGAGGTTCACTGCGCAAATTTTGCAGCAAACACCACAGACACAGTTCAAACAACGGCACAAAACATAGCAATCAATCCGCAATACCAGACCGCAGCCCGGCTGAGGGCACTGAAAATTCGCTGCTAAGGATCGACAGCATCAGCCCAGCCGATCACGTTGCAGACCCGCCAAATTGCAGTTCTAATATCAGATCTCGCACATCGATCGCCGTAATGTCGCGTTCGATTTGCTTGTTGCTGCATACGAATACGGGAGCTTCCGCTCCCATGCGATCCGGATGGGGCAGCCTGCCATGACTCCCTTTTACTATGCTGGCCTCGAGTCCAATCAGGTCCATGTAGTATCGGAAGCCGCTAAGTTTTTGCGCCAGCCGAGCCGCAACTTTCAGCTTTGGAAACCGGATCTCGGGATCAACAAACAACTCGACAGGGTCGTAACCCGGCTTGCGATGGATGTCGACTGTTCGAGCGTAATCCGGAGCGACCGCGTCGTCGAGCCAGAAATAATACGTGAACCACGCATTCGAATCGCTCACCGCAACCAGGTCGCCACTGCGAGAATGGTTCAAGCCGGCAGCAACCTGCTGCTGTCGGTCCAGCACAACATCCACGCCGTCAAGAGATTGCACAAGGCGGCGAATGTTTTCCAGTTGAGTCTTATCATTCACATAAATATGAGCCACCTGATGATCGGCCACCGCAAACGCTGCAGACGCTCCGCAATCCAATGTTTCCCATCCCAGCGGTTCCATACGAGCCACCAGAAGTCCGGCTTCACGCAGCGACCTGTTAATATGCACGGGCGTTGAAACCTGCGTGATACCGTATTCCGAAAGCACCACAACTTCAGCGCCCTTGCTGCAAGCGGCATCGATCAGTTTTCCAGCTTCTCGATCGACGTCGCGAATGTCCTGAGCAATCGCCGCATCGTTCGGCCCCAGCCGCTGCAGGTTGTAATCGAGGTGCGGCAAATACACGAGCGTCAGTGACGGATCCTGAGCATTCAACACATCAACACTGGCGTCTGCAATCCATGTTGAACTTTTGATATCCGCCGTTGGTCCCCAGAAATTAAACAGCGGAAACTTGCCGTATTTCTGCTGCAGTTCGCTGCGAAGAAACGTCGGGGCAGAATAGATGTCCATCACCTTCCGCCCGTCCGCCGGATACGAAGGCCGCGGAGTGACCGACCAATCAGCCGACGAATACATGTTGTACCACCAGAACATCTTTGCCGTAGTATGGCTGGGATCGAGACGTTTAGCGGTCTCAAATACCTTCTCTCCCTCAATCAAATGGTTCGATTGCTTCCAGAACATCACTTCCGCAAGATCACGAAAGTACCAACCATTCGCGACAATTCCGGTATCGGAAGGCAACTTTCCAGTCAGCATGCTGGCCTGAACGGTACACGTGACGGCTGGCAGAACGGTTTGCATCGGCGCGCCGAATCCGTCGTTCATCAGTCTCTGAATATTGGGCGTATTGTCGCCAATCATATCGTAGGTTAGCCCCACGACATTGATGACGACAAGTTGACGATGACTGCGTGGTGTAGACATATTCTGAGTTTGAGAGTTCAACAACAGATTTACAGGTGAGTGGCCCGAGCCGTCGATTTCATGGCCCGGAAATTCCGCCCGTCAATTCATGCCTCATACCTGCGACATGAACGTGGCGGCAGCGATCAAGGGAAGCAATATCCAGCTAAGACGTGATCTTCGATTCCAGGTATGTTCTGGCCTTGTTGATTTCGGCCGTCACTTCGGCAGCCGTTTCCAGAATCGGAATTCCTCGCGGAACCGGATGCATAAAGATTTCAGTCCACCCCTGAAACCTGATATCCATCAAAGCTTTCACCAGTGGCCCGAAATCCAGCGGACCGCGTCCCGGCAACTGCTTCAATTCCTGTTCCTTCGGAAGTTTCTTCATACAGCCATCGCCGTGTTCCCACGCATAAAACACTTCAATAGAATCGCCCAGTTCGCGGATAAGTGCCGCCAGCATGTTGGCATCCTGTTCCAGATGGTACGGCGCCAACGCGATTGCCAGCTTCTTTGAAGGACGCAGTTCAGCAAGGTAACGCAGCGAATCGGGTAAATCGATCAAGTTGTTGGCGTGGTTTTCAATCGCAATTGTGACGCCCGTTTCTTCGGCCACTTCCAGGTAAGGCTTCATCTTTTCCACAAAGTCGCCGACGGCAGATTTCAGTTCGCTGCCCGTCAGGCCTTTGGGGCCACTTCCGCCGGTGACGATCGTTTGGCATCCCAATCGCTTGGCCACCTGCATTTCGTTTCGAAGGCCAAACGGACCAAGTTTGTACTGTGTAATGCAGCCCAGAGATACATCGTGTTTTTTCAGCAAAGACGCGAACAGTTCTTCGCCCATGTCTTCCAGCTGTTCACGTTGGTTGCCGTGAGTTTTCGGCCATATGTCTAAATGCGTGCTGCCGCATTTGGCGACTTCGGGAAGAATTTCTCCCAGATACATATATCCATACATGCATGCCCCAACCATGTATTTAAAACGAAATTCGTCCGCAGTGGCCGCTGCCAGCAATTGAGATTGAGCCGCGGAGAGAAATCCTGTCGCGGTTGCGGCTACGGCAACACCGCTGCGAAGTGCATCACGACGTGAAACTGTATTCGATGCCATCAATTCGGATCCTTCTTTAAAATTGCAGAATGGGCCACAGGTCAGTTTTCAGTTTTCAGTTTTTGGGGTTCGGCCTACCTGGACAGCGCCAGGTTAAAGGAAACGGCCGTGTTTCAGCGACCCACATCAGCCGCAGGGCGTTAGCCCCGGTTAGTGCAGATCACTGGAACAAACCGGGACTAACGCCCTGCGGCGGATTCAGACATGGCGCTGTCCAGCCTACAGCAACAGCTGTTCCGGGTCGAGCTTCGTGCTTTCCAATGCGGTTAAAGTTTCGTCAGTGCTTGTCGGATCGACGGCTCGGCACGCGTCGGTTAACAAAGCTGCCAGTTCAGCCAATTCGTTTCGCCAGGTTTCCGGAGGAATTCCGGGTGGTTCAATTTGAGCGAATTCTCCACACAGCAAAATCATTCGCAGACAGTGCCTGAAGATAATGCCTTCCTGTTTGGTGAGATCTCGAGCACGCACGTACTTGTTGAAGTCGCAACCAAATTGCAGCAGGTCGCCGATGCACCAGACGGCCGTGCTGCGAGCGTCGTGGATATTCGGAAATTCGCATCGAAACAGCTGATGCATCTTTTCCGCAAGACGTAACGGCGGAACATAACGTTCCGTCACTTCGTCTCGATAGCCTGTCAGTTCATCTTTAGTTACCAGCCCGCGTATGAGCAGTTCGGCATCAAGATATTCGGAAGCCAACGGGCCATCCGGCAGTTTGTCTGAGAAAGGGACACGCACACTTTTGGCCACAGAAATGGGCATATCCAAAGCCCCTTCCAGCAACTGCAGGCGTTCTTCATAGTTTGCCTTGTGCATGTGTTCCGCCAGAAAAATGGCGTAAATGGAATTGATGCTGCGAAACGCAAACAGCATTTCCATTTGAGGAGCTGCGATGGCAACTTCCGGTTCGTAGTCGTTAAGCCGAGCGTCGAAGACTTCTGACGCAGATGTGCGAACAACAGCCTTTGCCTTGCTGCTCGAATCTTTAACAGCACTGGTGGAAGCCACGCCTCCCGTTTTGATAGCTTCCTGAATCAGCTTACCCAGCAATCCTGTTGCCGCTGGCTTCTGATGCGTTTGATCATCTTCAAAATCGACGGATTCCACTGAATCTTCGGCTGAAACTCCGGACGCTGTCTGCCCCGCGCTGCCTGGTACGCCTGAACCTACTGGCTGCGTGGCTTCGGCACTTGATTCGCCACCTGCGTCGTCCGAGCCAGACTCGCCAGATTCGCCCGCGTCGTCTTCAGCGTCGTCGTCCAGAATGCCGTCGCCGAAGTCTTCATCCACCTCGGCGACAATCGCTGAAAAGTCGATCACATCGCCCAGGCCTTCGTCCAGCTGTTCCAGCTTTGCCCCCCAGACAGACGTTCGAACCGAGCGTCCATGTTCCACCTTCTCCACTTCCAGCAGAACACCCGTGCCAGCCACTTGACTACTAAACACAAGATCTTCCGACATCGCACCTTGAACCTCGGAAACGCGGTCGTCCGCAGAAGCGTCCTGGCGCAATCGGTGCGGCGGTGGCGGCTGCAATTTGATAAAACCGCCAACGTCCAGAGTAATCAGCATCCGCTTCAGCGTTCGTTCGGCATCTTCTTTTTCTTTGGCGTCCAGTAGCCGCTTTTGAATAGCTTCGCGAAGACTGTGTACCGACTGCGACTTGCGAATCAGAAACGCCAGCAGTCTCCAGGGAAAGCGTCCTCGACTGGCAAGCTTCCCAGGTGACGCTGTGCGCAACGCTTCCAGTTGAGCTTCTGTCCAATAACTTTGCCCCGGTTTGCGCTTGGGCATTTTCTTTTTCAGATTCTTTTTAGCTCGTCGAAGCCCAGGATCTTTCGTGTCTTCGGGAATCTGGTCGTATTTTTCCTGCCATCGATGAATGCGAACATCGTCTTCGTGAGCGACCGCAAATACATAGCCCTGATTATCGAACTGCGGACGACCGGCTCGACCAAACATCTGCTGAGCAGAACTGGCGTCGATCAGCTTGACCGCATTGCGTGGCCCCTTTAGCAGAGACACCATGACCACCGATCGAGCTGGCAGGTTAATTCCAGCTGCCAGAGTTTCCGTACACACGCAAATGGACAGCAGCTTCTTCTGAAACAGTGACTCAATCGCTCGACGATAGCGAGGCAGCAAACCGGCATGATGAATGCCGACTCCCCGAATCAAAATCTGCTTCAGTTTGCCTCCCGCACCCACAGACCAATCCAGCTTGTCCAGTTCAATCTGCAGCTGTTTCTGCTGCCCGCTGGCCAGCAATCGCTTCCCTTTCAGCTGTTCGGCAATGGTCCAGCATTCGCTGCGATTAAAGCAGAAGACCAGTGCGGGCGTATAACGAGCTTCGTCGTCATCGCCATCAGCCATAATTTCCAGCTGTTCGGAAAGCAGGTGGTCAATCACCCACCGAAAGCTAAGCGGCACGCGTCGTTCTTCGCTTTGCAGCAGACGTAGCTTGCGATTGTGTTGACGATTAAGCCATGCCACAAACTCAGGAGCGTTGCCAACCGTGGCGCTGATTAACAGTACTCGCACACACTTCGGCAACATCCCCAAAGACAGTTCCCAAACGATGCCACGTTCAGGATCGTTGAAACTATGGAACTCGTCCATCACAACGGCAGACACGTCGTCAAAAGGAAACTCTTCCGGAGACAGCAAGCGGTTTAACAGAATTTCCGCAACGACAACCAGAATCGATGCATCAGGATTAATGCGGCGATTTCCAGTGACCAGACCCACGTCTTCTTTGGTAAAGCCCCAGCGTTCTGCGGATTCCTGCAGTTCGTAAAATTTCTGCTCCGTCAACGCGATTAATGGAGTTGTGTAGTACGCTTTCTTTCCGGTCAGTAATGCTTCAAACAAAGCGGTTTCGGCGATGACCGTCTTGCCCGTGCCTGTGGGAGCACAGATTAAGATTCCGTCCTCCGCTTCAAACCACGAAAGAATGGCTCGTTCCTGAAACGGATAGGGCGGCCACGGCAACTGTTCCAGGTACCGCAGAGCGATTTCATCTGACGATGGTTGTTCCGGTTCCATTCTGCGATTCAACTTCTGACACGATATAAGATATTGGATGAAAGATCAGTCCGCCGCTGAATGACACCCACGGCGCGCGACAAAGAAATTCAAGTCAGTGCGGCGTGCTGCTTCAACACAGCACAAATATCGCTTTACTTGAAGCCATGTGCGTTGAAGACTTTGCACGCTGATCGGGGCTTACAGTGTAGACAAGCTGTGAGCCCGATGCATCGCCACCGCCAATTTAACGGATTTGCCGAAAGTTGAAGCAAAGTTGCAAACGCGTGCGAACATTATTTCGCGCTACGGCAAACCGCACGCAACCTGTTGAAAGTCGTGACTTCTGCTGGGCTGTTTCGAACGCAGGGCGAACAATTGAAACTTCAGGCAACTCAGCAATTGAATGTGCGGCAAAACGCTGATATGAAGCAGGTTATGTGGATCAAAATTTGCGGAATCACAAACGTCGAAGATGCCGAAATGGTGGCTCAATCTGGAGCCACCGCTATCGGCCTGAATTTTTACGCGCCGTCGAAGCGATTCGTTTCAACCACGGTTGCTTGCGAAATTCGCCAGCTGCTTGGCGACCGGATTGAACTGGTCGGCGTGTTCGTGAATTCGTCGGCCGAAGAAGTTGCTGAAATCGCTCGCGAAATTCCGTTGGACACCGTGCAGTTTCATGGCGACGAATCCACAGAAACGATTGTTCGGTTTCATGAAGTCGCTGGAGAAGTTGGCATCATTCGAGCTTTCCGAGTTCCGCCGGACGGCTTCGATGCCGTAGACGAAGTATTGGGAGAACTGCAGCAGGCAAACGTTCCGCTGAAAGCCGTACTTTTAGATGCTTATAAACCGGGCGAATACGGCGGCACGGGACACCAGATCGCTCCAGAACTGGTTCGCCACTGGATCGATTCCGACACCACCAATCGACCTCCCGTTGTTCTGGCGGGCGGACTGACGGCAGACAACGTGGCAGCCGCTGTCACGACCGCGAAACCATGGGGAATCGACACGGCCAGCGGTGTCGAAAGCCGCCAGGGCCAAAAAAACGCCGAAAAGACGGCGACATTTGTTCGGCAAGCGAAACTTGCTTCCGCGTCCAGCTAACGCGACGAAAATTCTTATTTTGGCGAACTGTTCACCGTTGCTTCACTGCAGCTGAATTTCGCAGCCGCCACTGCGACGGGCCTTGTCGGCATATTTCGCAATCCATGAATTTTCGGAACTTCAGCACGGCGTAACCAACTTCCTGCAGTTCAGTTGTGGCTTCCAGTTGAATCATTCGAACTGATCGATACACTACCGCGTGGCCGAACCCAAAACTGCTGAGCGGTGTCGTTAAAGCACCGAATTCAGTAGCTGTTCGGCCATCGAAACAGGGCGTGGCTCAGCCTGGTAGAGCGCTTGACTGGGGGTCAAGAGGTCGCAAGTTCGAATCTTGTCGTCCTGATTTTGTGTAAAACAGCATTCCGAATCGTGTTTAACGATACCTGAGGGCGTTCCTCAGTGCGGCAGAAAACCTTGATTTTCGTAGGTAGTTACTACCTACCTTTGAGGAACCGCACTGATGAACAAGCCCAAAGTACCGACTTACGGACACCACAAACCGACTGGTCAAGCCCGTTGCTACGTCAACGGAAAGACCGTTTATCTTGGCAAGTATGGCACCGAGGAAAGCCGAATTCGCTATGGGCAAGTTGTTGCTCAAGTCGTCGGCGGCACAACTGCTGATCCATTCGTTGCTAAGCCAGGGGCACCGCAAAACGGACCGACCGTTAATGAGTTGGTTCTCGCTTTTATGCGTCACGCTGACCAGCACTATCGCAAGGACGGCAAGCCAACGTCTGAAATCCACTGTATGAAGGCAGCTATCCGTCCACTGGTCGAGCTGTACGGATTCAATCCCGTTGACGAATTCGGTCCGACCATGCTGAAGGCGGTTCGGCAGAAGTACGTTGATTCCGGGTGGGTCCGAAAAACGTCCAACAAGAGCACGGGGCGCATTCGCAGTATCTTCCGCTGGGGAGTGGAAAACGAGCTAGTGTCACCTGCTACGCTTCAAAAACTGAAGGCGGTTGCACCACTGCTGGCAGGGCGTTCTGAAGCAAAAGATAACCCCGCACGAACTCCAGCCACAGCTAAGCAGATTGAGGCCGTTAGACCACATGTAAGCCAGTTGGTTCGCGATCTTATAGATGTTCAGCGATTGACTGGGGCAAGAGCTGGTGAGCTTCTGAAGATGACTCCAGAAGCCCTGGACACTTCAGACACGGTCTGGCTGTTTGACGTTGACGGACACAAAACCGAACACCATGGCCATAGTCGTGTAATTGCCATTGGCGAGCAGGCACAAGCAATTTTGATCCGCCGAATGAAGAAACTGAAGAACCAAGATCGTGTGTTCAAGATGCGGCGCGACAGCTATACGACAGCAGTTCGGCGGGCATGCCAGAAGCTAAAGGTCGAGCCATGCACACCACATCAACTACGTCATGCGTTGGGGCACCAGGTTCGCGGAGAATTTGGGCTTGAGCATGTTCAAGCA
The DNA here is from genome assembly GCA_937916515.1 of uncultured Planctomycetaceae bacterium. Lineage (GTDB taxonomy): Bacteria > Planctomycetota > Planctomycetia > Planctomycetales > Planctomycetaceae > Fuerstiella. The sequence continues at coordinate 591 of CALFSX010000283.1, read as the reverse complement.
ACGCTGGGGCACGCTGACTTTTCAATGTCCGAAAGATACGCCAAGGTTTCAATTGATCGAGCTGTGGAAGTCGCCAGGAAGATCGGCTAGTAAATAGGTTGTGTTCAACGCGGGATAGGGTAGCTCCCGATAAGCGAGATTTCTATACTCGTTTCCCGCGTAATTTTCTCTACAGGCGTCAACCAAACAGGGGTTGATATTGTGAAATCGTTTAGCGAATCATCAGTGTTCTTGGAGACGTTCTTACTCAACTTTAGTATCGGCACATCTGTTGACGGGGGGGACATATTACCCGCCACTGGCGAGCTACTGTTTCAGGCGTACCAATCGTTTTGCGAAATTGAAAAGGCGATAAACGCAAAAGAGTCTGAGATAATCAGGCGGCTTGGGGACCGTCGCGAAAAGTTCCAATCAGACCAGACGCGGTGCCGTCAAGAACTCCCTGGGAAAAGGTATCGACTCAGCATCGAGTGCTTTGGCTGCTCCTCACATTCTTGCGGCTTGTGTGTGATGCTCAATCTAATCAATGAGGCATTCCCACTAGCAGCGTGTCCGGATACCCGTTTCCCCCTGGATATCATTGATGAAATG
>CALFSX010000282.1 GCA_937916515.1 uncultured Planctomycetaceae bacterium | reverse complement strand
AGCTTGCTTCGGGTTGAACGGTCATATGATTTGGGCAGCTTGATCAAGTCCGGTCAGAACGAGGCCAAAATCAGGCAAGCTCCATTCGGTGCGTTTCAGTCCATACGAAGTCTGTCTGGAACTGAACTCAACACGCGGCGATTTGTCACAGTTGACTTATTAGGGAAGACGGATTTGTCATACCGGACGTAAGATTGGGGGGGCCGATGTTACAGTTGGTGACTGGCGTGGTCGCATTGTTTGGCTGAGCGCACACATGACGCATTTGAAGGCGGATGAATTTTCAGGGCAGCATTTTGCTGAAAAACATACGCGATGTTTATGACTGCCAATTCACGGCTCGCAACTCATGCCGGGCACAGATTCGTTGATTGCGAAAATCATAACGGCGATTGCGTTCGTCCAGTGATTTTTGCGGCTTAGTCACAGGGGTGCCGACACTGAGCAAGAGAGGCAGAGTAACCTTGAGTCTGCAGCCCATTGCGGACTGTTCGAAAGACGCGGTCGGTGGACTGGCTATGGGCGGAGGTGCCGTTCCAGTTAATAATCGCGGAACGAAGGAAAAGACGGGGGGCTGGAATCTGTAGCCGCTCGTGGCGTTCGCTGTTAGAAACAGTCCGGCCTGCTCAGCCCCTGCGCGGCAAGTGATGGCACCGAACTCCGCTGTTTGAAACACGATCCTGGTTAGCTTCTGGCGGCAATCCTAAGAACTGCGGAAGGAACTTCAGATCTTTTCGGGCGTTGGCGCGATCGCCTTTGCACTTGCTGTTCTGAGTTCGTTGAATCAGAAGTTGATTACGCCACGCATCCCCAATAGCACTGAAGAATCCGTTGACTTGCGAGCAGGCTGAATGAACTGGGCGTCCCCCGTCAGGCTAAACCACTTTGTGACGGCGATATTATAGAACAACTCAGTTCCATAACCGTCACCGATTCCCCCCAGTGCCGTTGTCAGAATCGGCGCCAACTTTGAGCTTGTGCCCAAGTAATAGAAGCCCGCACCGAACGTATCGTCTTCTCGTCCAGGGATCATGCTGTTTCCGCCAATACCGCCACTTAAGAACCAGCCAATTGGGTTGGTCGCCTCGTCAGCAATTCCAGCACGACCGAACAGTCCCCAGCCTCGCTTTGGGTTGTGCTTATCGACATACAGGAACTGGTCAAAGTTGTAATACAACGACCATGAATCTGTCTGCCTGCCGATGGGGACGTTAGGAAGGATGATTCGAGGATCCTGAGTCAGGTTTACATAATTGCGACTGCTCCATGTACCGCCAATCAACTGGTGTCCCGGCAGTCCGAAGAATTCCGTCGGCAGTCTGAGTTCCGGCACAAGCACGACGCCGTCATTGAACAGCTCACTAATTCCTGGAGTACGCGCGGTATCAGTGGCGTTCAGGACGGAAAATGTGAAGATCGGTTCGAGGTCTTTCAGAATTACAAACCCAGCTCCCAAAGTGGAATAGGGCGTGGTACGCAGGCCGATCGGCGTCGCGACAAATGCGACGTTTGAAAACTGGCTGATGCCTCGGCCACTGGCAAAGGCGTTCTGGTCACCGTCAAGGGTATCGAGCTTTCCGGCAAACACGCCGAATGTTTCCGATAACATCTGGGTGAATAACACATTGGTCAAATACAGATTTTCGCTGTCGGCTACTGGAAGATCCGCGGCCACGTTGGGAGGAAAGAATGCTCCCGATGCGCCAGCCATGGATTCGCCAAAGCGATGTTCCGCCCGAAGTTTGACGAACATGCCTTTCATCCCAAACAGCTTGTCACCATCGATGTTGGCGACGTAGTCTCCGTGCCCGGAATATCGTCCACCCTGGTCTATACCGCCGCTCACAACGCCCATATAGAATTGAGCAATGTTGGCCTGAAACGTAATGCCAGAATCTGCCAGGGAGGGCCGAATGCCTCCAAGGTCTCCGAAGAGAGTCTGCGAGGACAGAGGAGAGATGCAGCCGAAAAGCGATTCGCCGCAAGTGTCTTCGCCACACCCGCTCTGAACGTGGTAAGACGCCGATTCACCGCAGGGTTGGGATTGGTCCGCAGCAGGAGTTCGTTCGACAAAGGCGAACGAAGACAGAAAAGCAGTGGCTAAACACAGGCACCTACGGAAGCTAAGGTGAATTGGCTGCGCGCCTTTGTCCACAACTTTCATTTTCACTCTCCTGGATCCATCCAAGCAATTGACGATCTGCCACGTGGCCAACGTCATATCAGATGTGTTTTCGGTGACGAGAGCGATCTTTCAATATCGTAAACAATAACTTCGATCCCACCCAGTTGCCGAATCGAGCAGTACTGCCGGTTATGGCAATGAGGCGGAGTTTTCGAAGGAATCTGGGCTGCCACCACTCGGCAGGAATTGCCGAACCTGTTTAGTTGGCCAATTCCAAAACATTCATAAACACGCCAGTTTTACGAACCGGCCAAGTGATCATCCCCCCCACGACAATCATTCGATTAGTTGGTCCTATGCGCTTGCAAACCTTGCATTTCGATTGAGAATAGACCGGACCATCACAACACTTTGCCCACAGGAGGGGGCACTCATTCGAGCTGGATGCCTAAAAGAAGCTTTGGATTGAGACCTATATTCATGCCCTCCAGATTCGCCTTAGTTGTGGCAATTGCTCTTTCATGTCTTCCGTGGCAATGTGCGATTGCAAGAGAATGGTCCGACGCGACCGGTAAGCACAAGTTTTCCGGAGACTTGATTGCCGCCAGTGCTGAAACGGCTGTCGTCCGGGGCAAGCGAGGCAATCTGGAAGCCTATATCGTTAGTCAGCTTAGCGAAACGGATCAGGCGTTCATCAAGGAATACATTGCTCAGCAGCCGGAAGCGTTTGCACCGGAAGAAATGCACACGTGGACCGGACGCGAAGGTTTTAAATTTCGCGGCCGCGTCAAAGGATATGGTTCCAAAGAGATCAGCGTGGATTATGACAACGGTGGAATCAGAGTTAACAAGAATCGCATTGCCGGACTTGACGAAATCTATCGAAAGATGATTCCACGGATTGTTGCTGAGTTCGATGATGAGTCTGTGAAATCAGAACAGGACTTGCGACTTTGGGGCCGCAAGCTGCGTGGGAAAGAAAAGTCATTTACGGTCGATGGTGTGATGATGCAACTAAGTAACGGCGATGAAATCGCCGTTCCGCTATTCATGTTTTCTGAACCTGAGCAGAGAGTCCTGAAAGAAGGTTGGCAGACATGGAAAGCTGAATCCACTCAGGAAGAGGAGAAGGCGCGCGAGAGCTTGTTGGCTCAGGCATCCGCAGCAGAATATCAACGCGATAAAGCAAACGAAGCCGCAGAAGCGAAGATCGACAGGCAGATTCAGTTGATGCAACTTGGAATGATGGCCGTTAATTCCGGCATGACAAATGTCTGGCAGGTGCAGATGCTTCCACGTCCGGGTGTTCAGGCCCGACCGATGGTCGTGGTCATACCGGCTGGAAACAGCGGACAGGCTTCATCAATGGCTGCTCAGAAATATCCTGGCTTCGTGCCGGGAGCGATACGCCAAATGAACTACTAACAGTCGTTTGAGCAGACAACTTTGTAAACACCGCGTTGTCTTGATTGCAGACTTCAATTACTTACTAAGTGACAACTTTTGTTTTGGGCCCGAGGAAGAGTTATGAGATCAAGTATTTTGGTGCTGCCGGCGCTGCTTATTTCCGCCACGTGTGTTGCGTCGGACTTTAACGAACTGTGGGATCAGGTTCCTGCAGGAGGCAATGCGTTCATGGCAATCGACGTTGCAAAGACTCTCACAACGCCAATTGCAAAAAAGAACGGCTGGGGCCGGAAGTTAACAGAGGGTGGCTCAGATCGCCCGCTTTACCTTCCGCCTGAAGCAGACAAAGTTCTGTCAGTTGCCAATTTTGATATCGTTCGCAACTTCCAACGAAGCTGGAACGTCTCGTTGTTCAGCATGACTGAGCCAATTCCGTTGAAGCTGGTTGCCAGGGCGGAAGGCGGTTACGTCGACAAGATTAGTGATGTCGATGTCGTTTGGCTGCCGAGCGATGCTTATGTTCTGATGGCCGGAAAAAATGATCTCGCGATGCAGGCACCGGCCAATCGACAGGCTGTTGCTGGCTGGATCTCGTCGCAAAAGTCAGGTCAGGCAAGTCAGAAGTCTGATTACCTTGCTGTGGCATTTGCTGGAATAAATCTGAAGCCACATATCGTGTTGGCATTGGACAGTGAACATGCACTTCAGATACGTCGTGTCACACAGCATCTGGAACAATCTGAGTTCGCAAAAAAACACAACCTTGACTTTGAACCGACTGCAGAACTGATTGCTGGCTTGCGCGGGATGGTTATGGAGATCACCTTTACAGACAAAGCGACCGCCAGGACTAAAATCGACTTCTCGCAGCCAGTCAGCTTCAACAAGACCGTTGCAAAGGCACTGGTACTTGGGGCTTTGGAAGCACGTCAAATGTCGTTGCCGGGTTTGGATTCGGCTAAGTTTTCTGTTTTTGATAAGTCAATTATCATCGAAGGCGAACTGACAATGGACGCCCTTCGTCGAGTGCTGAGTCTAATGGAACCGCCGAGCACCAAGTTCAGCAGCCTGAAAGACACAAACGTTGAAGAAGCCACTGGCGATGATATGGCTGCCAATTCTCTGGCTTACTTCAAGTCGACGCAGTCGTACTTGAAAGACCTGCGTCAACAGGGTGGATCACATAATTCGGATGCGTACTGGACTGATCGCTATGCGGCCAAGATTGATCAACTGCCCATCCTGCATGTCGATGACGACCTGCTTGATTACGGACAGAAGTTGACTGAAACTCTGCGAGTGATGTCCGGAAGTCGAAAGATGACAAACCTGGAAGGCGGCATGGCGGCAAGAAACGAAATGAGCGGCGGAGGCTACGGTTATGGTTACGACAACTATAACTACTCCTCCCCGAGATCACGTGTCGTGGACGCCGGCAATGCACGTACAGATGCTGTCGCCAGAGGATCCTCAGTGAAGATTCAAGGTTGGGATCTGATTGATAATGCCACAACCGAAATTCGCCGCGAAATGACAAAGCGATACAACGTCGAATTTTGATGTCGCGACGGGAAGTTGATTTTTTTGCTTGAATAGATCATTTCAACTGAGGCCAGCTGCATTTGCAGCTGGCCTCAGTGCCGTTTGATCGGCAGAAAGTCTACGCGTGAGCAGCTTGATACTCGCGTCGCGTTTGCACAGTGGCACTGATAGCACGGCCTCTCAATCAGCGGACGAATCTGCTTTTCAGAGGAATCTAGCTGGTCTGGCGCCGGCGACTGCTGATTGGCGTCAGCCCGCAAAGATGTAACGTTCCCCAGAACGGAACATATCAAATTAAGAGCTCTGAGTAATTGCGATGCCGTCACTACGCTTCCGGATGAACACCATGCGACGTGCACGGAGTGTCTGAGAATTCAAAATAGATGCGAGCTATTATTGCGTCTACGACCCACGTGTCGAGGATAGAATGCGACATAGAGCTAACGAATTGCGACACGCAAAGTTGACCGCGACATCATGCCTCCTAAAGTCAGAGTTCCAGCAAAGTCGTCGGTATCGTTGCACTGGAGGATGTACTGGAATCATTGATTGGTGAAGAGATCGTCGACGAAGAGGACGTCGGCGTTGATATGCAGGAATTGGCTCGCAAACACGAAAAGGAAAACGAATCCAGTGAGAATATACGTCTTTAGCACTGAACCATACGATCGCAGGTTCTTTGTGCCGCGACGTCATGAGGTTCACTGGTCAAAGCAAGAAAAACGGGGTTCATCTCTCGATGGAATTACAACATGCCACTTCGACTGATTGAATTCACGGCGCCTGCTGAGGCAGTGGATTCGCTGGACGACCTGCAACATTCGCTTGATGTGCTGGACCGCTGGGAAGTTCCGTTGACGGACCGCCTGGTGCTGGTTCGGCTGCTGGTGGATACAAAACGAGCGGATGGAATGCTGGACGATCTGCAGACGCAGTTGGCCAAGCCGAAGTCTTTCGCATCATTATGCTGCCGGTTGAAGCGACCATTCCGCGACCCAAACAGCCGGAACCGGATGAGATTCCCACAGCGAAATCACCGGACAGAATCAGTCGCGAAGAAATCTATCACGACATCGTAGACAGCGCAGAAGTCTCACGAATTTTCGTGATTCAGGTGATTCTGGCTACGGTGGTTGCCGCCGTTGGTTTGGTCAGAAACGACACCGCCGTGCTGATTGGCGCCATGGTGATTGCTCCGCTGCTGGGTCCCAATATGTCGCTGTGCCTGGCGACGACGCTGGGCGATGTGGACTTGATCCGGAAGTCATTGAAGACAAATTTTGTGGGGCTTGCCGTTGCTTTGTGTGCTTCGGTATCAATTGGATTGTTGCTTCCGATCAGTCCGGAGATTGACGCAATCACTTCACGGACTCACGTTTCCGCCGGCGATATCATTTTGGCGTTAGCGTCCGGTTGCGCAGGTGTGCTGGCGTTTACGAGTGGTGCTCCGTCGGCATTGATTGGAGTCATGGTTGCCGTCGCGCTGCTGCCGCCGTTTACCGTGTTTGGGCTTCTGCTCGCATCGGGCGAATACGCTGCTGCAAGTGGAGCACTGATGCTTGTGTCCACGAATGTGATTTGCGTGAATCTTTCGGGCGTATTGACGTTTTTTGCTCAGGGACTCCGCCCGCGAACATGGTGGGAAACGGAACGCGCCACAAAGGCGACGCGGATCGCCGTCATCGTGTGGACCATGCTGCTGCTCGTACTTTTGGGACTGATCTACATGGCGACACGACGGTAATTCAGCTAAGTCGTTGCCGTCAACGTTCGACAGATTCACTTGGCGACGCCTGTTCGTCAGCTTGCTGTTGCTCCTCAAGCCTGGCATTCGCGGCGGCAAATCCCTCATTGGCGGCCGTCTTGACTCGTTCGAATTCGCCAAGGAAATCTCGTCCGCTTTCGGGCGCGGCCGAACCCTGTGAACGCAGCCACGACTCTATGCCTTCCCCGTGATGGTAGTATTCACTGAGTCGATATCGGGCGACAAATTCTCCGCACGAAACGCATTTCACGTAAACCGTCTGCGGTTGGCCTGATTCACGCACCAGCAGGTTCGTGACGGCTGTGGACTGGCATTTTTCGCATCTCTGAATGTGTACTTCCATCAAAATCGCCTCCTGTTGCTGCAGTTGCGGATCGAAGCGTTCGCTCAAAACAATCCCACGATATCCCACCACCAGTATCCCGTTGTGAAAGCCAGCGCACTTCCGACGACAGCAATAAACAAACCTGGCTTCAACATATCGACTGTGGTCAACTCGCCAGACCCAAACGCCATCGCATTCGGTGGCGTCGAAATGGGGAGTGGCATGGCCAGTGAACATGCAAACGCCACCCCGATCATCACCGGCGTGACACAGGACACATTCAGTCCCATCGCGATCGGCAGTAACAGGTTGGCTGTTGCCGTGTTGCTCATGACAGAGGACATTACGACGGCAAGAGTTCCGAACACAACCATCACGGTAAAGACGCTTGAACTTTGCAACGGCAGGTTCCCGATGATCCACTCGTCCATTCCACTGACGTCGATCGCAACTCCCAGACAGGCTCCGCCTCCCATCACCAGCAGCACGTCCCACGACAACGCACGCAGGTCGTTCACGTTCAGAAGCTTCAACCCGAAAAACAACAACAGCGGGATCAGTGCGACGGTGCCAGCAGAGTAACCATGCCATTCCGTCGTTATCCATCCGACGACGGTCGTCAACGCACCACCGATCACGACCAACGAACGTCGGTTAATTCCATTGGTGGGTTGCTCAGACGACACACCGATTTCGTCCTGTTGTCCTCGAAAGCAAAACAGCAACACCGCCCAACTCAGCACCAGCATCACCACCACGCCCGGTAATCCGATCGCCAGCCACATCCAGAAGCGAGGTGCCAGGCCAGCCTGTCGCATGTAATCCAGAGCGATTGCATTGGGCGGACTTCCAATCGGTGTCCCGAGGCCGCCAAGATTTGCGGCAAAGGCAATGCCAAGCACGATGGCTTTGCGGTAGGCATCGCCCGGGGGAAGGCTGCCCACAACGGGCAGGCACAGGGCGAGCATCGTCGCGGCTGTGGCTGTGTTGCTAAGCCACATCGAAAGTCCGGCAGTGACGGCCATTACCCCAAACAGAAATCGAGGAACAGTACGTCCGGTTCGCGAGATAATCGCGCGAGCGATGCGATCATCAAGCTGGAACTTATGCAGCGCTGATGACAAAACGAACCCGCCCAGAAACAGCAGGACAACATCCGAAAAGAACGGCGTCAGGAAAACGCCACCGTCGACGGAATGCCCGGCCTGTTCAAGGACCGGTCTCAGCCAGACCAGGTTCAGGAACAGGATGACGAAGCTGGTGACAAACAGCGGGACCACTTCGGTCACCCACAGCGTTGCCGCGGTCACCAAAACCACACCAACCACTCTGGTCGGCGCGTCCATCCCCAGAGGCGATTCCATGACAAATAGTGTAAGCGATGTCAGGGCTGCCGCTGAGAGGACTATATTTTTCCATGAAACTCGGCGAGTAGTCAATACAGCTCTTTCCTGTGCGTTGCGCCAGGGTGTGGCTTGAACGATATCAAATTTGCCGACGTTGTGCTGCTGGCAAGGCCGACGAAAGAGTCGAATCCGCTACGTTGCTTAGCAAAAATCGTGCGTCTTGATTTGCAGTGCGGGACTGGCTGAACTAATTGATGGCATGTGCTCATTGCCACGAATGGAAGGAAATTATGACAGGGAGTGATTCCGCACACCTTGTATGGTAGCGGGGAGATTACCACTGCAGATTGGCTGATCTCGTCGCAAACCCGCAGGGATTCTTGCAGGCGGCCTCGTTCGTCGTCGGCATTCTGACGAAGAGTGCCGGTGTTGGCGATACATTCGGTGATCTATTCAAGAACGCATCCTGCTCGTCGCTGAATATTCTGATCAAAGTGCTTACGATCAATAATGTGCTGATTGCGGCGCATTAAAAGTCAACGACGGACCGCAGAGCAAATTGCAGCGCACCGAGAACAAGAGTGAGCCGAATGGCGTTTGGCAAAATATTCGTCTCCGATATTGACGGTACCATGACGCAGCATGATTTCTATACGTGCGCTGTCGAACTGCTGCTTTCTACGGAGGATCTGAAGCCATAGCATGCTGATACGCGACAGCAGATCACGCACTTCGAAGCATTACGGGTATTTTTGAACGGATCTGCGCTGGCATGCCGGAAATTACCAGGGTAAGCCTTTCTTACACAATGCCAAGGTTGGCTAGAAGATGGTTGACTTTGAGGGCATTTTCTCGGAGTTTGGCGGCGATATTTGTGGTGCCGAGTGATCTGAGGTAGCTGATCGCCGTGTTTCGGAACGCGCTGAAAACCTGGGGAGTCGTGCCCGTCCGAATTCGGCAGTGATCTTCGCCGAAAGTGACGTCTCTCACCCAGTGCAATTTGTTTTCGATTCCCCAGTGACCTCGCCACCACGCCGACAGTTGCGACGCATCCGCCATTGATCGAGGCACACTGGCGATGGCGTAGTGCACTTCAATGGTTGTCTCAGTACCGCGAGTCACCGTTCGCGCCATCTGGCAGACTTGCGCTGTCCCCGGCCACTGCAGATACTCATTGACCGCTGTCGTGCTGATCAGTCGGCGACGTTCGATGCGACCGCGACTTTTCTCCAGACTCTCCGTCGTCTGTCGTTCCGCTTCAAACTGTTGTTGCATCCAGGGGGGGAAAGGCCTTCGTTTCTGCGAAGGCCGACTGAATATTCTGAAGGAGCGTTGGCTGGTTGTCCTTGACGACGAAGAAGTAATGACCACCGTCATTGACGATCTGTTCACAGACTTCACGCTGACAGAACATCGCGTCGCCCGTGATAACACGTCCCTTCAAAACCAGCGACTTCAGTAGAGCCAGAGCTTCCTTGTGCTCGTTGGTTTTTACATCAACTGCCCGTTGACTGAGGACACAGCCTGTCTTCTGATCGAGTGCCGCCAACAAGCGTATGGCTCGCTGATGCGCAGTCAGCGTTCCACACAACGTCTTTCCATCGATCGCCACCGCCTGAAGTTCCGTTTCCACAGACACCTTCAAGCCCTGTTCGATCCACTTCGCCAACACCTTCTCAAGCGACTCTGCAGACAATGCAGCGAAAAGTTTCTCAAAACACGTCTTCCTGGGAGGAATACGGGTAAAACCCAGCTGATGCCAAGTGTCTACCGACTGAGGGTGGAGCCACTGAACAATCGCTGTGTAGCCACGAGCTCCGCAGAGCATGGCACAAACTGTCGCAGCCAGCATAGCTGCTAATGGATGGCGTCGTCCCTGTCGCCCGCGTGGATCGGAAACCTCGGCTAAGTAAGCCAAAAGGCTCCCCGCGGGAATACTGCTCACCGATGTTCCTCCAAATTGAACCGAAAAACGTTCCGTCAAACTCGACCAATACTACGCACCAACTCCCATTTCGAAAAGAGGCTTACCCTGCGGAAATGGAACGCGTGCTTGACGCGATGGAGCTTGATGCTTTTGCAGAAACGGCAGTCCAACGACTCAAAGATCGAGGGGGGAACGTCGTCATCGTTTTGAATGGGTGTGGGTGGTAAATCGAACGCTTCTTCAAACAACACAATCTGCATATCGAACTGCACACGAATCTCGGTGAGTATTCGGCAGAACATGGATTACAGATGCAGCTGCCAACGCAGTCGTCGTTTTTTTTCCGGGAGTCCGGAATCTCAAAATGTGAAGTGGTTCGTAACGTTCAGCAAAACCACGGCACTGTGGCGTTTGCCGGCGATGGCCGCCCGGATCTGGAGCCAGCGTTAATGGTGCAGGCCAAAATTACGTTTCGTAATTGGGGGGCTGGCAACGGGACTCATGTCTCGCGGCGAGTCATTTCGGGAATTTTCAACGTGGTCGTATTCCACGGCAACTCATTAGATGCAGGTATGGATGTTGCGCTAGGGATGGCAGTCTGGGCGCTTGTTGGATTTCGGTCGTACAAATGGCTGTAAGTTTTTTCATGGAGATGTGTGTTGAAAACTTTGCCCGCCGGTCTGTTGCAATACTTGCAACGAGTTCCCAATTCTCGCGGGCGCAAGGGACGGCGTCATTCACTTTCGGCCACGCCGGCGGTTGTTGTTGCAGCAATGCGGTGTAAGTTTAAAGGCTACGAATCTGTCGCTCACTGGGTTCGACTACTGCCGATTGAATTCTGGCATGCGTTTGGAGGGACTCGGAAACCGCCTTGTGTCAACTGCTAACGAGAGCTGATAAACGAGGTTTGCCCGCTTGAACTTGAGTGGGCTCTCAATGCCTGGATCACGGAAGGACTGGGGCTGGATCTGGAAGACGAAGCTGCAGGAATCATCATTGATGGCAAGGTCCTGCGATGAACACGCAGCGATCACGCTCGCACGATGCAGATTCTCACGGCCCTTGATCAACACACCGGCTGCGTGCTATCTGAAACTGTGATCGCGTCCGACACCAACGAAGCGAAGGCGGCCGTTGAGTTCCTCAAAACTCTTGTTTTAGAGGGAAAAACGGTGGTCGGCGATACGGGGTTCTGCCATCGCGACATCTGCGAAACGATTCTAAGCAAACCCGGTGAGTATCTTATTCTCGTGAAAGACAATCAGCCAACACTTCACAAAGAAGCCATTTAAGCCTTCGTGATTCCCGAAGGCCCGGCGCTTGAGCTCACCAGGGACCCCCTATGCCAAGCGCAAAGCGTGTGAAGCAAGCTGTACGACAAGCACGCTTGAGAAAAGTCGTGGTCGCGTTGAGCGGCGTACTTAGACGGCCACCAGCATGGGAACCAACACCTGTGACTGGCCCGGTCTGCGTCAGTTTTTATAACTTGAACGGACCATCACAAACAAGGGCGAAACACGAACAACGGTTGCCTATGCGATCACGAATCGCTTAGTGGAATCTTCTACAGCAGACCAACTTCTGGGTCTGTGGCGCGACCGCTGGGGAATCGCAAACCGATTACTCCGGGGCAAAGACGTCACCTGCCGAGAAGATCTCAGCCGCATCCGAACAGGCCAGGCGGCTTTCGCTATGAGCCTCATTCGCAACGCAACTATCAAGATCTTCTGGACGTTCCTCCATCGCGGCGGCGCTCCGGTCCAATGTCCTCCAAATCACTTCTCTCTTAGGCAGGCTCGGCATTATCATTTAATGAGTCGCCGTGGCTAGATGCGTGGTTAGGTTGGCTGGTTCCCGTGCCTTGTGCAAAATCAGGATTGAAAATGGATTTCGCCATCAGCATCATCCAAGTTCTGATACTGATCCTGTTGATGACAAAGCCGAAGGGATGGCTGTCACATGTCGCGTTGCTGCTGATTTCGCCACAAAACGACAAGTAACGGCGGATTTGTTGTTCCCGTAGGATAAAAAAAATTCAGTTCACTCCCTGACAAGACTTCATCACCGAAAGACCCGGGCAACTGCACGACCATGACAGACAAGTCCATGACAATTGAAGTACGTCTCCTGAAACTGGAGCAACTGTTTAACTCGTTTGATCCGTCGCCGTTTCTGGAGCGTGACCTCGATAAAGAAGCCGAAGACTATATTATCGATTGGGCGCGCGAACTTCCCGTCAATAAGCCAATCCGCATTCTTGTGCACTTGCCGCCCGATGAAGTCACCAAAGGCATCGGGGTGGACGTCGCCATTGCTCGCTATTTTGATTATCGTGCTGCACAGGGAAACAGCCATCTAAAAGAACTTTTTCGAAACGGACGTTGGTGTCTGTCGATCGGAATTCCCGTTTTGTTGATTTGTCTGTTCGCCAGCCAGATGGTCCATACAGGATTGGGAGATGGGCCGCTTTCGAGCGCTATCGAAGAGAATTTGATTATCGTCGGTTGGGTTGCCAACTGGAAGCCGATCCAGACGTTTCTTTACGATTGGTGGCCGTTGAAACGGCGTCGAGACTTGTACAGACGACTGGCAAAAGCCGATTGCGAGATCGTCAGTTGATGGAACCTATCATCCTGCGGCATTTACCGCCTAGGCCTTGGAAACGCATTTGGCACTGGCAAAAAAATCCGCACGTTTTTTGGGGAGGCTTAACTGTTTGAAGTCTCGCAGTTGGATTCCAGAATCTCGCGAGTACCCGCTGTGCAGTTGGAACTTCCACATCTCGATTTCGTTCGCAGAATGTGGAACCTTGGTCTCGTCGAGCCGCAGAACTCGGCCCCGTCACGATCACGATGTAGTTGTTTTTCGCGAGAGCGAAAGGCGACCATCCGGCTGCAGCATACCCTAACAGGACGCTGCAACAGTGTCGCATTGGCCTGGACGTCCGTGAATTCTGGTTTAAAGGGTCTTCTTTGATTTTGATTCGGAGAAGACGAGATGCGTGGACGTCAGGAAGCTCAGCCGCGGTCGTTTTTTACGATAGATGTGGAATCCCGAATTCGCGGCGATCATCCATTGCCTGATGTGAGGAAAGGCGTCGATGTGATTCTGCTCGGAATGAGTGATTTGCTTGATCAGGTCGATCCGAATTTTGGATGACCGGGTATTCGTCCGAAAGTTCTGGTGAAGGCGTTGCTGCTGCGGGCACTGTATACAATTCACAGCGAGAAACAGTTGTTGAAACGCATCGAAACTGATTTGCTGTTTCGGTGGATTCTTGATCTGGATCCTGCCGACGCATTTTTCGCCGCGACGGCTTATGTTCACAATCGGCCGCATCTTGACGAGCATCAGATCATCACCGTGTTCTTCGATGCGATCGTAGAGCAGACGATCAGCGCGAATCTTTGCAGCGATCACTTCAGCGTGGATGGGAAGATCATTGAAAGTTGCGCCTCCACAAAAAGTTTCCAGCCCAGGGTCGACCGAGGCGATTAGCGCAACCATTCTTCTGACTCAGAGCGGCCATCAGGCAGTAGCGGCAACGGCCTCAAACCTTGAAATCTGGACATCGATTGGCACGGCCAAAAGCATTCGAACGAAACTCACGCCAGTACCACTGATCCGAAAGCACTTCTGTTTCGCAATGGAAGAGGCAAGCCTGCACAGCCGGCTCACATGGCCCACGCGGTTTCCGAGAACTGCAGCGGGCTAAACATGGCGGTGGCCATGAACGCCGCCAACGGAAACGCCGAAACGCGTGCGGGCATCGCAATGACGGACCGTTTCCAGCAGCAATATGGTCGTCATCCCGCGACGATGGGTTCTGATAAGCGCTATGACGATGGCAGTCTATATCTGGCTCTTGAAGAGCGAGGCATCATTCCTCACGGCGCGATGACATCCATCAAGCCAAAACCTGAAACAGCAAAGACGAGCGAACGCTCTCCAAAGAATGCAGAAACGGCAGGCCACGATCGGTTACGAACTGTCTCAACGCTGCCGTAAGAAAGTAGACGAATGTTTCGGCGGGATGAAATGTATCGGAGCCGTCGGTCAAAGCCGCCACATCGGGCGTTGGAAGATCAAACAACAATTCGAAATCGCGGCAGCCGCGTTCAACCTGGTCAGGCTCAGGAGGTTGTTACCGGCAAACTGAAGATTTGAGCATGACCGAATGCTCGATGCTCAAATCAAAACAGTTCGAGCGACCGAAACTCGCATCAACCGAAGCGAGCTCACGCACCCCGCCACGCCGACCAGTGCAAAAACTGGTCTCAAATGAAGCTGCACAGATTTTTGCAGCGTACTGCTAGTGACTTCGTTAACTGGGTGCAGGCGCGGTCGTAGTCTTTGAGCGTGACTGGCTTAAGTTCACCAATCTCGGTGAGTGAAGACTACCACGCATAGAACTGCTCGCAGATATCTGCGACGGTTGTTCCCTCGTCTTGCGGCGTTTCTCCGGCGTATAGGTGGTCTCGCTGTTTCAGATACATCTGAAGTGCGGCATCCGGCTCTGACCACGTTCCGAAGTAATACTGCTTCCCTCGGATCTTCTTGTACCATTGACCATTGTTATGGGTGAATAGTGGGAAATCGGGGTACGGCTTCGCCGGCTTATTGTTCGACATGGAATCCACCTCCAAGACGACAGAAAGGCCAAACGGGTGTCGTGTGGGATTCGCTATGTCGGGAAAAACTGATTTCATCAATGAAAAGCCAAAGCCACCGAAGAGATTCGAACTCTTGACCTACGCTTTACGAAAGCGTCGCTCTGCCAACTGAGCTACGGCGGCGGTTTGACGAGGAGTATCTTATTCGTCGATGAATTTTGCAAGCTGAAATGTGCTGTTGAGACACCGAAAACTGTGGGAGGCCCGCGGTTTGTGACTAAGTTGCACATCTCTGATTGTGTATGGGGCTTCATCGCCAGAGATTTGCCTTTTGCCAAGGCCCCCACAGGCTGATGATCTGCCAACTTTTAACCACTTTAGCAATCAATTTTTTCCACGCTGAAACTTACCTGTTTCAGGCATTTTCGCCGACAACGCTCAATTCTGTAAGCGTCAATTGCAAGGCCACACACGCAATCATTGTGTACCGAACCGCTCTGTGCAGCATGGTTTTCTTTGCAGGCTGCGTTAGGATGTTCCGCTGTTTGGCTTAATCAGGTTTCGGTTCGTCATCGGGCTGGTCTGGAAAATCTTCGAAACGCAAGCGACGGTATTCATCGTCATCATCGTCGTCATCAAGAAAATTGCCGCCGTTCAGTTCTTCCTGAGAGTACTCGTCATCGTCGTCGTCTTCCTCATCATCGAACTCGCCGCTGTCGAACATTTCGTCGTCCGGAAAGTCGTTACGGAAGTCTTCATCGGAGACGTTTGTTCGCAGTTCAATGTCAGGTAGATTCAGGCTTTCTTCGCTGTCACCTCTGTCACGCATGATCATGCGAATCGGGACTTCCTGAAACGGCGATACTTCTCGCAAAAAGCCCAGCAGGTAGCGTTTCCACGATTCATCAAACAACTCTGGTTCGTTGCATTTGACGACGATCGTGGGCGGCGCGATGGCAACTTGAGACGCATAGTAGATTTTCGGGCGTCTGTTCTTGCGATGCGGAGGCGTGTTTTTTTCAATCGCAATTTTCAGAGCTCGATTCAGTTTTCCTGTACTGATGCGGGTTCGTGCCTGCTTGTACATGGATTGCGTCAGGTTAACGAGCTGTCGAATATTGCGTCCGTCTTTGGCGGTGAGTACAGCGATGGGAACGTGACGCATCGACGCGAATGACTTAACGAGGTATTCGCCCCATTTATGAATCGTCATGCCTTCCGTTTGAGCCAGGTCCCATTTGTTAACGACAAACACGCACGGCTTGTTGTGCTTGGATATTTCTTCCACAAGCTGCTTATCAACTCGTGAAATTGTATTCATGGCATCAAAGAACATCAAAACCACGTCAGCTCTGCGAATGCTGCGCTGTGCCCTGACAAGCCCATAGAATTCAATGTCGTTGGCAAGGCTTTTTCGTTTGCGCACTCCAGGAGTGTCGATCGCCACAAATGTTCGACCGTCTACGTCGAATCGAATATCGATACTGTCGCGAGTGGTTCCGGCAACTTCGCTAACGATGACTCGCTCCGTTTCTGCCAGTTGATTGATGAACGTGCTTTTCCCGACGTTTCTGCGGCCAACGATGGCTAATCGCATTTCCGGGGTTTGCAGCAACGTGTTGCCTTCTACGGCTTCGTTTTCTGCTTGAGCTGGCAGGTGAGCGGCAATGGCTGCCAATAATTCCGCACGGTTGCGATTGCCTTTGACGCTGGTGACAACCTGATCGGTTGATATCAGAGACAGGAAGCTGGGAGCCTCAAGGTCCAGGCGATGCGAATCGCACTTATTGACGACCATCAACACTGGCTTGTTGATTCTGCGAAGACGCTCGGCCACCATTTGGTCCAGTGGCATAATGCCGTCTTTTGCGTCAACGACAAACAGCAGTAGATCGCATTCCAGCAGACCAACATCAATCTGGCGTTCAATATCGTCAGACAGGTCGTCACTGTCGACAATACCGATACCGCCGGTGTCGACCAGTTCGAAATACCGCTCGCCTTCGTTAACGATCCAGGTCACGCGGTCGCGAGTAACGCCTGCGGTTGGGTCAACAACGGAAAGTAGCTTGCCTGCCATCCAATTCAGCAGCGAGCTTTTTCCCACGTTCGGGCGACCAACAATCGCCACTTTCGGGATACCCATGACGCTGAATTCCTTACAACCTAAACGAAGGGGCAGACCCTTCAATCGCCTCAAGCAATCACCTGAACTCTGTCCGGCGTCGCTCAGAAAACATGACCGCACTGTGCGCTCATGACAACAAATTAGTGTCCACGTCGAACAGGAAATAGAATCCTGTTGCCTGAAACAAGCCACTCTCGGGCAGCCGTTCTGCGGCGGCCCCTGCAACTGTCAATTCCCTGATTGCAACTCTCCGTTGCGTAACAGAATTGGACGCACGTTTCAGGTATGAGTCAAACGAAGCTGTGGCCTTCACGGCATTAAGCGTCTGCTAAAATACCGAATTCCGCCCGTCAGCGAAGCCGACTCAAATCACCACAAACTGTCCAGAAGTCAGCTTGTCGCTTAACTGGACAGGGTACACCGAAGCGTTGGCTTCAGTTAGACCGAACCGTGGAATTCCTGCCAGAAACACTACGATATCAACGTTTTTGCCGCGCCACAAACGCTGCATAGTCTTCTGCGGTGTCAATTCCTACTGCAGCCTGAGGGACAACGGCAACGGAAATGTCCGTTCCGGATTGAAGGGCTCGCAATTGTTCCAGCTTTTCAAGCTGCTCCAGAGTCGACGGAGGCATTTCGGTAAGTTGCAACAGGAATTCCCGCCGGTAAGCATACAGACCGACGTGCAGATACCACGAATTTGATTGGCCGATCGCTTCATCAACGCTGGCGTCGCGGCTGTAAGGAATTGGTGCTCGGCTAAAATACATGGCTCGATTCAAGTCGTCGATCACCACTTTCACGCAGTCCGGACTGCGAACGATGGCGGGATCCGAGATCGGTGCGGCAACGGTCGCCATGTTGTGGCCGGATTCAACAATCGCATTCACAAGTGCCTGAATCGTCTCAATTTCCAATTCAGGCTCATCGCCCTGCAGATTGACGATAAAGTCCGCATCGCTGCAGCAACGCCGCACAACTTCAGCAACTCGGTCGCTACCACTGGGGTGTTCGGCCGTTATTTCAGCTTGTCCGCCGAATGAAACGACAGTGTCATAAATTGCCTTGCTATCCGTTGCGACGATAACTTTGGAAAAAACGTTTGAAGCGACGGCCACCTCCCAAACGTATTGGATCAATGGCTTGCCGGTTTCCGCCAGCAATAACTTCTGCGGCAAGCGGCTGGATTGCAGCCTTGCAGGAATAATTCCAACGATGTTCATTCAGGTTCTGTTCCGTGCTGCGTGACTGCTTCAGATGCAGGGAAAACGATGTCCTGCCCAACGGCATTTGAGAGCAGAGAGTCTGGGTTGTAGATGAGTAACGGTCGTTTTTCTGCGGTGATCGCTTGAAGATCCGTCAAAAATATTGAAAAAACCTTGTCAAACCTATGGAAACAATAGAAACTTGAAATCGGACTTCGGGCGAACATCGCTAAGTTATCCGCATAAAGACTACGTTTTCACACGACGTGACAGCGTGCACGCCATAGCTCAGGGAAGAATCTGATGCGACGATCATTTCAAGTTGGCGACCTTGTCGTCTATCGAAAAAGCAAAACGAGCACTCATCCCGGGCCGCGCGCTGCCAACGTTCATCCTGCTCGTCATGGCGATGCGTACTCGTATACCGTGGACAAATTCTGGGTCATTGAGGAACTGTTGGACGATGGGACCATTGTCGCGTCAACGCGCCGCGGCAAAAAGAACCAGATCAAGCCAGACGACCCCATGCTTCGCAAAGCCAACTTGCTGCAAAAGTTGCTGTACCGTACTCGGTTTGCCGCATTGGATTGCCCTGCACCGGCCAGCAACGATCAGCTGCCTGCCGCGAATCACTAAGAAGCAGTGCCTGAGGGCTTTCAAGATGGGCGTTGAATTTCAACAAACGTTCGTCTGGGGCCATTCATGAAGGACTGGGGCCAGCGGTTCATTACATAATTCAGCTCGGAATTGATTCGCTCGAACCATCCGAATGGTGTTGGCTGCGGTGCGGCGCGAACTGCTGTTAGGTTGTCAAACGCGCGGTGCATCGGTTTGAATTTGCCATGCCGATGGCCTTTCGTGTGGTAACCGATAGCAGACTATGGCGCTGTTGAAGCCGTTATCAGATCACCGCAACCTGGGAATCATGGCACGACCCATGTGTGCCGCTGTATTCACAGATTGGGGCCATCCCAACGAACTCTGCAATCTGATCTCGATTCTGTTCTTTAAGTTCCCTCAATTCGGCCATTGGAATTCGCTTTGTTGCCGAGCTGATCGCTGGATGGAAATTCGGAACATCTCTCTGGTGTGCAAATTTCTGAAACAACAACGCGGTAGCGGTGATCTCCGCGATGAAGTTCACCATCTTATCTCCCGGCAAAGTCTTGCTTGCTTTTCATTAGTTGCGGAAAGTCTGAGAGTCCGAATGCCAGCTGTGTTTCTGCTGCCGCGATGTTGCGGTTCAACAGTACATTCGCCGCCGAGGGCTTGAAGCGATTGGCGGCTGCCGCGATTGAGTATTGGTTTTTGGATATTCAGCGGGTCTACTTTTCGCAGTCGGGGGGCAGCTTTGTATTGCTGGCGAGATTCCATACATTGCGAAACAGGAACTGTCGGGGCGGTATTCAGCGAAATTTGCTTTGTTCGGCAAATACCGGGCGGATTTTCGGCGGTAACCCGGCGACCGGCTTTTACCAAACATTGAACCGGCATTAAACTCCGCAGCATGCTGGACAACCTACATCAAGATTCCGCTCTGCATCAGCAGATCGCCGCCAATAGAACTCAAAAGCTTTCGCAGCGCCTTATGGTCTCGGAGGTTTTCGTGACCATCGTTGGGTTTATGGCTCTGCTGACACATGCCGGGTTTATCAACGTTGGCGAAGCCCGCGTGCTGGAATTCGACGCGATTGTTGTGCTTGCTATGTCGTGGCTAAGCATCAGTCGCGGAATCCGACTTGTGATGAACTGGTCCAATCGCAGTGTGCTGGATCAGTTTTTATCTGGCAGGCTGCTGGTGCCGATTGTCTGGCTGCTGGGTCTGTTGCTGATTTATTTGACGGGTTTTACTCAACTGGCATCGCAGTCTTCCAGGGTGCTGTGGTCCGATCTGATGATCGGCGTTGCGGGAGTACTGGCAGTGCTGTACGGTTGCCGAGCTCTGGCCGCCAGAACTCAGAATTCGGCCGTGCTGTTGGTGGGATCATTCGCCGTGGTGATTACTCTGGGCACCTTGCTGCTGAAGCTGCCCGCGTGTCGAGCTCCCAATGCAAACGGCGAATTGGAAACCGCACCGTGGAACGTCGCCTTGTTTACGGCGACCAGTGCCAGTTGTGTGACGGGCTTGATTGTTGAGCCAACCGGCAGCTATTGGAGTCCTTTAGGGCACGCGGTGATCTTCGGTCTGTTTCAAATTGGTGGACTTGGTATTTTGACCTTCGGCGCGTTTGTGGCTGTGCTTAGCGGACGTCGGGGTTTGCAGTTTAAGGAAGCTCGCACATTGCGGAACATGCTTGATTCAGAAAGCATGCAGGATTCCAGACGACTGTTGTTCACGATTCTTCTGTTTACGGTTGGAGTGGAAACAATCGGCGCGATTTCGTTGCTGGGACTTCATCCGGAACTTCCGTTGCCTCAGCGTATTTGGGACGCCACGTTTCATTCCGTCAGCGCTTTTTGTAATGCTGGCTTTTCCCTGCAGGACGACGGGTTTCTGAACCTGGGAACTCGCTGGCAAATTTGGGGGCCGTTGTCGTTGCTGATCGTGCTGGGCGGTCTGGGCTTTTCGGTTGTCAGTGACACGGCTCGCTGGATGACGCAAACACTAAGCCGACGTTCAAGACGTCCGTTGTTTCACTTCGCAAAGAAGAAGGCACGCCTTAGCCTGCATTCCAGAATCGTCCTGTGGTCGACACTGCTGCTGCTGGTGTTTGGGGCCACACTTTGGTTCGCTTTGGAGTCGATTCATGCAGAGGCCGGCAGTTCTGTTACCAAGCGAGTTGCTGATTCCTGGTTTCAATCGGTCACGTTTCGCACGGCGGGATTCAACAGCGTTGACCACGAAAAGATGCATCCGGCAAGTAAGCTGCTGGCAATCTTTCTGATGTTTATTGGCGCTGCTCCCGGATCAACCGGTGGGGGCGTGAAGACAGTCGTGTTTTCCGTTACGGTACTGAACGTGTGGTCCGTTTTTCGTGGGCGAGATCGAGTGGAGTTGTTCGGTCGTTGCATTCCCGCGTCTCAGGTTTCTCGTTCATTGTCCATGATTGCTGTGGGGCTCTTCATCGTGATGGCCACAACCGGCCTTCTGGTAATCTTTGAACAGAAGCCGGAACGATTTCTGGACCATCTGTTTGAAGCCACCAGTGCGTTTGGTACGGTGGGCGTTTCTGCCGGCATTACAGCGGGGCTGACCTTACCCTCACGATTGCTGATCTGCGTGGTGATGTTCCTGGGAAGAGTTGGTCCGATTACGCTATTGCTGGCCATGGCGGCAAGTAATGATTGCGGACGATACGACTATCCGGAAGAACGCGTCAGCCTTGGGTAGCCAATTTTGTCATAACGTGCTGATAAATGGCGGTTCTGGTGATCCTCGCCCAGTTTTTTTCACAGAGGCAATGATCGCGCGAAGTTAAGAACTCTGCCGCGTATTTTGTTAATTCTGTCGCCTTGCTAAGCAGTCGTTGTAATCGTGTTGGAGAATTCTGTATTCTGAATTTTTCAATCGTCAACCTATCGATTTCCAGGGTGCCATGATCGACGTTAGTCAACAGCTGCAGCAACTTGTGGTTCGGAACAGTGCTGAACCGCGATTTCGAACTGCGATCGTATCTGGAAGTATTGCTGAGTTCCAGGCGGCTTTGCACAAGCACTTTGGCAAGTCCGGAAAGCGACTTCAAAAGCTGATCGGCGATGTTCCGCTGGTTGCCAGTTGGTCCGCTGGGTTTGTTTGGCCTGACGAAGCGGACCGGCAAATTGCGGTGCTTATTGACGATGTGTCTGACCTGTCGGGCTCAGCACTTACGACTGGCATTCGGCGGATTGTTGAATTTGCAGCAAGCTGCTTCCAACAAGACGCAGCCAGTGTCTCTCCATTGGTCGCGTTAACTACCACGGAAATCCTGTTGCGCTATGCCGCAGATCTTGATCCAACAGACGTGGCTGTGCTGTACACAGGGATCGCCCGGTTGGCTGGCGAAGTGTTTGAGCTGTCGAGCGAACTTTTGTTGGCGAGCGATTCGCTGATATTTAGTGCCGTGTCTGTTTGTGAACTTCCGTTCATTTTCAGTATTCTGTTGGAACCACTGAAGCATGCGAAAAAACTGCAGGATGTTGCTCGTTCAAATCTGGCCCGGTTAATTTCTGAAACGTCCGACACAGATGGCACGCCTTATGCAAGTCTGCTTTCGGCGGCTTCTCATTGGCTGGCACCTTTTTCTCGTGTAAGCGTGTTGGCGGCCGCAACGGAATTCAGCTGGTGTAGTAAATCAACTGCTGCATTATGGCGAAAGCATGTTCAGTGTTTTGTGTTGCTGGGTACTTCTGCGGGGCTTGTTTCCACAGCTCGCCTTGCGTTAGGTCAGCCTGCTCCCCAGGATTTTGGGTTTCGGCAGTTGGGGCTTGCGGTTGGTTTGGCTGACTTTTCCAAGCCGTCGGCAGTCGTGAAGTTGGCGGGTGATTTAGCGAGTGGAAAACAGCCGGATGCTCACAAGGCGGATTCGAAAAAGTTGCAACTGCCGAAGTCTGTGCCGTTATGCGGCCAGTCCGATTGGGCTCATTCGGCACGAATGCGAACAACTACGAAACTAACGGCGGACGTGTTGTCTGCAACGTGGAATGACGCGACGTTCAACGTTGGCCTGGCTGCCCTGGGGGCTCGGATTATCGCTGGTTGCTGGGCGTCCGAGGTTCAAGTCGACGGTAACTTGATCGCTTCAATGGATGACTGGGCTTGCACGTGTTGGTTTCAGGATGAAGAAGTGGCATTTGTGGAATTGGAATCATCCAACGCAGAAGGCGTGCGTCACATCAGGCAGATTTTGCTGTCGCTGGTCGATCACTTTGCCTTGCTGACGGATTCAATCACCGCCGGTGACTGTAATTCTGCGGTGTCGGTCAATAGTCGCCTGCCATTAATGGCAACGACGGCTGATTCGAATTCGATTACTCGCGAGTTGCGAATTCGCAGTCATGTGGCTGATGTTGTCGTTGCGCCAACCTGGCTGAATGACGATCGGCTGTACAACGCCACTGGCGACTGCAAGTGTGTTGACGGAGAATTGCTGCTGTCGGATTCAGGCGTTGGAGGCGTCACTCTGCCACTGCTGCTTGACTGGAATCCCAAGCGTAGCAGTTCAGACGCGGATTGGAATCGGCTTACCGTTACGGAAGATCGTCGCGTGCTGACGGGCTTTGATGCCGCAGCATTCAGGGCTCGCATCGGGCGTTTTCAGATGTTGATCTACCGCAGTATTCGCAAAGGAGAATCACTGCGTGCCGTTCTGGGACACAACACTGGCAACGAAACAGTTTACGGCTACATTGCCGATTCCGGCCAGATCAAGCCGCTGGTCGTGGTTGATTCCGAGGTGTAAATCGCGAAAAATGCGTTGCTTGAGTCTGGCTCAAAATGATGGGGGCACGGTGCGAAGCCCTTGCTCATAGCTACACCGGAGCGGCTCGGCGGTTCGAACGTCCCAT